>NZ_JBSGAH010000008.1:0-318434 GCF_053600675.1 Streptomyces sp. NPDC005004
CCGGAAGCTAAGCCTCACAGCGCCGATGGTACTGCAAGGGGGACCTTGTGGGAGAGTAGGACGCCGCCGAACAAATTTTAAGAAAACCCCCGCACCAATGGTGCGGGGGTTTTCTGCGTTCCGGGACATTCTTCCGGACCCTTTTGCAGGCCCTTTCTCCTCCGAAGAGGAGAGGGGAAGGGACACGGGAACGCACGGTCAAAGTCGGCCGGCCGCTTTCAGCGCGAGATATGCGTCCGCGACCGCAGTCGCCAGCTCGTCCGGTGTCGCGTCCACCACCGTCACGCCGTGGCGCCGCAGTCGATCCGCTGTCCGCGCGCGCTCACGCTGAGCCTGGGCCGCCGCCGCAGCCTCGTACACGGCGTCGACGTCGCCCCGTGCCTGAGCCATCGCCGCGATGTGCGGGTCGGCCACCGAAGCCACGAGAACCGTGTGGCGGCTCGTCAGCTGGGGGAGTACCGGCAGTAGGCCCTCCTCCACCGGGGCCGCGTCGAGCGTGGTGAAGAGGACGACGAGGGAACGGCGAGAAGCCGTACGCAGGACCGTGGCGGCGAGGCCGCGGGCGTCGGTCTCCACGAGCTCCGGTTCGAGGGAGGCCAACGCGTTCACCAGCGAGGGCAGGACGTCGCCCGCGGACTTCGCCTGGACGAGAGCGCGTACCCGGCGGTCGTAGGCCAGCAGGTCCACGCGGTCGCCCGCGCGGGAGGCCAGGGCGCCCAGAAGGAGCGCGGCGTCGAGGGACGCGTCGAGGCGCGGTGCGTCGCCCACGCGGCCGGCCGAGGTGCGTCCGGTGTCCAGGACGAGCAGGATGCGGCGGTCGCGCTCGGGGCGCCAGGTGCGTACGGCCACGGAGGACTGGCGGGCGGTGGCGCGCCAGTCGATCGAGCGGGTGTCGTCACCGGGGACGTACTCGCGGAGGCTGTCGAATTCGGTGCCCTCACCGCGTGTCAGGACGCTTGTACGACCGTCTAGTTCACGCAATCGAGCGAGTTTGGACGGGAGGTGCTTTCGGCTGGTGAACGGGGGCAGAACCCGTAGTGTCCAGGGGATTCGATGGGTGCCCTGGCGCGAGAAGAGCCCGAGGGGGCCGTAGGAACGGATGGTCACCCGGTCTGTCTGTCGGTCGCCGCGGCGGGTGGGGCGCAGCCGGGTCGTCACGCGGCGGCGTTCGCCGGGCGGGACGGTCAGGCGGTGCCGGGAGCTGTCCAGTTCGGTGCCTGGTTGCCAACTGCTGGGCGGCCAGGCGTCCCGCAGACGAGCGCGCAGCAGACGGCGGGACGGGTTGGTGACGGTGAGTGTGACATCGGCGGCGTCGCCGAGACGCACGGAGGTGTCGCCGGAGCGAGTGAGGAGGAGGCGTCGCACGGGTGCGGCGAGAGCGAAGTCGCAGGCACAGGCCAGGGCCAGGGAGCCGTTGACCGCGAGGAGCCCGGTCCAACTGGGCTCCAGGACACCGACGGGCACGGAACCCAGGGCCGCGATCAGGGCGGCGCGTCCGGTGAGCGGCATCAGCGGGGCACCGGGACGTGTGCGAGGACGGAGTTGATGACGGAGTCGGCGGTCACGCCCTCCATCTCGGCCTCGGGCCGGAGTTGGACGCGGTGGCGCAGGGCGGGCAGGGCGAGGGCCTTCACGTCGTCGGGGATGACGTAGTCACGGCCTGTCAGCCACGCCCAGGCGCGTGCCGCCGCGATCAGGGCGGTCGCGCCGCGCGGGGAGACGCCCAGGGTGAGGGAGGGGGACTCGCGGGTGGCACGGCAGATGTCCACCACGTAGGCGGTGATCTCGGGGGAGACGGTGGTCTTGGCGACGGCGGCGCGGGCCGCTTCGAGGTCGGCGGGACCGGCGACGGGGCGTACACCGGCGGCACGCAGGTCACGGGGGTTGAAGCCGGACGCGTGGCGGGTGAGGACGTCGATCTCGTCCTGCCGTGAGGGCAGAGGGATCGTCAGCTTCAGGAGGAAGCGGTCCAGTTGGGCCTCGGGGAGCGGATAGGTGCCCTCGTACTCCACCGGGTTCTGGGTGGCCGCGACGAGGAACGGCTCGGGGAGCGGGCGGGGCGTGCCGTCGACCGTGACCTGACGTTCCTCCATTGCTTCCAGGAGGGAGGACTGGGTCTTGGGCGGGGTGCGGTTGATCTCGTCCGCGAGGAGGAGGTTGGTGAAGACGGGGCCGGGCTGGAAGGAGAACGCGGCGGTGCGGGCGTCGTAGACCAGGGAGCCGGTGACGTCGCTCGGCATCAGGTCGGGGGTGAACTGGACGCGCTTGGTGTCGAGTTCGAGGGCCGAGGCGAGCGCGCGCACGAGGAGTGTCTTGGCGACGCCGGGGACGCCTTCGAGGAGGACGTGTCCACGGCAGAGGAGGGCGACGACCAGCCCGGTGACGGCGGGGTCCTGGCCGACCACGGCTTTGGCGATCTCGGCGCGCAGGGCTTCGAGGGAGGCTCGGGCGGTGTCCGCGTCCCCGGTGTTTCCGGCGTTGTCGGTGGTCGGGTCCGTCATGGACGGCGTACCTCTCTTTCGAGGGCGTCGAGTCGGTCGGTGAGGGCGACGAGAGCCGCGTCGTCGGTGGGTGGCGGTCCGAAGAGGAGGGATTGCGGGGCGGGTTGGCCGTCGCCGTCCGCCAGGTGGGCGGAGAGGGCCGGGAGCAGGACCTCCGGCGTGTGGGCCTGGGCGGCCGGGACGCCGACGAGCGGGGCGAGGCGGGTGCGGGTCGCGGCGCGCAGGGCGTCGGCGGCGCGGTCGCGGGCGTCGGCCTTGCGGTAGAGGCGGGCGCGTCCTTCGGTGGTCTCGGAGGCGCGGATCGCGACGGGGATGTTCTCCGGGACGAGCGGGCCGAAGCGCCGTCCCCGCCAGAGTGCGGCGAGGAGTGCGGCGACGAACAGTTGCAGGGTGCCCCAGAGCCAGCCCGAGGGGAGCAGGTCGAAGAGGCTCTTGCGGTCCTGGGTGTCGGTGAGGGACGAGTCGTCGAGCGAGGGGAGGTACCAGACCAGATGGGGCCGGGATCCGAGGAGTTGCAGGGCGAGCGAGGCGTTGCCCTGCTGGTCGAGACGCTTGTTCAGGAGGATGTCGGGCGCGCCGAGGACGACGGTGTCGCCGTTGTGGGAGCCGGTCGGCAGGCGGAGCAGCGTCGCGAGGCGTTCGCTGGGGTAGCAGGTGTCCGCGCCGGGGACGGACGTGGTGTAGCGGATGCCGCCGGTGTCGGCGCTGCCCGCGCGCCGGGCCTCGGGGAGGGAGCAGCCGGGGGCGAGGGTGGAGTGGTCGCTGGTGGCGGGGTCCGCGCCGACGCCGGGGGCGAGCCGGTCGATGGACCAGGGGCCGGGGGCGACGAGGACCGTGCGGCCGCCGGAGGACTGGGTGGCCGTGTAGAGCAGTCCCTGCTGACGCAGGCTCAGCAGGTCGGGTGCGGCGACGAGGAGGGTGGTGCCGGGGCCGGCCGCGGCGCGGGCGGCGGCGGGCGTGGTGACCACGCGGGTGGAGACCCCGTGGTCGGCGAGGAGTTCGGCGACGGCACGGCTGCCGTAGGGGTCGGCGGAGCGGGGGTCCAGTTCGCCGTGGACCGAGTGGGAGCGGATGGCGGCCATGGCGATCGCGCCGGTCAGGATCAGCAGGAGGGCGATCAGGAGGCCCCGTCCGCGGGTCCACGTCTGGCGGGCGGTGAGGGAGGCCGACGTGGGCGACGGCATGGCCTCGGCGGTCATCCGGCGTCCCCCTGGTGGGCGGCGTGGTCCGCGAGGACGGGGCGGGCGCGCTGGATGTCGAGGTCGAGCGCGCTCAGGCGCCGGTACGTCTCCTCGCTCGCGCTGCGACCGCCGTATGTGACGTCGTCGAAGTCCCGGGCCGCCGAGCGCAGCCGGTCGGCGTGGTCGGGCAGGGCGCGTCCGGCCTCCGCGGCCGCTTCGTCGGCGGTGCGGCCGGGGCGGGCGTCGAGTAGGGCCCGTTCCTCCAGGGCGCGGACGACGGCTCGTACGCGCTCCTGGACGGCCTGGTTCCAGTGGCCCTGGGCGGCGTGTGCCTCGGCGGTGGCGCGGTGGTCTGCGGCGGTGCGAGGGCGTTCGCCGAAGAGGGGTGAGGCGGAGGTGGGGGTGCGGTGGGGTGTGCCGAGCCGCCACCACAGGGCGGCCAGCAGGGCGACGACGCACAGCACCACGACGACGAGCCCCAGTGTGCCGCCCGGGGTCGCGGTGGCGGCGCGGCCGAACAGCCGGTCCAGCCAGTCCCAGAAGGCGTCCAGGGCCCGCTGGAGCAGGCTGGGGTCGTTCTCGTGGTACATCGGCTTGGACAGTTCGCGCCGGGCCGCCTCCCGCGCGGGATCGCGCGGGACGGTGACCGGTGGTCCGTCGCCGGAGCGACCGAGTGCCAGGGCCGGGTGTGCCGCGCGCAGCAGGAGGCGGGCGGCCGACGCGGTGGCGGTGTGCAGGGCGGGCACCGCCGTGAGAACTCCCCCCGTCAGGCTCACCGCATCAGCCTCCCGGTACGGGAGCGGGCCCGGTGCCGTGGTCCTGGACTCCGGCGGCGCGGGCCAGTTCGAGGTCGAGGGCCTCGCGGCGGATGCGCTGGTCGATGTAGAGCAGGACGGTGATGCCCGCGTTCAACGGGATGACGATCGTGGAGGCGATCACCGAGCCGATACCGGAGATGATCAGGAACGACCAGCTCAGGTGCTGGTGTCCGGCGCCGAGCTGGTCCAGCAGGCTGCCGCTGTTCACGACGAACGCGACGACGAGGAAGGGGATCGTCAGGATCGAGGAGACGATGTAGCTGATGACCGAGGCGAGTGCCTGGATGCCGGCGATGCGCCACCAGGAGCCGTTCACGAGTTTCGCGGAACGGCCCATCGACTTCAGGACGCTCTGCCGTTCCAGCATGAGCGCGGAGGGGGCCAGCGAGTAGCGCACCATCAGCCACACGACGACCAGGAAGGCGCCGAGGAGGCCAAGGAAGAGCGCGATCGCCATGGCGGCGCCCGAGCCGTCGGTCTCGCCGATCAGGACGCCGGGGGCGATGCCGACCGCGAACACACCGACGCAGATGGCGGACAGCACCAGAAGCAGTCCGAGCAGTCGGAGCAACCGGGGCCGGGCCTGGCGCCAGGCTTCCCCGGCGGTGACAGGCCGGCCGAGTACCGCTTGGCTGGTCACGGTCGTCAGCATGCCGGTCGCGAAGATCGAACTGAGCAGGAGGACGGCGGCCACGATCAGGCTGCCGAGTACGTCACGGCCGAGTGTGCGACCCAGTTCGCTCGCGGTGAGGGTGGGGTCGGCGAAGGTGGCGGTGTCGTTGAGGACGAACCCCCGCAGGAGGAGCACGGCCACCTGGGAGACGACGGCGACCGTCAGGGAGATGCCGAGGACCGTGCGCCAGTAGGTGCGCATGGTCGAGACGGCGCCGTCGAGTATCTCGCCGACGCCCAGCGGGCGCAGCGGGATGATGCCGGGCTTGGCCGCGGGCGGAGGACCGCTCCAGCCGCCTCCCCAGCCGCCGTGGGTGCCGTAGCCGCCGCCCTGGCCGCTTCCGTATCCGCCGGGGTGCGGGGCGCCCCAGCCCGGCCCGGGCGGGGGAGGCGGGGTGTGGCCCGGCGCCTGCTGTCCGGCCGGAGCGGACCACTGGGCGGGCGGGGGCTGCCCCTGCGCCCACTTCGCGCCCGTGTCCGGCGAAGACGCCTCGGGCTGCTTCGCCCCGGGTTCGGCGGGGGCGGGCTCGGCGGGGCCGGTCGCGCCCGGCTCCCGCCCCTCGGACGACGGGGTCGATCCGGGCGACGCCCAGCCCGGAGTGTCACTCATCGAAGCTCCTTAACGGTGCCCGCGTGATCGCGGCGGCAGGTTGGCAGCCATCGTGCCATGGGGCGGTCGTCGTGTGACCGGCCGAGGTGGAGCCGTACTCCGTCAATTGTCCGCCGGATCCGGGGCAGACTCATCGCATGGCTGATCAGCACGCGCGACCGGGCGAGGACAAGCGGCCGACCGAGATACCCGTGATCCGTTGGGAAGAACCACCCGAAGGACCGGTACTGATCCTTCTCGACCAGACCAGGCTGCCCACCGAAGAGGTGGAGCTGGTGTGCACCGACGCCTCCGCGCTGGTGGAGGCGATCCGTTCGCTGGCCGTGCGCGGGGCGCCCGTGCTTGGCATCGCGGGGGCTTACGGCGTCGCGCTCGCCGCCGCGCGCGGTTTCGACGTGGACGAGGCCGCGCAAGCGCTGGTGGACGCTCGGCCGACGGCGGTGAACCTGTCCGTGGGAGTGGACCGGGCCCTGACCGCGTACCGGGCGGCGCTCGCCGTCAGCGGTGACCCGACCGTGGCGACGACGGCGGCCCTGGACGCGGCGCGGGCGCTGCACCAGGAGGACGCGCGGGCGAGTGCCCGGATGGCCGCGCACGGGCTGGCGCTGCTGGACGAGCTGCTGCCGGGCGGTGGACACCGCGTCCTGACCCACTGCAACTCCGGCGCGCTGGTGTCGGGCGGGGAAGGCACGGCGTTCGCGGTGGCGCTGGCCGCGCACCGGGCGGGACAGTTGCGCCGGCTGTGGGTGGACGAGACACGCCCGCTGCTCCAGGGCGCCCGCCTCACCGCGTACGAGGCGGCGCGCAGCGGGATGGCGTACACGCTGCTCACGGACAACGCGGCCGGTTCGCTGTTCGCGGCGGGTGAGGTGGACGCCGTGCTGATCGGCGCGGACCGGATCGCGGCGGACGGCTCGGTGGCCAACAAGGTCGGCAGTTATCCGCTCGCGGTGCTGGCGCGCTACCACCACGTGCCGTTCATCGTCGTGGCCCCGCTGACCACGGTCGACCCCGCGACTCCGGACGGCGCCTCCATCGAGGTGGAGCAGCGCCCGGGGTACGAGGTGACCGAGTTCAGCGTGCCGCAGGTGCCGGTGGCGGGACCGGGCGGCGGCGTCCCCGTGGCACCGCTGGGCACGCAGGCGTACAACCCGGCCTTCGACATCACTCCACCGGAACTTGTGACGGCGATCGTCACCGAGGAGGGCACCGTTTCTCCGGTGACGGCGGAGTCGCTGGCCAGGCTGTACGCGAAGTCGGAGCGGCAACCGGTCCGGTGAGTCAACCCTGTCGGCGTCGTCGGCGTCGTTCTCGAGGGGACCGGGGCAGACAGTGACGCCCCGGTACGACTATCGTCACAGGCCAGTGAGCTGCCTCACCTGCGCCTCTGTCGTCGTTACGAGAATGGGATGATGTCGTTTATGAAGGGACGAGTCCTTGTCGTCGACGACGACACCGCACTGGCCGAGATGCTCGGCATCGTGCTGCGTGGTGAAGGTTTTGAGCCGTCTTTCGTAGCCGACGGGGACAAGGCGCTGGCCGCTTTCCGGGAGTCCAAGCCGGACCTGGTGCTGCTGGACCTGATGCTGCCCGGACGGGACGGCATCGAGGTCTGCCGGCTGATCCGGGCGGAGTCCGGGGTGCCGATCGTGATGCTCACGGCGAAGAGCGACACCGTCGACGTGGTCGTCGGTCTGGAGTCCGGTGCCGACGACTACATCGTGAAGCCGTTCAAGCCGAAGGAGCTGGTCGCCCGTATCCGGGCGCGGCTGCGGAGGTCGGAGGAGCCGGCGCCGGAGCAGCTCACCATCGGTGACCTGGTGATCGACGTGGCCGGGCACTCCGTGAAGCGCAACGGGCAGTCGATCGCGCTGACCCCGCTGGAGTTCGACCTGCTGGTCGCGCTCGCGCGCAAGCCCTGGCAGGTGTTCACCCGAGAGGTGCTCCTGGAGCAGGTGTGGGGCTACCGTCATGCCGCCGACACCCGTCTGGTCAACGTCCATGTGCAGCGGCTGCGTTCCAAGGTCGAGAAGGACCCGGAGCGTCCGGAGATCGTGGTGACCGTGCGCGGCGTCGGCTACAAGGCCGGACCGAGCTGACGTGTCGGGGGCTTCGCGCCGTGCGCGTCTGCTGCGCGGCGGGCTCCAGCGCAGCCCGTTCGTGCGTCTGTTCATCCGCTGGGTCCGCCGTCCGCTGCTGCCCCTCATGCGGCTGTGGCGACGCAACATCCAGCTCAGGGTCGTCGCCACGACCCTGCTGATGTCGCTCGGCGTCGTCCTGCTGCTCGGCTTCGTCGTCATCGGACAGGTGCGCAACGGCCTGCTGGAAGCGAAGGTGAAGGCGTCCCAGAGCCAGGCCGCCGGCGGCTTCGCCGTGGCACGGCAGCAGGCGGACGAGACCGCCGCGGGCGACACCGGCACCGGTGGCGGGGACGACATCGTCTCCGGCACCGACGGTCAGCCCTCGCAGAACGTCATCCAGTGGATGAGCGATCTCGTGGAGTCGCTCTCCAGCGGTGGCGCGGGTGCCTTCGACGTGGTGACGCTGCCCGTCGGCGACGACACCGGCGGTGGCCGCAGCCCGCGCGGTTCCGGCTACGTCAGCCCGACCGACAGCGTGCCCGCGGCCCTGCGCGAGCGGGTCAACGGCAGTACGACCGCGGCGCAGAGCTACACCCGCATCGTCTACAGCAACGGCAAGGAGTCGCAGCCCGCGCTGGTCATCGGCAAGCAGGTCAACGACCCGAACAGTCACCCCTACGAGCTGTACTACCTCTTCCCGCTCACCCAGGAGGAGAAGTCCCTCAGCCTGGTCAAGGGCACCCTCGCGACCGCCGGACTCTTCGTCGTCGTCCTCCTCGGCGCCATCGCCTGGCTGGTCGTACGGCAGGTCGTCACGCCCGTGCGGATGGCCGCCGGAGTCGCGGAGCGGCTGTCCGCAGGGCGGCTGCAGGAGCGGATGAAGGTCACCGGCGAGGACGACATCGCGCGCCTGGGCGAAGCCTTCAACAAGATGGCGCAGAACCTCCAGCTCAAGATCCAGCAGCTCGAGGACCTCTCGCGGATGCAGCGGCGGTTCGTCTCCGACGTCTCGCACGAGCTGCGCACCCCGCTGACCACCGTCCGCATGGCCGCCGACGTCATCCATGAGGCGCGCGAGGACTTCGACCCGGTGACCGCGCGCTCCGCCGAACTGCTCGCGGACCAGTTGGACCGCTTCGAGTCGTTGCTCGCGGACCTGCTGGAGATCAGCCGCTTCGACGCCGGAGCGGCCGCGCTGGAGGCCGAGCCGATCGACCTGCGCGAGGTCGTACGGCGCGTCGTCGGCGGCGCCGAGCCGCTGGCCGAGCGCAAGGGCACGCGGATACGCGTCAGCGGCGACCAGCAGCCCGTGATCGCCGAGGCGGACGCCCGGCGCGTGGAGCGGGTGCTGCGCAACCTGGTCGTCAACGCCGTCGAGCACGGCGAGGGCAAGGACGTCGTGGTCAAGCTGGCCGCGGCGGGCGGCGCGGTCGCCGTCGCGGTGCGCGACTACGGCGTCGGGCTCAAGCCCGGCGAGGCCACGCGCGTCTTCAGCCGCTTCTGGCGGGCCGACCCGGCACGCGCGCGCACGACCGGCGGCACCGGTCTCGGACTGTCCATCGCCCTGGAGGACGCCCGGCTGCACGGCGGCTGGCTGCAGGCGTGGGGCGAGCCCGGCGGCGGCTCGCAGTTCCGGCTGACGCTGCCCCGCACCGCCGACGAACCGCTGCGCGGCTCACCGATCCCGCTGGAACCCAAGGATTCGCGCCGCAACCGTGAGACCGGCCGCGAGCGCGCCGCGCAGAAGCGGGCCACCGTGCCCGCGCAGGCGACCGAGACGCAGCGGGCGCCGCTGCCGCCGCGCCAGACCGTCGCCACGGCCGACCCGACCGCGCTGCCCGGCAACGGCAACGGCGCGCGGGTGGTGCCCAGGCCCGCGAACGGCGCACGGCGCACCGACGACAGCGCTCCGGGCCCGGCGCCCGAGGCGGAGAACGGCCGTCCGGGGGCGGCCGCGCAGCAGGACCCGTCGAGCCAGGGGAGGCAGTGAGTGGTCGCTGACCGCGAGGGGGGCGCCCGGCGCCGGCCGGGACGCGCGGTGGCGTACGCCGTATGCGGGGTCGTCCTGCTGTCCGGATGCGCCTCGATGCCCGACAGTGGCGATCTGCGCGACGTCGAGTCCACGCCCCGGCAGGACACCGGGGTGCGGGTCTTCGCGGTGCCGCCCGCCCAGGGAGCGTCGTCCAACGCGATCGTGCAGGGCTTCCTGGAGGCCCTGACCAGCGACGATCCGCAGTACGACACGGCCCGCAAGTATCTGACGCCCGCGGCCGCGCGTGTCTGGCGGCCGGAGCGGGCGACCGTGCTCGCCGACGGCCCGAGTGTCACGCAGGCCGGGCCGGAGCAGGCGGGGCACCAGCCGGACACCTACGTCCTGGAGGGCCGCAAGGTCGCCTCGGTCGACGGCGACCACGCGTACAAACCCGCGGCGGGCGCCTACCGCGCCAAGGTGCATCTGTCGAAGGACCCCAAGAGCGGTCAGTGGCGCATCGACGCGCCGCCCACGGGCGTCGTCATGGGCAAGTCCGACTTCCAGCGCAACTACACCTCGGTCGACAAGTACTACTTCGCGACCCACACCCGGGCCGGATCGAACGGCCGGCCGGTCGCGGTCGCCGACCCGGTGTTCGTGCGCAGCAAGGTCGACCCGATGACGGAGATGGTGCGCTCGATCCTGAAGGGCCCGACCTCGTGGCTCGAACCCGTGGCCAGGTCCAGCTTCCCGACAGGGACGGCCCTGCAGCGCGGGGTCTCGGGGCTGGCGCCCGACGACCAGAACCGCCTGGTCGTGCCGCTCAACGCGCAGGCCGAGCGGGTCGGACGGGCCCGCTGCCGCGAGATGGCCACCCAGTTGCTGTTCACCCTGCGGAACCTGGCGCCGACGCTGGAGACGGTCGAGCTGGAGGGGCCCGGCGGGCGACGGCTGTGCGATCTGGACGAGGACGGGGCGGAGAACGTCGCGTGGCGCGCCTCGGCCCAGAGCCCGCAGTACCTCTACTTCCTCGACGGCAAGCACCGGCTGGTGCGGATGCCGACGGGCGCGGGCGGGACCAGCGCGACACCGGTGCCGGGCGCCTTCGGCGAGGGCACCAAGGAGATGCGGTCGGTGGCCGTCTCGCGGGACGACCACACGGTGGCCGGGGTCTCGGCCGACGGCCGGGCGCTGTACGTCACGCCGTTGGCCGCCGCTGGCACGCTCGGGGAGCCCGTGGTCACCAGCATCGGGGCGACCGAGGACGCGCGGCTGACCCGGCCGAGCTGGGACGCGCGCGGCGACCTGTGGGTGGCCGACCTGAACCCGGCCGGACCGCGCCTCTACGTCGTGGACCGGGACACCGGGAAGCCGGCGACCGTGGCGCTGCCCAAGCCGCGCGGCCGGATCACCGATGTGCGGGTGGCCGCCGACGGGGTGCGGGTCGCGCTGGTCGTGGCCTCGAAGGACGACAAGCAGTCACTGCTCATCGGCCGGATCGAGCGCGGGGACGAGGCGGGCGACGCCCCTGCGGTCGTCGGCACGCGTCCGGCCGCGCCCGACATGGAGCTGGTCACGGCGATGACCTGGGCCGGGGACAGCAGGCTCGTCGTGGTCGGCCGCGAGCAGGGCGGTGTGCACCAGATGCGGTACGTCCAGGTGGACGGCTCCACGCTGGAGGGCCCGGTGCCCGCCGCGCTGTCCCGGGTGACGGCGATCGCCGCCGCCGAGGACGAACGGGCGCCGCTGGTCGCCTCCTCGGACGACGGCATCGTCCGGCTCCCCTCGGGGGCGCAGTGGCAGAAGGTGGACAAGGACGGGACGGCGCCGGTCTATCCGGGGTGAGGCGGTCCTACGTCTCCTGAGCGGCCCGGATTCCCTTGGGGATCCGGGCCGCTTTCGTGTCCGGCCGGGGTCTCGTGCGCGCTTCTCACTCGTGCGGGTGAGGACGGTCGGGCAAGGGCGTCGGTTGTCCACAGGGCGCTGTCCACAGGGGTGGCCGGGAGGCCGGAGGCTCGGCACAGTGGAGCCATGCGGGGATGGTGGCGGGACCTCACGGACCTGGTGCTTCCGGCCGACTGTGAGGGCTGCGAGGCGCCGCGCACGGTGCTGTGCCCACGGTGCCGGAGGGCGCTGGGCGGGGCGGCACCGCGCCGGGTGCGGCCGTCGCCCGAGCCGCCCGGGCTGCCGGTGGTGCACGCGGTGGCGCCGTACGCCCGGGAGGTGCGATCGCTCATCCTGGCGCACAAGGAGCGGGGCGCGCTGGCGCTCACGGGAGCCCTGGGCGCGGCCTTGGCGGAGGCCGTGCGCGCGGGGCTGGGGTCGGCGGGAATCGGGTCCGCGGGACTCCGGGCGGGGGGACACGGGCCGACGGGATTGGGACGGGCGAGACAGGGAGGACCGCAGCTCGGGTCGCCGCACGAGGCGGTTCACGGACCGCCGGGCCCGGTGATCCTCGTGCCGCTGCCCTCCGCGCGGGCGGCCGTGCGGGCGCGGGGGCACGATCCGGTGCGGCGGATGGCGCTCGTCGCCGCCGGTCGGCTGCGGCGCGGTGGCACTCCGGCCCGGGTGGCGGCCGTCCTGCGGCAGCGGCGTCCGGTCCTGGACCAGGCGGGCCTCGACGCGCGGGAGCGGCGGGAGAACCTGGCCGGGGCTCTGGAGGTGACGGCGGGCGGGGCGCGGCTGCTCGACGCGGGGCGGGTCGTGCTCGTCGACGACCTGATGACGACGGGCGCGACCCTCGCCGAGGCGGCGCGGGCGCTGCGGGAGGCGGCCGGTTCGCATCGCGGAGAGAGAACGTCCGTGTACCCCGGCGGAACTCGGGAAGGAAGGGGGAAACGAGAGACAGGGGTCCGATCGGAGAGCGGAAACTCGGTGCAGGGTGCACCGGAAAAGACGGCACCGAAGGCCACACGAGTGGCACTCCGGGCGGCGGTGATCGCCGCGCCCCCGGATTCTTTCGAAATAGTCAGGAACTGACCTCCTACCTGTGTCGTTGCAGGTAGCAGGAGCGGAAATTCACCTGAACGGAGGTACGCCGCAGTAGAGGGTGACGACATACGTCCGGGCGAGATATGTTCGGTTGTGAGGAAAGGCGCAGGCCAGACCTCGCTTATCCGAATGCCGCGCCGTGTGATTTCCGCAATCACCCGCGCCGGCGGGATGGAGATCTCGCCCACGGGGGAGGAGGAGGTGGACGTCACCGAGTCCGAAGGTTCCGGGGCCCACCGGGACCTGGTGCAAAAGGGAGATGCTCCGCCGCTGCTGCGGGGCTATCCGGGAACGGAGTTCTGCGTGGACATCGTCGTCAAGGGCCGCAAGACCGAGGTGCCCGATCGGTTCCGCAAGCACGTGGCCGAGAAGCTGAAGCTGGAGAAGATCCAGAAGCTCGACGGCAAGGTGATGAGCCTCGACGTCGAGGTGTCCAAGGAGCCGAACCCCCGCCAGGCCGACCGCTGTGACCGAGTGGAGATCACGCTCCGCTCCCGCGGTCCGGTGATCAGGGCGGAAGCGTCCGCCAGCGACCCGTACGCGGCCCTCGACATGGCCGCGGAGAAGCTGGAGGCAAGGCTGCGCAAGCAGCACGACAAGCGAGTCGTGCGCCGGGGCGCACGACGCATCCCGGCGGCCGAGGTGCCCGACGTGGTGCCGGGCGTGGCGACGCTCTACCCCGACGGCGTTCCGGTTCCGCCCGCGGAGTCCGACGGCGGTGTGCCGACCAGGAAGATCGGCTCGCTGGAGGTCACGGGCGAAGGCCCGCTCGTCGTCCGCGAGAAGACCCACGTCGCCTCTCCCATGACCCTTGACCAGGCTCTCTACGAGATGGAACTGGTCGGCCACGACTTCTACCTGTTCGTCGACTCCGAGACCAAGGAGCCGAGCGTCGTCTACCGGCGACACGCCTACGACTACGGCGTCATCCACCTCAGCACGGACCCGATGGTGGCGGAGGTGCAGCCGCCCGCGGCGGGCGGCACGCTGGGCGGCTGATCCGGCCCGGCGAAGCGGAGCGGGTGCCCCTGGAGCGCGTGTGCGCCCCCAGGGGCACCGGTGTGCGACCACTTCACGCCCCGCTCGGCATCGCGGCGGCGTCCGGGCATGAAATCATGACCGCACCGGCCCAACCGGTGGGCCGCTGCCTTGGGTTGGCGATGGCAGGACCACAGGCCACAGCCTTCAGGGGGAGGAACGATGGCGGACACCTTCGGACCCATGCGTGACCCGGACGCCGACCACGGTGACCTCGGCCGGGATCCTGATGCGGGTGCCCCGCGCGCGGAGCCGATCAGAGTGCTGGTCGTGGACGACCACGCCCTCTTCCGGCGAGGTCTGGAGATCGTGCTCGCCGCCGAGGAGGACATCCAGGTCGTCGGCGAGGCGGGCGACGGGGCCGAGGCCGTGGACAAGGCGGCCGACCTGTTGCCGGACATCGTGCTGATGGACGTGCGGATGCCCCGGCGCGGCGGGATCGAGGCATGCACCTCCATCAAGGAGGTCGCCCCCAGCGCGAAGATCATCATGCTGACGATCAGCGACGAGGAGGCCGACCTCTACGACGCGATCAAGGCGGGCGCGACCGGCTATCTCCTCAAGGAGATCTCCACCGACGAGGTGGCCACGGCCATTCGCGCGGTGGCCGACGGGCAGTCGCAGATCAGCCCGTCCATGGCGTCCAAGCTGCTCACCGAGTTCAAGTCGATGATCCAGCGCACCGACGAGCGCCGGCTGGTGCCCGCCCCCCGGCTGACCGACCGGGAGTTGGAGGTCCTCAAGCTGGTCGCCACGGGGATGAACAACCGGGACATCGCCAAGGAGTTGTTCATCTCCGAGAACACCGTGAAGAACCACGTGCGCAACATCCTGGAGAAGCTCCAGCTCCACTCCAGGATGGAGGCCGTGGTCTACGCGATGCGGGAGAAGATCCTCGAGATCCGCTGACCCCGGACCGGCACCCGCCGGTGCTCAGGCCAGCGCGCGGGCCAGTACGGCGGCCAGCGGCGCGTGGAGTTCGGGCTCCGTCACGCGCTCCACGCGGACGTCCGTGCAGCCCACCCAGCTCGCCGCCTCGATCAGCGCGTCGGCGACCGCCGCCACGGCCTTCGGACCGTCCAGCGTGACCTGCCGGGCCACCAGCGTGCGCCCCTCGCGCGCGGGGTCCACCCGGCCGACCAGCTGCCCGCCCGAGAGCACCGGCATCGCGAAGTAGCCGTGGACCCGCTTCTGCTTGGGGACGTACGCCTCCAGGCGGTGGGTGAAGCCGAACAGGCGCTCCGTGCGGGCCCGCTCCCAGATCAGCGAGTCGAACGGGGAGAGCAGCGTCGTGCGGTGGCGGCCGCGCGGCGGGGTGGCGAGGGCTACCGGGTCCGCCCAGGCCGGCTTGGACCAGCCCTCGACCTCGACCGGCACCAGACCCGAGTCGGCGATCACAGCCTCCACCTGCTCGGCCTTGAGACGGTGGTAGTCCGCGATGTCCGCGCGCGTGCCGACGCCCAGCGACTCGCCGGCCAGCCGGACCAGGCGGCGCAGGCACTCGGCGTCGTCCAGCTCGTCGTGCAGCAGGGCGTCCGGGATGGCGCGCTCGGCGAGGTCGTACACCCGCTTCCAGCCGCGCCGCTCGACGCACACCACCTCGCCGTACATCAGCGCGCGCTCGACGGCGACCTTGGTGCCGGACCAGTCCCACCATTCGCTGGTGCGCTTGGCGCCCCCCAACTCGGTCGCGGTGAGCGGGCCTTCGGCCTGGAGCTGCTTGATCACCTGGTCGTAGGCGCCCTCGGGCAACTGGTGGTTCCAGTGCGGGCGGGAGCGGTAGGCGCGGCGGCGGAAGGCGAAGTGGGGCCACTCCTCGACGGGCAGGACGCAGGCGGCGTGCGACCAGTACTCGAAGGCGCGGGTGTCCTGCCAGTAGGCCGACTCGACGGCCTGGCGGCCGACGGCGCCGAGGCGGGCGTAGGGCACCAGTTCGTGCGAGCGGGCCAGCACCGAGATGGTGTCGAGCTGGACCGCGCCCAGATGCCGCAGCACCCCGCTCACGCCCGCCCGCCGGTCGGGCGCGCCCAGCAGGCCCTGGGCCCGCAGGGCGATACGGCGGGCGTCGTCCGCGGTGAGGGTGGTGGCGGGGCGCGGCAGGGTCGTCATGGTCGCCGACGATAGAGGGTGGCACTGACAGTGGCCGCCCGCCCCGGACTTCCCGCAGGTCAGGGGGTGACCGCGGGATCGGGCGCGGCGAGATACGGGGCGGCCGGGGTCAGCCCGAGGTCGGAGGGGAGCAGCGAGCCGACCCACGAGTCGCGCCGTACGCCCCGGTGTTCGACGGCCGCGCGCAGCGTGCCCTCCATGGTGAAGCCGACGCGTTCGGCCACCGCGCGGGAGGGCAGGTTGCCCACTTCGGCGCGCCACTCCAGCCGGTCCACGGACAGTTCCGTGAAGGCCCAGCGGGCAGCCGCCAGCACGGCCTCGGTGACGTAACCACGGCCGCGGTACTCGCGGGTGGCCCAGAAGCCGACCTCGGCGGCGCCCGGCCCGCGCCGTATGACACCCAGCACGCCCACCAGCGCGCCGTCGGGCAGGAACAGGCCGAAGTGGTACTCCGAGTCGTCCGCCCAGCCCCGGGTCACCACGCCGTCGATGAACGCGTCGGCGTGTTCGCGTAGGTAAGGAGAGGGAAAAGAAGAGATCCAGCGCTGGGTCGCGGGGTCCTGGGCGGCGGCGTGCACCGCGTCGGCGTCGGCCGGGGCGAGGGCGCGCATCCGGAGGCGGTCGGTCGTGAGGATGACGGGGTCCATCGCCTGATTCTGGGCGGCCGGCCGGCGGTGCCGCCACGGCTTTTCGCGCTGGGTGAGCGCAGGGTCACGATTCGCGCAAATCCGCGATCCGGCGCGGCACTATCCGGTGTGTTCGTCCGTTGTCCACAGTGAGGCGCGCACCGGGTCGCCAGGCCCTCCCGGCACGCCGGGGTCCTCGCATACGATGGCCGTTGCTCAGCAAGTCACATGGAAAACAGACCGTCCCAGGCCCGACCGGCAAGGAGACCACCCCCCGTGTCCGTCCTCTCGAAGATCATGCGTGCAGGCGAAGGCAAGATCCTGCGCAAGCTGCACCGCATCGCGGACCAGGTCAACTCCATCGAAGAGGACTTCGTGGACCTCTCCGACGCCGAGCTGCGGGCCCTCACCGACGAGTACAAGCAGCGGTACGCCGACGGTGAGAGCCTGGACGACCTGCTCCCCGAGGCGTTCGCCACCGTCCGTGAGGCCGCCAAGCGCGTCCTCGGCCAGCGGCACTACGACGTCCAGCTCATGGGCGGCGCCGCGCTCCACCTCGGTTACGTGGCCGAGATGAAGACCGGTGAGGGCAAGACCCTCGTCGGCACCCTCCCCGCTTATCTGAACGCGCTCTCCGGAGACGGCGTCCACCTCATCACGGTGAACGACTACCTGGCCGAGCGCGACTCCGAGATGATGGGCCGCGTCCACCGCTTCCTGGGTCTCGAGGTCGGCTGCATCCTGGCCAACATGACCCCGGCCCAGCGCCGCGAGCAGTACGCGTGCGACATCACCTACGGCACGAACAACGAGTTCGGCTTCGACTACCTGCGCGACAACATGGCGTGGTCGCAGGACGAGCTGGTGCAGCGCGGCCACAACTTCGCCATCGTCGACGAGGTCGACTCGATCCTCATCGACGAGGCCCGTACGCCGCTGATCATCTCCGGCCCGGCCGACCAGGCCACCAAGTGGTACGGCGACTTCGCGAAGCTGGTCACCCGCCTCAAGCGCGGCGAGCCCGGCAACCCGCTCAAGGGCGTGGAGGAGACCGGCGACTACGACGTCGACGAGAAGAAGCGCACCGTCGCCATCCACGAGTCCGGCGTGTCCAAGGTCGAGGACTGGCTGGGCATCGACAACCTCTACGAGTCGGTGAACACCCCGCTCGTCGGTTACCTGAACAACGCCATCAAGGCGAAGGAACTGTTCAAGAAGGACAAGGACTACGTCGTCATCGACGGCGAGGTCATGATCGTCGACGAGCACACCGGCCGTATCCTCGCCGGCCGCCGCTACAACGAGGGTATGCACCAGGCGATCGAGGCGAAGGAAGGGGTGGACATCAAGGACGAGAACCAGACCCTCGCCACGATCACCCTGCAGAACTTCTTCCGCCTCTACGACAAGCTCTCCGGCATGACCGGTACGGCGATGACCGAGGCCGCCGAGTTCCACCAGATCTACAAGCTCGGCGTGGTGCCCATCCCCACCAACCGGGCGCTCGTCCGCAAGGACCAGTCCGACCTGATCTACCGCACCGAGGTGGCCAAGTTCGAGGCGGTCGTCGACGACATCGCCGAGAAGCACGAGAAGGGCCAGCCGATCCTCGTCGGCACCACGTCCGTCGAGAAGTCGGAGTACCTCTCCCAGCAGCTCAGCAAGCGCGGCATCCAGCACGAGGTGCTGAACGCCAAGCACCACGAGCGTGAGGCGTCGATCGTCGCCCAGGCGGGCCGCAAGGGCGCCGTCACCGTCGCCACGAACATGGCGGGGCGTGGTACGGACATCAAGCTCGGCGGCAACCCCGAGGACCTCGCCGAGGCGGAGCTGCGCCAGATCGGTCTGGACCCCGAGGAGCACATCGAGGAGTGGGCGGCCGCGCTGCCCGCCGCGCTGGCCCGCGCCGAGCAGGCGGTCAAGGCCGAGAAGGAGGAGGTCGAGCGCAGCGGCGGTCTCTACGTGCTCGGCACCGAGCGGCACGAGTCGCGCCGTATCGACAACCAGCTCCGCGGCCGTTCCGGCCGTCAGGGCGACCCCGGCGAGTCCCGGTTCTACCTCTCCCTCGGCGACGACCTGATGCGCCTGTTCAAGGCCGCCATGGTCGAGCGCGTGATGGCGATGGCGAACGTCCCGGACGACGTGCCGATCGAGAACAAGATGGTGACCCGTGCGATCGCGTCCGCGCAGTCGCAGGTCGAGCAGCAGAACTTCGAGACCCGTAAGAACGTCCTGAAGTACGACGAGGTGCTCAACCGGCAGCGCGAGGTCATCTACGGCGAGCGCCGCCGCGTCCTGGAGGGCGAGGACCTGCAGGAGCAGGTGCAGCACTTCATGGACGACACGATCGACGCGTACGTCGCCGCCGAGACCGCCGACGGGTTCCCCGAGGACTGGGACCTGGACCGGCTGTGGGGTGCCTTCCGGCAGCTCTACCCGGTGAAGGTCACCATCGAGGAGCTGGAGGACGCCGCGGGCGACCGCGCCGGTCTGACCGCCGAGTTCATCTCCGAGTCCATCAAGGACGACATCCGCGCGCAGTACGAGGCGCGCGAGGAGCAGCTCGGCTCCGAGATCATGCGTGAGCTGGAGCGGCGGGTCGTGCTGTCGGTCCTGGACCGCAAGTGGCGCGAGCACCTCTACGAGATGGACTACCTCCAGGAGGGCATCGGTCTGCGCGCGATGGCGCAGAAGGACCCGCTGGTGGAGTACCAGCGGGAGGGCTTCGACATGTTCACCGCCATGATGGAGGGCATCAAGGAGGAGTCCGTCGGCTACCTGTTCAACCTGGAGGTCCAGGTCGAGCAGCAGGTCGAGGAGGTCGAGGTCCAGGCCGTCGAGCCGGTCGGCGGGGGCGTGCAGGACATCGTGCCCGCGCAGGTTCCCGCGGGTGCCCGCCCGGAGATCCGGGCCAAGGGGCTGGACGTTCCGCAGCGGCGCGAACTGCACTTCTCCGCGCCCACGGTGGACGGCGAGGGCGGCGTGGTCGAGCGCGACCTCGAGGACGACGAGCCGGTGCGCTCGGAGGCCGACGGCCTCACGCGCGCGGAGCGTCGCAAGCAGGCGAAGGCGCGGGGTCGTCGCAAGAAGTGACGGTCGCCCGCCGGCGGCCTGAACGGCAGGTTCGGCCGAGCCGGTGACGTCCGGGGCCGGGTCTCTCTTCGTGAGAGGTCCGGCCCTTCGCCGTGTCCGGGGTTCAGCCGGTGTCCCCGCGCGCGAGGCGGGGGCCCGCCAGCTCCACGGCGGTGCAGCGCCACCGCAGGTCCCGCCCGCGCTCCAGCCGGAACGCCAGCGCCCGCAGCCGGTCCCCGGCGGCGACCCGCGCGAACACCTCCAGCGCGCCGTCCCTCGGCACGAAGTACCCGAGATCACTGACGACGGGCCGAACCCCGGGCGCCCGCAACGGATTCCGCTCGGCAAGCCGCGCGAGATCGTCGTACGCCTGCCCGGCGGTGTGCCGCAGCATCCAGTGCACGGGGCGCTGCCCGCTGAGAACGGCTACGAGGCGGTCGGCGAAGAGGTCGGTGGGGCGGGGCTGTGGGCGTGGCCGGTCGGCGGGGACGGAGGTCACGGGGCCGGGGGCCGTGGCGCTGAGGGCCGGCCGGGGAGCCCGTGCGGTGATGCCGGGGGCCGCGGCGCCCGACGGGGCAGCCCGCCTGGGCGCGGGGGTGGCCGGGTAGGGCGCCGTCCCTGGCGTCGGACTTCCCGCGTGCGCCGCCGTGCCGGGCGCCGTGGTGTCCGCGTGGGCCGCAGCCTGCCGGGCCGTGTGCGGGGTCGTCAGGGGTTCCAGGGCGCCCGTCACGCCCTGGACCGTCGCCTTCGGGCGAGGGCGCAGCGGAGTGCGGGGCGGGGGCGAGCCGGGGCGGCTGGGGTCCTGGCGGGTCGGGGGGCGGTGGCGGGGGTGGGGTTTGCGGCTCATGACCTTGTTCATGTGGGGGTCCCCGTTCGGGAGCGGCCCGGGATACCGGGCGGTAACTCGGTGGTGGGGATCTTGTACGGGGGCGGCTGCCGGGTCGGCAAGGAGCGCGGGGGCCGTGGCGGAGGGCCGGAATGTTCACTTATCCGGGTGACGGCACGAGGTGGAAAGCCCGAGGGCTCGGGGCGGGACCGGGTGACGTCCGGGGCGTGGGGTGGACGCCTCCGGGCAGGTGGGCGGGCGCCCGAAAGAGGACGGGCGCACGTATTCTGGAGGCCCATTCAGCAGAGCCTCTGACCAGGAAAAGAGCGGCCGGAATGCGCGTCTACGTACCCCTGACCCTGCCCGGGCTCGCCGAGGCGCACCGCACGGGGGTGCTGGGCACCGGCTCCTTCGTCGCCTACGCCGTCACGCCCGAGCTGCGCCAGTGGTGCGGCTCGGAGGACATGGAGGAGCTGGAGTACGCGGCGCTCGGCCAGGCCGCCCTCGCCTCGCTGCGGCTGCTCGCGGCCGACCAGTCGGCCACCCCGCGACGGGTCGTGGTCGCCGCCGACGTACCGGACCGCGCCGTCAAGCCCGGCCTCGACCGCGACGCGGAGCCGGCCGAGCTGGGCGAGGTCATGGTCACCGCCGAGGTGCCGCTCGCCAAGGCGGCCGCGGTGCACGCCGACGCCGAGGACGCCGAGGCAGACGTGGCCGCGGCCGCGGCGGCGCTCGCGGAGGCGGACGCCGGGGACGACCACGACCTGGCGGCGGTGGAGACGGCCGACCACCACGAGCTGCTCTGGTACGCCACGCAGGAGATCCCCAGCCTCGTCCGCGGGTCCTGACCATGCCCTGACCTCCGCCTGACCCCGTTCCGACCTCCGCCTGACCCCGCCTTGACCCCCACCTGACCTGCGGCGATACACCGCGGATGTCCGATTGTCAGTGGGAGTGGGTACGGTTTCGGACATGGGGAAGCAGGGGAACGCGCACATCGTCTGGGACTGGAACGGCACCCTGTTCCACGACATCGACGCGATCATCGGGGCGACGAACGCGGCCTTCGCCGAGCTGGGCCTTGAGCCGATCACGCTGGAGACGTACCGCGCGCTGTACTGCGTCCCGGTGCCGAGGTTCTACGAGCGGCTGCTCGGCCGGCTGCCGACCGAGGCCGAGTGGGACGTGATGGACGGCGCCTTCCACCGGCACTACACCGAGTGGCGGACGCGCTGCGGCCTGACCGAGGGCGCGGCCGACCTGCTCGCGGGCTGGCGGTCGGCGGGGCACAGCCAGTCGCTGCTGAGCATGTACGGCCACGAGGAGCTGCTGCCGCTGGTGCGCGGCTTCGGCATCGAGGCCCACTTCCTGCGGATCGACGGACGCACGGGCCCCTCGGGGGGCTCCAAGGCCGAGCACATGGTCCGCCACCTGAAGTCGCTGGAGGACCTGGTGGCGCCGGAGCGCACCGTCGTCATCGGCGACGCGGTGGACGACGCGCTGGCGGCCCGCCACGTGGGCGCGCGGGCGGTGCTGTACACCGGCGGCTCCCACGGCCCGGCCAGCCTCCGCGAGGCCGGTGTGCCGGTGGTGGACACCCTGGCCGAGGCGGTCGAAGAGGCGCACCGAATAGCGGCATAGCCGCCCCCCGGCCCGCGCGGCGCTGTGCAGAACGTCAAACTTCACCCCCCGGTTTTGTACACATACGGCTCATGACGGGCCCGGGGTCAGGAGCGATAGCCTTGTGGCGTGATCAGCGCGATATCTCGCGGGGGCGCCACGGCCCCTGCCCTGCGCCCGGTTCGCACGGAACACCTCCGTGACCGGGCGGCGGTCGCTGGTCTTCGCGGGCGCGACAGGGGCGCCGAAGCCTCCAGGACGCCGGGATCGGCACGGGACACGTCGGCACTGGGCGCAGCGTCGCACCCGACAGACGCGTCGACAATGGCCGAATTCCTCCCGCCCATCTCACCTCGCGGCATAGCGTCGGAACGGACCGGACACCCCGGGCCGTGGCGTCATACCGGAGGGAAAGAGACCGTACTTCCTTCTACGTCACGCAACGGCGCGCGACAGGAGCCAGAGGACAATGCAGACCAAGCTGGACGAAGCCAAGGCCGAGCTGCTCGATCGGGCGGCCCGGGTAGCTGAGAACAGTCCGGTCGGGGGGCACCTACCGACCGGGACCACGAGCGAGGCCCCCGACAGCGAGTCCGTGCTCGCGTTCCTCCAGCGCTACTACCTGCACACGGCCCCCGAGGACCTCACCGACCGCGACCCGGTCGACGCCTTCGGTGCCGCTGTCTCCCACTACCGGCTCGCCGAGAACCGCCCGCAGGGCACCGCCAACGTGCGGGTGCACACCCCGAGCGTGGAAGAGAACGGGTGGACGTGCAGCCACACCGTGGTGGAGGTCGTCACCGACGACATGCCCTTCCTGGTCGACTCGGTCACCAATGAGCTGACCCGTCAGGGCCGCGGCATCCACGTCGTGATCCACCCGCAGTTCGTCGTGCGCCGGGACGTGACCGGCAAGCTCATCGAGGTGCTGCCCAAGCCGGCCCCCGGCGCCGAGCTGCCCCACGACGCGCACGTCGAGTCCTGGATCCACGTCGAGATCGACCGCGAGACCGACCGCGCCGACCTCAAGCAGATCTCCGCCGACCTGCTCCGCGTCCTGTCCGACGTCCGCGAGGCCGTCGAGGACTGGGAGAAGATGCGGGAGACCGCGGTCCGGATCGCGGACGGCCTGGAGAGCGAGCCCCGCCCCGCCGACCTGCCCGGACCGGAGGCCGAGGAGGCCCGCGAGCTGCTGCGCTGGCTCTCCGCCGACCACTTCACCTTCCTCGGCTACCGCGAGTACCAGCTCCGCGGCGACGACTCGCTCAGTGCCGTGCCCGGCACCGGCCTCGGCATCCTGCGCTCCGACCCGCACCACTCCGAGCAGGACGAGCACCCGGTCAGCCCCTCCTTCGAGCGGCTCCCGGCCGACGCCCGCGCCAAGGCCCGCGAGCACCGCCTGCTCGTGCTGACCAAGGCCAACAGCCGCGCCACCGTGCACCGCCCGTCCTACCTGGACTACATCGGCGTCAAGAAGTTCGACGCCAAGGGCAACGTGGTCGGCGAGCGCCGGTTCCTCGGCCTGTTCTCCTCCGCCGCGTACACCGAGTCGGTGCGCCGCGTGCCGGTCATCCGCCGCAAGGTCGAGGAGGTCCTGGAGCGCGCCGGGTTCTCGCCCAACAGCCACGACGGCCGCGACCTGCTCCAGATCCTGGAGACCTACCCGCGCGACGAGCTGTTCCAGACCCCGGTCGACGAGCTGCAGTCCATCGCGACCAGCGTGCTCTACCTCCAGGAGCGCCGCCGCCTGCGGCTCTACCTGCGCCAGGACGAGTACGGCCGCTACTACTCGGCCCTCGTCTACCTCCCGCGCGACCGCTACACCACCGGCGTCCGGCTGCGGATCATCGACATCCTCAAGGAGGAGCTGGGCGGCACCAGCGTCGATTTCACCGCCTGGAACACCGAGTCGATCCTCTCCCGGCTGCACTTCGTCGTCCGCGTCCCGCAGGGCACCGAGCTGCCCCAGCTCTCCGACGCCGACAAGGAGCGCATCGAGGCCCGCCTGGTCGAGGCCACCCGCTCCTGGGCGGACGGCTTCACCGAGGCGCTGAACGCCGAGTGCGGCGAGGAGCGCGCCGCCGAGCTGCTGCGCCGCTACCAGCACGGCAACGCCTTCCCCGAGGGCTACAAGGCCGACCACACCCCGCGCGCGGCCGTGGCCGACCTGGTCCACCTGGAGCGGCTGAACCAGAAGGACGGCAAGGACGGCAAGGACGGCGGCGACTTCGCGCTGAGCCTGTACGAGCCGGTGGGCGCCGCCCCCGGCGAGCGCCGCTTCAAGATCTACCGCACGGGCGACGCGGTCTCCCTCTCCGCCGTGCTGCCGGTCCTCAACCGGCTCGGCGTCGAGGTCGTCGACGAGCGCCCCTACGAGCTGCGCCGCGCCGACCGCACCACCGCCTGGGTCTACGACTTCGGCCTGCGGATGCCGAAGCCCGCGGGCGGCGGCGACCACCTCGGCGAGGACGGCCGCGAGCGGTTCCAGGAGGCGTTCGCCGCGACCTGGACCGGCCAGGCGGAGAACGACGGCTTCAACTCCCTCGTCCTGAGCGCCGGGCTGACCTGGCGGCAGGCGATGGTGCTGCGCGCGTACGCCAAGTACCTGCGCCAGGCGGGCTCCACCTTCAGCCAGGACTACATGGAGGACACCCTCCGCAACAACGTCCACACCACCCGGCTGCTGGTCTCCCTTTTCGAGGCGCGGATGTCCCCGGACCGGCAGACGGCCGGTCTGGAGATCACCGACGCGCTCCTGGAGGAGCTGGACGCCGCGCTCGACCAGGTGGCGAGCCTGGACGAGGACCGCATCCTGCGCTCCTTCCTGACCGTCATCAAGGCGACCCTGCGCACCAACTTCTTCCAGGAGACCGAGGGCGGCAAGCCGCACGACTACGTCTCCATGAAGTTCGACCCGCGCGCCATCCCGGACCTGCCCGCGCCGCGCCCGGCGTACGAGATCTGGGTGTACTCGCCGCGCGTGGAGGGCGTGCACCTGCGCTTCGGCAAGGTCGCGCGCGGCGGCTTGCGCTGGTCGGACCGGCGCGAGGACTTCCGCACCGAGATCCTCGGCCTGGTCAAGGCGCAGATGGTGAAGAACACCGTCATCGTGCCGGTGGGCGCCAAGGGCGGCTTCGTCGCCAAGCAGCTCCCCGACCCGAGCGTGGACCGGGACGCGTGGCTGGCCGAGGGCATCGCCAGCTACAAGACGTTCATCTCGGCGCTGCTCGACATCACCGACAACATGGTGGCCGGCGAGGTCGTCCCGCCGCAGGACGTGGTCCGCCACGACGGCGAGGACACCTACCTGGTCGTCGCGGCCGACAAGGGCACCGCGACGTTCTCCGACATCGCCAACGGCGTCGCCGGGGAGTACGACTTCTGGCTCGGGGACGCCTTCGCCTCCGGCGGCTCGGCGGGCTACGACCACAAGGGCATGGGCATCACCGCGCGCGGCGCCTGGGAGTCCGTCAAGCGGCACTTCCGCGAGCTGGGCGTGGACACGCAGTCCGAGGACTTCACGGTCGTCGGCATCGGTGACATGTCCGGTGACGTGTTCGGCAACGGCATGTTGCTCTCCGAGCACATCCGCCTGGTCGCCGCCTTTGACCACCGGCACATCTTCATCGACCCGAACCCGGACGCGGCCACCTCCTACGCCGAGCGCCGCCGCCTGTTCGAGCTGCCCCGTTCGAGCTGGGCCGACTACGACACCTCGCTGCTGTCGGCGGGCGGCGGGATCTTCCCGCGCAGCGCCAAGTCGATCCCGCTCAACAGCCACATCCGCGAGGCGCTGGGCATCGAGGAGAAGATCTCCAAGATGACCCCGGCCGACCTGATGAAGGCGATCCTCCAGTCGCCGGTCGACCTGCTGTGGAACGGCGGCATCGGCACCTACGTGAAGTCCTCGGCGGAGTCCAACGCGGACGTCGGCGACAAGGCCAACGACGCCATCCGCGTCGACGGCGCCGACCTGCGCGTCAAGGTCGTCGGCGAGGGCGGCAACCTGGGTCTGACCCAGCTCGGCCGCATCGAGTTCGCCCTCCAGGGCGGCCGGATCAACACCGACGCGATCGACAACAGCGCCGGTGTGGACACCTCCGACCACGAGGTGAACATCAAGATCCTGCTCAACGGCCTGGTGACCGACGGCGACATGACCGTCAAGCAGCGCAACAAGCTGCTCGCGGAGATGACGGACGAGGTCGGCTCCCTGGTCCTGCGCAACAACTACGCGCAGAACACCGCCCTGGCCAACGCGCTCGCGCAGTCCAAGGACATGCTGCACGCGCAGGCCCGCTTCATCCGCCACCTGGTGCGCGAGGGTCACCTCGACCGGGCGCTGGAGTTCCTGCCCACCGACCGTCAGATCCGCGAGCGGCTGGCCCAGGGGCAGGGGCTCACCAGCCCCGAGACCGCCGTCCTGCTGGCGTACACGAAGATCACGGTCGCCGAGGAGCTGCTGCGCACCTCGCTGCCCGACGACCCGTATCTGCGCACCCTGCTGCACGCCTACTTCCCGTCGGCGCTGCGCGAGCGGTTCGCGGAGTCCATCGACACCCACCCCCTGCGCCGCGAGATCACCACGACCGTGCTGGTCAACGACACGGTGAACACGGGCGGTACGACCTATCTGCACCGTCTGCGCGAGGAGACCGGGGCCTCCCTGGAGGAGATCGTCCGCGCCCAGACCGCGGCCCGCGCGATCTTCTGCTCGGCGCCGGTGTGGGACGCGGTGGAGGAGCTGGACAACAAGGTCGACGCGGCCGTCCAGACCCGCATCCGGCTGCACTCGCGCCGCCTGGTCGAGCGCGGCACCCGCTGGCTGCTCAACAACCGGCCGCAGCCGCTCCAGCTCGCCGAGACCGTCGAGTTCTTCGCGGCGCGCGTCGAGCAGGTCTGGCAGCAGCTCCCGAAGCTGCTGCGCGGCGCGGACCTGGAGTGGTACCAGCACGTGTACGACGAGCTGTCCGCGGCCGGTGTCCCGGACGAACTCGCCACGCGCGTCGCCGGGTTCTCCTCCGCCTTCCCGGCGCTGGACATCGTCTCGGTGGCCGACCGCATGGGCAAGGAGCCGCTCGATGTCGCCGAGGTCTACTACGACCTCGCCGACCGGCTGCACATCACGCAGCTCATGGACCGCATCATCGAGCTGCCCCGCGCGGATCGCTGGCAGTCCATGGCCCGCGCCTCCATCCGTGAGGACCTCTACGCGGCCCACGCCGCCCTCACGGCGGACGTGCTCGCGGTGGGCAACGGCACCTCGACGCCCGAACAGCGCTTCAAGGCATGGGAGGAGAAGAACGCGCCGATCCTGAGCCGGGCGCGCTCCACCCTGGAGGAGATCCGCAGCTCGGACGCGTTCGACCTCGCCAACCTGTCGGTGGCGATGCGCACGATGCGGACGCTGCTGCGTACGCACTCCTGACGCGAGACGACACAGGATGCCCCGGAACCCGGAGAAACGGTTCCGGGGCATCCGTGTTCTTGCCCCCGGTTAGGGAGAAACCTGTGGCGAATTTACCGTTTCCTGCTAATCGGTCCTTTTCGGATAAGGTCTGGCCTGTGCCTGTGACCTTGAACCGCACCGAGGCCCGGCCCGATGCGCGCCGCCCCGCCTAGCCCGGCGAGCGCCGGCCGCGCGCTGCCCTGGGCCGCCGCCGCGCTCGTCCTGGTGCTCATGCTCCTGGTGATCGTCCGGCTGCCCTGGGCCGGTGACCTAGGGATGCACGCGGCGACCGTGCAGCGGCTGCGGCACAGCCTGCTCAACCCCGGCAACCCGCTGGTCGACGCCGACACCCCGAGCCCCTACTACTCGCCGTGGATGCTGCTGCTGGGACTGCTTGCCCGCGTCACCGGCCTGTCGGTGTTCGTGGTGCTCCGGATCGGCGCCCTCGTCGGGCTCGCGCTGCTCCTCAGCGGCGTCTGGCGCTACGTCCGCACCCTGAGCGACCACCGCGCCGCCCCCGCGCTCGCGATCCTCTGCGTGGTCTTCCTGTGGGGCCCGGACGTCTTCAACTGGAGCGGCTTTCTCGGCCTCAACTCCCTGGCCCTGACGGTGTCGTACCCCAGCGTGCTCGCGCTCGGGCTCTCCTTCCACTTCTGGGCCTGGCTCACGCGGGCGCTGCGCGCCGACACCGGCTGGCCCGCCTGGATCGGACTCGGTCTCCTCTGGGCGCTGATCCTGCTGTGCCACCAGTTCTCCGGCGTGGTCGCCTCCCTCGGCGCCCTCGCCGTAGTCCTCGCGGCCCGCCCCGCCCGCGCGACTCTGCCGCGCCTGGGCGCGGCCCTGGTGGCGGGCATCGTGCTGCTCGCGCTCTGGCCGTACTACGACTTCTTCGCCCTGTTCTCGGCGGGCGCCGACCTGGAGGCGATCCACCGCCCCCTCTACAGCGACCTGCTGCCCCGCTTCGGCCTGGTCCTGCTCGGCGTGGTCGCCCTGGTGTTCCGCGGGCGCCGGGACCACCGGGACGTCCTGGTCCTCTTCTTCGTCCTCGGCGTGCTGCTCTTCGTGGCGGGCGGCCTCACCGGCCACTACTCCTGGGGCCGCGCCCTGCCCGCCGCCCTCATCCCGGCCCAGCTCGCGGCCGCGCTGGAGACCGTCTCGGCGTCACGCCGGAGGGTACGGCTGATCTGGGCCTGCCTGCTCGGAGTGGCCCTCGGGGTCGGCGCGTGGGCGCAGGCGGGCACGCTCGGCTATGTGATCGACCGTACCGACCTCCCGGCCCCGGTCGCCGCCAAGTACCGCACCCCCTGGGTCGGTTACCACTGGATCACCCCCTGGGTCCGCTACGGCGACGTGGTGATGGCCCGCACCACCCCGTCCCGCCAGATCCCCGCCTACGGCCCCTACACCGTGGCCCCCGGCTACCCCGACTTCTTCCTCCCGGACGAAACGGGCCGTGACGAAGCGGTCACCCGCTACTACGCCCCCACGACCGGCTCCGCGACCCGCCTGGCCATAGCCCGCCGGTACGGGGTCCACTGGGTGATCGGCTCACCGGACACGGCGGAACCCTGGCTGAAAGAGGTGACGAGGGGACCGGCAGGCCAGGTCCTGTACAAGGTCGAGCCTTGATACGAGGGGAGCTGTGAGTTTTCCGGGGCGCGGGGAACTGCGCGACAAGCCACCACGCACCCGCACCCGAGAACTCATGCCTTCGCACCCGGGGAACTACCGCAGCACACTCGACACAAGCCGCGCCGCCCCCCGAACCCGAGGGTGATCGACCCGCCGCACCACCCGCTGCAGAAGCAACGCCGTGCCAACCGGCCGCCACCGTACCTGCAACCGCCCCGCCCCCCGCCCCTCCGGCTCCACGACCACCTCGTGCGGCGCCGTACCCGACCGGTACTCCACGCGAGCCGTCAGCGCGGGGAACGCCAGCGGGGCCAGCAGCAGCCCCCCGTTGGCGAGCCCCTGCTGCTGGAGCCGCACCAGCGGATGCCGCACCCCCGCGAACCCCTGCACCGGCAGTCGAGCCTCGCTCAGATCCACCCGCACCCGGCCCTCGAACACACCGGGCCGGACCGGATCGAGCCGGAAGGGCACCGTCATCCGCCGCTTGCCCGGGGTCAGCAGCAGTCCCGCCCGCTGCGGTCCGACGGGCAGCCGCAGCCCGGGGTCGTAGGTGCGCACGGTGAGGGTGAGCGTCGCGCCGGGGCCGGGCGTCAGCTCGGTGATCTCGTGGCGGAAGTACGCGCTGGGGAACGGCCGGGTCTCCAGCTCCAGGTCGGACACGTCCAGCTCGCGGCGCCCCCGCGCGGAGGACGGCACCGCACCGCCCCAGTAGCTGCCCGTGCTGTCGGTGGTGACCTCCCTCGGCGCCACCGGCTGGCCGAGGCCGCGCGCGGCGAGCCGCAGGTCGTCCAGGCGTCCCTCGCGCAGCAGCTCCAGGACGACCCGCTCGGCCCGGGGGAGCCGGGTGAAGGCGCCGTCGGCGAGGCTGTCGAGGTACGGGTTCATGATCTCGGCGAAGGCGGAGAGCCACTCGTCGTCGCGGTAGGGCAGGTCGCCCGCGTACATCCGGAAGTCGTGCTTGAGGAACTTGTAGTCCTTGTCCTCACGCAGTTCCGCGTGCCCGCTCTCCACCAGGAAGTCGTCGATCAGGCGCTGGACGTGCACCCGGTCGGCCACGTTGGAGATCTTGTGCCGCTGGTTGGAGATGGACGCGGAGGCGGCGGCCGCGTAGGGCTCGATGTACCAGGTGTAGACCGGGTCCGGGATGATCGTGAACGCCTCGGCCAGGCAGTACGCCTGCGCGGAGAAGAGCTGGTCCTCGTAGTGGATGCCCTCGGGGAAGCGCAGCTCGTGCCGGTCGAGGAAGGCGCGGGCGTACATCTTGCTGGTCGACAGGTGCTCGAAGAGCAGCCGGGGGTCGGCGGCGATGCCGTCCAGGGTGCGGTGCTCGCCGACCAGGTGGGGCATCCAGGTGGTGCGCCGGCCGCTGTCCACGCGGACCCGGGTCACCGCGCCCATGGTGAAGTCGACCTCGCGCTCGCGGTGCGCGGCGAGAAGCAGCTCGACCGCGCGGGGCGGGAGTTCGTCGTCGCTGTCGAGGAACATCAGATACGGAGCGCGGGCGATGTCGATGGCGCGGTTGCGCGGGGCGCTGCACCCGCCGCTGTTCTCGGGCAGCCGCAGGTAGCGGATGCGGGAGTCCTCCGCCGCGAGCCCCCGGGCCACCTCGGGGGTGTCGTCGGTGGAGTGGTCGTCGCTGATGACGATCTCGATGTTCCGGTGGGTCTGTGCGCGCAGGGAGGCGACCGCGCGGGGCAGCCGGGCCGCGTCGTTGTAGCTGATGACGGTGACCGTGACATCGGGGGTCGTCATCCTTGGGCCTCCTCGGGGGTCGGGGCGGGGGTGCGTTCCTCCGGCGGGAGCACGGGCGGGAGCGCCTCCTCGGGCTCGCCGAGGAACACCCGGCGCACGACCCGCTCGGCGGCGCGGCCGTCGTCGAACTCGCAGAACCGGCGCCGGAAGGCGGTGCGTGCCTTCGCCGCGTTCTCGTCGCGCCAGGCGCCGGAGGTGAGGATCTCGGTCAGCTCCTCCTGGGTGCGGGCGACGTGCCCCGGCGCCTCGGCCATCAGGTCGAAGTAGACGCCACGCGTGGTGCGGTAGGTCTCCCAGTCGTCGGCGTAGACGACGATCGGGCGGTCCAGGTTGGCGTAGTCGAACATGATCGACGAGTAGTCCGTGACCAGCGCGTCCGCCGCGAGGCACAGCTCCTCGACCGGGTCGTAGGAGGAGACGTCGATGATCCGGCCGGAGCGGCGCAGACCGCTGAGCGGGGAGGCGGCGCCGCCGTAGAAGTAGTGGGCGCGCACCAGCAGGACGGTGTCCTCGCCGAGCCGGTCGGCCAGGGTGGCGAGGTCGAGGCGGGGGGTGAACCCGGCCTCGTAGTCGCGGTGGGTGGGCGCGTAGAGGACGGCGGTGCGGCCGGGCGGGATGCCGAGGCGCTCGCGGGCGGCGCGCACGTCGGCGGCGGTCGCGGTGTAGAAGACGTCGTTGCGCGGATAGCCGTGGTCCAGCGAGGTGTAGCGGGCCGGGTAGGCGCGCTCCCACATGCGGGTGGTGTGGCTGTTGGCGCTGATGCTGTAGTCCCACTTGTCGATCCGCGACAGCAGGGCGGCGAAGTCCAGGCCCTGGGCGGCGGCCGGGTGGTCGCGCTGGTCCAGGCCCATGCGCTTGAGCGGGGTGCCGTGGTGGGTCTGGAGGTGGATCGCGTCGGGCCGTTTGACCACCGCGTTGGGGAAGTTGACGTTGTTGACCAGGTACTTGGCGGTGGCCAGCGTCTCCCAGTAGCTCCGGGTGCCGGGGATCACGTGGTCGGTGCCGGCGGGCAGCAGGGCCTCGTTCTCCTTGCTCACCACCCACACCGCGCGGATGTGCGGGGCGAGTTCGGCGAGCTTGGCGGCGATGGCGGCCGGGTTGCAGGCCACGCCCCGGTCCCAGTAGGCGGAGAAGACGGCCAGGTCGGGGTCGACCGGGCGGGCGAGCGCCCTGCGGTAGTAGTGGTCGCGGAGCTTGGCGCCCGCCTGGCGCTTGCGGGCGCGGACGGCCTTCTTGGCGGCGCGCCGGGTGCGGTTGGCGGCCTGGAAGGCGCGGTAGCGGGTGTAGGCGCCCTCTTCGAGCAGCGTGTGGCGTACGCCCTCAAGACCGCCCGGGCGCTGATGGCCCTCGGGGCGCCAGCGGACGGCGGCCTGCGAGGCGCGGGCGAAGAAGGCGCGCGCGACGGGCTCGGGCATGTCCTCGCGGGCGAAGGTGCGCAGCAGGTCGCGGACCATCAGGTCGTAGAGCACCGCGCGGACGGCGCCGCGGCCCTCGGTGAGCGGGAGCAGCGACTCGTAGCGGTCGACCAGCGCGAGCCGGGACTCGGGGGCGAGCGGGGGCAGGCTCTCGGGGCGCAGCTCGCGGTTCTCGTACGCCACCTGGTTGAGGCAGGCGACGCGGTCGGCGCGGAGCAGGGCGGTGTGGGCGACGCGGGCTTCGTCGTCGGTGGTGAGGGCGTCCTCGAGGGCCCGCCAGAACGCGGTGCTGAGCACGTGGGTGCCGAGGAGGGGCTCCAGGCGCAGCAGGCCCGGATTCTCGTCCAGGGTGAGGACGGAGCGTCCGGCGGCGGCCAGGACGCGGCCGTCGCGGGAGGGGGCGGCGGTGGTGCGCCAGGTGGTGGTGACGTGGTCGAGGAGCAGGACGTCGGCGTGTTCGCCGCTCCGGTCGAGTTCGGCGGTGCGCTCGGCGACCAGCCGGGGCGTTCCGGCGGGTACGCCGTCCTTCGCGTGCACGAACTGCAGCCAGCGGCCCTGGGCCCGCGCGGCCCCCGCCGCCCGGGCCGCCGCGTCGGTGGTGCCCTCGGGCAGCGGCACGGTGACCGTCTCGGGGGTGTGCCCCTCGGCGGTCTCCAGGGCCCAGTCACCGACGGCGGCGACGATCACCTCGGCGTCCGGGAGCGGGTGGGTCGCCAGCGAGTCGAGCAGCTCCGTCAGATGCCCCTGGGTGTTCGGCCCGTAGACGATCAGGCTGAGGTGAGGCATCGCGGAGGACTCCTTCGGCTCGTCGTCTCAGAGAGGGCACCTTTCATAACATACTGTCATTAGAGCGATGAAAGGGATAATCGCGACCGGGGTCAACGAAGGCGCGACGCCTTCACCCCCTCTTACCCCGGAAGACGGCTTCCCGGCCCCTATGGTTTCGCGGGAGCGGGCTTGGGTGCGGGCTTCTTCGCCTTCTTGTCGCCCTTGTCACCCGTGAAGGCCTCGTACTCCTTGAGCACCTCCTCGGTGGGCCCGTCCATGCGCAGCTCCCCGCGCTCCAGCCAGAGCACCCGTTCGCAGGTGTCGCGGATGGACTTGTTGTTGTGACTCACCAGGAAGACCGTGCCCGCGTGCTTGCGCAGCTCGCGGATGCGGGCCTCGGAGCGCTTCTGGAAGGAACGGTCGCCGGTGGCCAGCGCCTCGTCGATCAGCAGCACGTCGTGGTCCTTGGCGGCGGCGATGGAGAAGCGCAGGCGCGCGGCCATGCCGGAGGAGTACGTCCGCATCGGGAGCGTGATGAAGTCGCCCTTCTCGTTGATCCCGGAGAAGTCGACGATGTCCTGGTAGCGCTCCCGGACCTGCTCGCGCGACATGCCCATCGCGAGCCCGCCGAGGTGCACGTTCCGCTCGCCGGTCAGGTCGTTCATCAGGGCCGCGTTGACACCGAGCAGGGAGGGCTGGCCGCCGGTGTAGATGTGGCCGTTCTCCACCGGGAGCAGGCCGGCGACCGCCTTGAGCAGGGTGGACTTGCCCGAGCCGTTGGTGCCGATCAGGCCGATGGCCTCGCCCCGGTACGCGACGAAGGACACCTTCTTGACCGCGTGGACGCGGCGCACGCCCGCCGCCTTCTCCGCCTGCTCGCGGCGCAGGATGCGGTTGAGGGCGGCGGTGGCCGAGCCACGGCCCGCGCCGGTGCCGTTGACCCGGTAGACGATGTCCACCCGGTCGGCGACGACGGTGGGGATCTTCTCGCTGTGCGCGGAGACCTGCTCCTGCGCGTCGGTCTGCTCAGCCACGGCCGTAGGTCTCCTCAGCCTTCCAGAAGTAGATGAATCCGCCGACCCCGGCGACGACGGCCCACCCGATCGCCGCCGCCCACACGTGCGGCGGGAGCTGGCTCGCGTGGAAGCTGTCGATCAGCGCGAACCGCATGAGGTCGATGTACACGGCGGACGGGTTGGTCTCCAGCAGGACGATGACCGCGTGCGGCAGGCCCTTGTCCTTGGTGAGCTTGCCGATGCTCCACATCACCCCGGAGACGTACATCCAGGTGCGCAGCACGAACGGCATCAGCTGGGCGATGTCCGGGGTCTTCGCGCCGAGCCGGGCCATGGCCATCGCCACGCCCGCGTTGAACGTGAACTGCAGGCACAGCGCGGGGATCGCGAGCAGCCAGGACAGTGACACCGGCACGCCCGCGCACAGCAGGATGACGAGCAGCGCGGCCATGGAGAACAGCAACTGCTGCAACTGCTGGAGGCAGAACGAGATCGGCAGCGCGGCGCGCGGGAAGTGCAGGGCGCGGACCAGGCCGAGGTTGCCGGAGATGGCCCGGGTGCCCGCCATGATCGAGCTCTGCGTGAACGTCCACACGAACACGCCGGTGACCAGGAACGGGATGTAGTCCGGGACGCCGTGCTTGGTGCCGAGGAGCACGCCGAAGATGAAGTAGTAGACCGCCGCGTTCAGCAGCGGGGTCATCACCTGCCAGACCTGGCCGAGCTTCGCCTGGCTGTACTGGGCGGTGAGCTTGGCGGTGGCGAACGCGGTGATGAAGTGGCGCCGCGCCCACAACTGGCGGACGTAGGCCGGGACGGAGGGGCGGGCGCCGCTGACCGTGAGGCCGTGCCGGGCGGCCAGGGCCGCGAGGTCGGTGTCGTCGGCCGGGGCCCGGGTCGGGGGCGGTGTGTCGAGGACCTGGCTCACATCCGCTGCTTTCGCTCGGGGGGAGGGGGGTGCGCTCGCCCGGCCCGCGCCGGGGCGTGGTCGTCGCCCGGCGTTTACCTACGCTTCTCTTCACGTTCTCTTACGTCGGAACGGGACCGTATCGTCGCAACGCGAGCGTAGGCCCAAGCGACGTCGCAACGCAACCGTTTCGTCGTCACGCCCTATGCTGGGCGCATGACCACCAACGCCGACGAACCCCCGGCGCGGCCGCGCCGCCGTGCTCCGGCCGGGGCCGCCGTGCTCCGGGAGGACGTGACCGAGGCCATCCGTGCGGCCGTCTTCGAGGAACTGGCGGCCGTCGGGTACGCCCGCATGTCCATCGAGGGCATCGCCCGGCGGGCCGGAGTGGGCAAGACGGCCGTCTACCGGCGCTGGCGCTCCAAGCTGCACCTGGTGCTCGACGTGGTCTCCGCGATGGCCGTCCTCGGCCTGCCGGTCCCGGACACCGGCTCCCTGGAGGGCGACCTGCGCCTGCTGTACGAGGTCACCTCGCGCGCGCTGCGCCACCCCGTGGTCTCGCAGATCATCCCCGACCTCCAGGCCGAGGCCGCGCGGACGCCCGAGATGGCCGACGCCTTCCAGAAGGCTCTGCGGGACGGCCAGGAGAGCGTCGCCAGCCGGATTCTCGCGGCGGCGGAGCAGCGCGGCGAGGTCGCCCCGGGTGTCGACCCCGACCTGGCCCTTGACCTGATCTCCGGGCCGCTGTACTGGCGCGCGGTGGTCATCCGCGCGCCGAAACCGCCCAAGGGCTATCTGGCGAGCCTGGCCCGCGCCACGGCCGGGGCGCTCAAGGTGCTCTGAGGGCGCGGCGCGGCGCGCACGGTCAGCGCAGTATGCGCTGGAGCCTGCCCTTGGCGACCCGCGCCGCCCCGAGCGGACCCGTGGCCACGCGCAGCGCCAGGGCGCCGGAGTGGGTGGCGTAGGGGTGGGCGAGCAGCAGCAGATGGTGCGGGTTGGGCAGGGCGCGGCGGCGCAGGTGCGGGGAGCTGCGGGCGTGGGCCGTGGCCTCGCGGCTGGGGCCGTCCTTGAAGTGCAGGGTGAGGCAGAGGTCCCAGACGCCCGCGCCCAGCGCGGTGAGGTCCACCGGGGTCTCGGCCGTCCACAGGTCGGGGGCCGTGGGCGCGAAGGGGACCGTGGAGCGCCGTGCGACGCGGCCCGTCGCGCGGAAGCGCCACTCCACGGTCACCGCGAGCGGCTCCGCCTCGGCGACCCTGCCGTACAGCTCGTGCAGGCGCAGCCGCAGCCGGGACGTGCGCGTCCGGACCAGGAGTTCGGCGTCCACCGCGACGGGGAGCCCGCTCGCCGGACGGGTCAGCAGCGGGGCCAGGTTCACCTGCGGCAGCGCGGCCGACCAGATCGGCGTGCCGTCCGCGGCGCGGGCGTACGGCGGCAGGAGGCGGGCCGGTCGCGCGGCCAGCTCCCGCAGCCGGGGCAGGTCGGCGGGCTCCGGACACTCCATGATCACCCGGCCGACGAGCCGGCCCGGTGCCGCGGGGTTGGGCTCCCAGTCGGCGGCGTCGTAGTGCCCGAGGAACTCCCGCGTGTGCTCCCACCAGGCGCGCCGGTACTCCGCGCTGCGCAGGTGCAACTCGCGCACGTACATCCGCAGTTCATGGTCGAGGAACTTCACCCGGGCGGCTCGCGCCAGCACCTTCTGGCCCGCGCTCAGCAGGATCTCGTGCGCCAGGGCGCAGGCGCGGGTGCGGGAGCGCCAGTTGTCGATCCCGTCCCGGTCCAGGGAGAGCGAGAGCCGGTCGGCGGAGCGGCGCACGTTCCACGTGTAGACCCGGTCCGGGACGAGCGCGACGCGCGGCGCGGCGGCCAGCACGCGCGCGGTGAAGACGAAGTCCTCGTAGAGGAAACGGCCTTCGGGGAAGCGGATGTCGTGCTCGCGCAGGAACGAGGTCAGGTACAGCTTGTTGACGCACAGCGTGTCGTCCACCAGCCGGGGGCGTTCGGAGGGGCGCGCGAAGACCGCGGGCGCCGCGTACAGCGTCGGCTGCCAGGGCTGCTCGCGCCCCGAGGGCAGCTCGCGGCGCACGCACAGCCCGGACGTCACCTGGGCGTCCGCCGCGACGGCCGCCCGCAGCAGCGCGTCCACCGCACCCGTGGGCAGCACGTCGTCGCTGTCCAGGAACATCACGTACGGCAGCGTCACCGCGTCGATCCCGGTGTTGCGCGGGGTGCCGCAGCCGCCGCTGTTCTCGCTCCGGCGTACGACGCGCAGCCGGGGGTCGTGCTCGGCCAGCCGCTCCAGCAGCTCGGCGCTGCCGTCCGTGGAGCAGTCGTCCACGGCGATCACCTCACCGACGGCGGGCCCCTGACGGAGCGCCGAACGCACGGCGTCGGCCACATGGGCGGCGTCGTCGTACCCGATGACGACGACGGCGACCTGGGGCGCGGGATGCGGGTCCTGCGGTGCTGGAAGCATGAGGTCCATGAGCCGGGAGCGTAGGAATATTCAGTAATACCCTGTTAAGAGATACTCAGTGGTCGTTCCGGAAGACGGTCGGAATCGGCTCGCGGTTCCGTCGCGGGCGGTGCCGTCGCCGGAGCGGGTGGCGGCACGGACGGCCCCGGCACCGGGCGCGTGGAGCGCCACAGCCGGACGAAGGACAGCGCCGCGGCGGCCACCAGCAGCCCGACGCGGGCCAGCGGCAGCAGAGCGCCGGCCCAGCTTCCGCCGGTCACCTCACCGTAGAACACCGGGAAGACCAGGCTGCTGAGCGCGGTCGCCGCGAGGACCAGCACCGCCACCGGGCGCTGCGAGGTGTGCCGGGAGGTCAGGCACACGGCGGCGAGACCCAGCAGCCAGACCAGGTACTGCGGGCTGATCACCCGGCTGGTCACGGTGAACAGCAGCACGGCCGCGAGCGCGGTGTCGTACGGCGTGGCCGGGTTCCAGCGTCGGGCCTTCCACCGCCACAGCAGCAGCAGGGCGAACGCGGCCGCCGTGAGCGCCAGCGAGACGTCGGCGACGGCGCGCACCCCGGGGCCGACCAGCTCCGTCGCGCCGTACTGGTAGCGGACCCGGCCGGGCCACCCCGCGTGCCGGGCCAGGTTCAGCAGGGTGCCGCCGAGCGACTCGATCTGCACGCCCCGGCCGCTCTGTTCGCCCAGGAACGAGAGCGGGTCGCTGAAGAGCACCGCGAGCAGGGCGAGGGCCGCGCATCCGGCGCCCACCGACCAGGCCCACGCCGTCCGGGTCGCCCGGCCCCTCGGCGTGCCGAGCAGCGCGAGCGCGGGCCACACCTTCACCAGCGCGCCCAGCGCCCCGAACACCCCGCCCAGGCGCGGGGAGCGGCCCAGGGTCAGCAGGCAGAGCACGGCGAGCGCGGTGACCTGGACGTCGTAGCGGGCGAGCGGGATGTGCAGCAGCAGCGGTACGCCGCCGGTCCACAGGGCCGCGCCCTTCAGGCTCCGTCCCGGACGGCGGGCGGCGGCCACCAGCAGCGCCGTGACCAGCGCGTCCGTGGCGAGGGTCAGGGTCACGAACCCCTGGAGATAGTCGAGTCCGGGCAGCGCGCCCGGGGCCAGCAGCACGGGACCGGCGCCCGGCGGGTACTGCCACATCGTGTCCTGGGCGGGGAACGCGCCGTTGGACAGCACGCCGTACCAGTGGAAGTACAGCCGCGACACCTCACGCGTCACCGAGCCCCCGCCCAGCAGGGGCGCGGCGGAGTGGGCCAGCAGCCACAGCATCAGGGCGCGGGTGGCGAGCCAGGCCGCGGTGAGGGCGAGGACCGGTCCGGGGGTGACACCAAGGCGCTTCATCGAGGGGGGAGCGTAATCCGGGTGGATGGTGTATCCACGCCGATACGCCGTCAATGGTCATAAAAGGTTGTCTCATCGCAAAAGATCGGGCCGTGGTGAACGTCGGGCCTCTTGTGGAACCGCAGCCGCTCGACGCGGCTGGAGAAGCGGCTGCCGCACCGGTGCGGGTGGCACGGCGGGCGGCCGTCCGGACGCCGGGGCACGGCGCGCGGGGCGCCGCCGCGCTCGTGCCCGCGGCGGTGATGCTCGCGCTCGGGCTGTGGGGCGTGGACCGGGGCGGGACGTGGCGGGACGAGGCCGTCACCCTCCAGGTGGCGCGGCGCGGGGTACCCGACATCTGGCGGCTGCTGCACAGCGTGGACGCCGTGCACGGCCTCTACTACCTGCTCATGCACGCCGTCCTCGCCGTCCGCCCCGACGAGGTCCTGCTGCGGCTGCCCTCGGTGTGCGCGGCGACGGTGACCGCGGGGCTGGTCGGCGTGCTCGGCGCCCGCCTCGCCGGTCCGCGCGTGGGCCTGTGGGCCGGACTGCTGTACGCCATCACGCCCATGGCCGGGCACTACGCCCAGGAGGGCCGCTCCTACGCCCTCGTCGCCGCCGGTGCCACCGGAGCCACCCTGCTCCTGACCCGCGCGGTGCGCACCGGCTCCTGGCGCTCCTACGGTCTGCTGCTCGGACTCACCTGCTGGCTCCACGAGTTCGCGGTCCTGCTGCTGCTCGCCCACGCGGTCTCGCTGGCGCTGGCCCGCGCGGACCGGCGGGTCTGGCGGGGCTGGGGGCGCGCGGCGGGCGCGGTCGTCCTCGCGCTGCTGCCGATGGCCCTGGTCTCGCAGGCCCAGTCGGCCCAGTTGGCCTGGCTCGGCCCGCCGACCTGGCACACCGCCCAGGTACTGCTGCGCGCCTTCCTCGGCGAGAGCGACCCGCTCTACTGGACCTGCCTCCCGCTCGCCCTGCTCGGTCTCGGCGGTCTGGCCGCACCACGCGGACGGCTGACCCTCGCGCGTCTGTGCCTGCCCCTGACCGTGGTGCCGCCGGCCGCCCTGATGCTGGCCTCACAGCTCTCCCCGCTGTACGTCGACCGGTACGTGCTCTACGCCGCCTCGGGGGCGCCGCTCCTGGCGGCGGCGGGCGCGGACGCGGTGGTCCGGCTCGCGCGGCGGGCGCTGCCCACGGCCGGCGGCCGGTGGCGGCCGTCCCTCGTCGCCGTGTTCGGCGTCGCCCTGCTCGGGCTCGGCTACTCCTGCCAGCTCCCGCTGCTGCGCGCCGACCGCGACCCGGCGAACCGGCCGGACGACCTCGGCGCCGTCGCCCGGGTCGCCGAGCGTGCGGTGCGCCCGGGGCAGCCGGTGCTGTTCCTGCCCGCGCAGGCCCGCAACGCCGCCCTCGCCTACCCGGACGCCTTCCGGGGCGTACGGGACGTGGCCCTGATGGCACCGGTCGCCGCCTCGGGCACGCTGTACGGCCAGGAGGCGGGCCCGGCGCTGCTGCGGGCGCGGCTGGCGCGGCTCGACCGGGTGTGGGTCGTGGCCGACCGGGATCTCGTGGAGGGGCGCTGGAGCCCGGCCGGGGCCGCCGAGCGGGCCAAGATGACGCTGCTGGCCGAGGAGTTCACGCCCGTCGAGGAGTCCCTGAGCCCGGACGCGAGCGTGCGGCTGTATGTGCGGCGGACCGGGGTCAGCGGGGCTCCGGGGACGCCTCCAGGTCCCTTACCGCCGCGTCCAGTGCCGAGGTCAGACGGTCGAGGCGGTCGCGCAGCTCGCCGATCTCCGCCGGGTCGGCTCCGGTCGCGGCCGCGATCCGGCGGGGCACCTCCAGGGCCCGCTCGCGCAGCGCCGCCCCCTCCTCCGTGAGCCGCACCCGTACCGAGCGCTCGTCGAGCGCGCTGCGCTCCCGCCGCACCAGACCGGCCGACTCCAGCCGCTTGACCAGCGGGGACAGCGTGCCCGAGTCGAGCCGCAGATGCTCGCCGAGCGCCTTGACCGGCAGATCCCCGCGCTCCCACAGCACGAGCATCACGAGGTACTGCGGGTAGGTGAGCCCGAGGTCCTTCAGCAGGACCCGGTAGACGCCGTTGAACGCGCGGGACGCGGCGTGCAGGGAGAAGCAGATCTGCCGGTCGAGGCGGAGCCAGTCGGCCTCGGCGGCGACGGCGGCTGGGGTGGTGCCCGCGGGCGGGGTGGGCGAGGCGGTCATGGGACCAGGATAGCCAAGCAGGCGCCATTTGGTTGCGCACAATTTAATTGCGTGCTCTACTCGGAGTCGTGAGGGCGGCAGACCGCCGCACCCGACTCCTGAGAGGGATGGTCCCCATGGACGCGCTCTACACCGCCGTCGCCACCGCCACCCACGGCCGCGAGGGCCGCGCCGTCTCCTCCGACGGCCGCATCGACCTCGCCCTGGCCATGCCGGTGGAGCTGGGCGGCGACGGCCAGGGCACCAACCCCGAGCAGCTCTTCGCCGCCGGGTACGCCGCCTGCTTCGGCAGCGCGCTCGGCCTGGTCGGCAGGCAGGCCAAGGTGGACGTGAGCGACGCCGCCGTCACCGCCGAGGTCGGCATCGGCAAGCAGGGCGAGGGCTTCGGCCTGAAGGTGACGCTGCGCGTCGAGCTGCCCGACAGCGTGGACGCCGAGACCGGCCGCAAGCTGGTCGAGACCGCCCACCAGGTCTGCCCGTACTCCAACGCCACCCGCGGCAACATCGAGGTCGACCTCGTCGTCGAGTGAACCTCGGTGAACTCCGGCCTCAGGGCGACGGCGTGAGCACCCCGTCGCCCATCGCCGGACGGGGGACACGCGCCGCCGGGGCATCCGGCATGGGCTCGCCGAGCAGCAGCGTGCGCACCACGCGCTCGGCGGCCCTGCCGTCCTCGTACGCGCAGAACCGCGCCCGGAAGGCGGCCCGCAGCGCCGCCGCGTCCGCGTCCCGCCACGAGCCGGACGCGAACAGCCGGACGAGGTCGCGTTCCGTGTACGCCACATGCCCCGGCGGCTCCGCCGTGACGTCGAAGTAGGTGCCCCGGCTCGCGGCGAACGTGGCCAGGTCGTCCGCGAACAGCACGATCGGGCGGTCCAGGTTGGCGTAGTCGAACATGATCGACGAGTAGTCCGTCACCAGCGCGTCCGCCGCGAGCAGCACCTCCGCCGCCTCCGGCTCGTCGGTGGCGTCCACCACGACCCCGCGCCGGGCCAGCTCCGCGAGCCCCATCCCGCGCGCCGGACCGGCCGCGAGCGACGGATGCAGCCGGACCACCAGGGTGTGCCCCGCGCCCAGCCCGGCCGCGAACCGTGCCAGGTCCAGGCGGTCCACATGGCCGCTGCGCCGGTAGTCGCGCCGGGTCGGGGCGTACAGCACCACCGTGTGGTCCTCGGGAATGCCGTGCCGCAGCCGGAAGTCCGCGCCGCGCAGCGCCCCCGAGCGCACCAGCACGTCGTTGCGCGGGCTCCCCGTGCGCGCCGAGGCGAAGTGGCAGGGATAGGCCCGCTCCCACACCAGCTCCGCGTACCGGCTCGCGACCAGACTCTGGTCCCAGCGGTCGGCACGGCGCAGCATCCTCGGCACGTCGAAGCCCAGCCGGGCGCCCGGCCGGTCCAGCAGATCGGCGCCCAGGAGCTTCAGCGGCGTGCACTGGTGGGTGTGGATGTGCACGGCACCGGGCCGCTTGGCCAGATCGCCGGGCCAGTTGACGTCGTTGACGAAGAACGCCGCACGCGCGGTGACCTCGCCGTAGCGCCGGGAGCCGACGACGGCGTACTCGGTGCCCTCCGGCAGCCCCGCCGCCGTCTCCTCGTCCCGGACCACCCACACCCCGCGCAACCGGGGCGCGATCACCTCGGCCGCGCGGTACACCGCCGCCGGGTCGCCCAGCATCCCCCGGTGCGAGGACGCCGAGTACACCACCAGGTCGGGGTCGAGCGGGCGCCGCGCATGCAGCGCCGTCCAGGTGCGCCGGGCCCGCACGGCCGCCGCACCGCGCACCCGTCCGGCCCGCCGCCGGGCCTCCCGTCCCGCCCGCACCGCCTGACGGCGCACCAGGTACGCCCGGTAGCCGCCGGTCAGCACCGCGGTCTCGCCCGTCACCTCGGCGCCCTCGGGCCGGTGCGCGCGGAACAGTTCGGCGGTGCGCCGGAAGAACTCCGCCTTGTCGGCGGGCGGCAGCCGGTCCGGCTTGGACAGGATGTCCAGGCAGTGCTCGCCCATCTTGCGGTGCAGATACGGCCGCCACACCCACAGCTCCGGGTGCGCCGCCACGAACGCGAAGACCCGCTCGTACTGGTCGTGGACGTCGAAGTGCTTGCGGCTCGTGGTGGACAGGATGTTGCCCTGCCGCCGCTGCCGGTAGTTCACGCAGATCCGGTCCAGGGCCGCGATCCGCCCGGCGCTCAGCAGCACCGGGAAGGTCCAGGGGGTGTCCTCGTAGTAGCCGGGCGGGAAGGCGAAGCCGTGCCCGGTCACGAAGTCGCGCCGGTAGACCTTGTTCCACACCACCATCAGCAGGTCGAGGATCTCCGGGCGCGCGGCCGCCGTGAAGGTGCCGGGACCGGCCTCCGCCAGGACGTGGGCGAGGACGTTGCGCCGGGTGCCGCCCCACCAGTAGGTGCGCGCGTAGTCGAAGACCAGCACGTCCGGGTCGGCGGTCTCGTCCAGACGGTCCGCCACGGCCTTGAGCGCGCCCGGGGTCAGCGTGTCGTCGCTGTCCAGGAAGAGGAGGTAGTCGCCGGTGGCGTGCGGCATCCCGGCGTTGCGGGCGCGGCCCAGGCCCACGTTCTCCGGCAGGTGCAGCACCCTGACGCGCGGGTCGCGGGCGGCGTACTCGTCCAGGATCGCGCCGCAGCCGTCCGGCGAGCGGTCGTCCACGGCGATGACTTCGAGGTCGGCGTACGACTGGCCGAGCACCGAGTCCAGACACTCGCGCAGGAAGCCCTGCACCTTGAAGCAGGGCACGATCACACTGAAGCGGGGCACGGCGGGTCAGCTCCTCACGAGGGTCGCGGCGGCGGGGGCGGGCACACGCTCCGCGAGCGGCACCACCGGGGGAAGCGCCTCCGGCGGCTGGCCGAGCAGCACCCGGCGTACGACGCGCTCGGCGGCGCGCCCGTCGTCGAACTGGCAGAACCGCTCCCGGAACGCGGCCCGCAGCTCCCGCGACTGCGGGCCCGTGTACTCGCCCTCGCGGAAGATCCGGGCCAGTTCCCCGGGCGTCCGGGCCACCGGGCCCGGCGGGGCGGCCATCAGGTCGAAGTAGACGCCCCGGGTCTCGCGGTAGACCTCCCAGTCGTCGGCGTAGATCACGACCGGGCGGTCCAGGTTGGCGTAGTCGAACATGATCGAGGAGTAGTCCGTGATCAGCGCGTCCGCCGCCAGGCACACGTCCTCGGCCGAGCGGTGCGCGGTCACGTCGATGATCCGGTCCGAACTCCGGGCCGTGCCGCGGTCGTAGAAGTAGTGGGCGCGCAGCAGCACCACCACGTCGTCACCGGCCGCGCGGCAGAACTCCTCCAGATCCAGGCCGGTCTCGAAGCCGTCGGCCCAGTCGCGGTGGGTCGGCGCGTACAGCACGGCGGTGCGCCCCTCGGGCACGCCCAGTTCGCGGCGGATACGGGCCACGTCCTCGGACGTCGCCGTGCAGTACACGTCGTTGCGGGGATAGCCGTACTCCAACTGCTCGTAGGAGCCCGGGAAGGCGCGCTCCCACATCTGGGTGGAGTGCTCGTTGGACGACAGGTTGAAGTCCCAGCGGTCCACCCGGCCGAGCAGCCTGGTGAAGCTCCCGGACCGTGACGCCACCACCGGGTACGTCGACTGGTCCACGCCCATCGTCTTCAGCGGGGTGCCGTGCTGGGTCTGGAGGTGGACGCTGCCGGGGCGCTTGACGACCCCCTCGGCGAAGTTGGCGTTGTTCACGAGGTACTTGGCGCGGGCCAGCAGCTCCCAGGAGCGGTGCGAACCGATCACCGCGTGCTCCACGCCCTTCGGCAGCGTGTGCTCCTGCCCCGCCTCCACCAGGAACACCGACCTGATGTGCGGGGCGAGTTCACGTGCCTTGGCGTGGATCGCGGCCGGGTTGCAGACGTAGCCCCGGCCCCAATAGGCGCAGTACACGGCCAGGTTGGCATCCAGCGGGCGGCGCAGGGCGCGGGCGTAGCGCAGTCGCGTGCGCGCCATGCGGGGGCGGGGGAGCCGGGCGAGGGCTCCGGCGGCGGCCCGGTTGGCGCCGCGCAGCGCCCGGAACGCGCTGTACGCGCCCGACGCCAGCAGCCGGTGCTGCACTCCGAGACTGCCCTCCGGGAAGCGGTGTCCGGCCGGGCGGTGGCGCCGGTAGAGGCGGGCGGCCCGGCGGAAGAACTTCCGGTGTCCGGAGGGGAGCCGGTGCGGTCGGGAGGCGGTCCTCAGGACCTCGGTGAAGAGCTGGTCGAAGAGCGCCCGCACCCGCGCGGCGGGCAGCCCCGCCCCGGCGGCCCGGGTCAGCACCAGCTCCACCTGGTCCAGCAGGGTGTGCTGGTGCGCGCCGGGCAGGTTCAGCCTGCTGCCCTGGCGGCGCGCGCGGTGGCGCACGAGCGGGCGGCGCAGCACGGCGGCCCTGCGCGCGGCCACCGCCACCAGTCCGGTCCAGCCGAGATCGGTGAAGTGACCTTCGGGGAAGGCGAGTTCGTGCTCGGCGAGGAAGGCTCTGCGGTACACCGCGCTCCAGGCGGGCAGCCGCGAGCCGAACGGTTCGGGCACCATCGCGGGGTCGAAGGCACCCTTCGGAGCCTTGGCCAGCAGCGGGGCGGCCGGGTTGGCCGGCTCGCCCTCCCACCAGGAGACGCGCTCGTACTCGCCGTGCAGCACGTCCACCCCGGCGGTCTCCGTCAGCCGGGCGTCCGCCGCCGCCAGCGCGCCGGGCAGTAGAAGGTCGTCGCCGTCCAGGAACAGCACGTACGCCCCGCTCGCCGCCCGCGTGCCGGTGTTGCGGGCCCCGCTCAGCCCCGCGGACGGCGGCGAGTACACCGGGCGCACCCGGGGGTCGCGCCGGGCGTACTCGGCCGCGACGTGGGCGGCCGGGGACTCGGCGTCGTCGCAGACCGGGATCAGCTCCAGGTCGTCGAAGGACTGGGCGAGGACCGAGTCCAGGGCCTGGGACAGCCGGCCCGAGACCCCGTGCGAGGGGACGATGATGCTGAAGCGGGGCATTCTGTTCTCTCTGTCGTCTTGCGGACGCGGCCGGTCGTCCTGCGGATGCGGAGCGCCGGCCGGTGGGGGCGGCCCGTTCCTCCCCGGCGGCGGCCCGTCGTCCTCCGGCGGCGCCCCGTCGGACGGTGGGCGCGGCCGGGGCGTCCCGCGGGGCGCCAGGTGGACGGCCGGCTCGGGGTGGGCCGCGTGGTGGAGCGGGGCATCGGAACTCCCGGAAGATCCAACGGTGTTCAGCGGCCGTCGGTGACGGGGCCAGGACCGGAGGTTTCGGGCACCGGAACCGGGACCGGGGGCGCGAGGGCGCGCGCGGCGGCGGAGGGCGCCGGGCGCCGGTCCACGACCGGGATCACCTCGGGCAGTCCGTCCGCCCGCCCGAGCATCACGTGCCGCACGATCCGCTCGGCGGCCCGCCCGTCGTCCAGCGGACAGAACCGCTCCCGGAACGCCGCCCGGTGCCCGGCCGCGCCGGGGTCGCGCCAGCGGCCGGAGACGAACAGGCCGATCACCTCGTCCTCGCCCCGCGCGACCTCGCCGGGGGCGTCGGGGAAGCCGTCCCCGGCGTGCACGACGATCGGGCGGTCCAGGCCCGCGTAGTCGAACATCAGCGGCGCGCCGTCGGTGAGCAGCGCGTCCGAGGCCAGGCACAGCTCGGCCGCGCTCGGATGCGCGGAGACGTCGAGGACGCCCGGGATCTCGCGGCGCCAGAGCACCGGTGCCCGCCCGGCGCGGACCAGCACGACGAAGCGCGGACCCAGCTCGCGGGCCAGCCGCTCCAGGTCGAGGACGGGTCGCCGGGTGTACGGGTGGTCCCGGCGGGCGGGGGCGTAGAGGATCGCGACCGTGCCGTCGGGGATACCGAGGGCGGTACGCAGCCGGGTCACGTCGGCCGAGGTCGCCTGCTGGAGCACGTCGTTGCGCGGGCGGCCGTACACCAGGGTCGTGCAGGGGTCCGGGTGGGCCCGCTCGGCGGGCGGGGCGGTGTGCGGGCCGGGGGAGAGGGCGTAGTCCCAGGTGGCCGGGTTGTGCGCGCGGGTCTCGGAGGCGGGACCGCTGCCGGGGGCGGCCGTCCGGGGGGCCGTGTCGCCGGTCTGGAGGAAGACCTGCCCGGGGCGCTTGCGGACGCCCGGCGCGAACACGCCGTTGCTGATGAGGTACTTGGAGCGGGCCAGCGCGCTCCAGCAGGCGGCGGAGCCGGGCCGCAGCGGTCGCGTCCCGCCGGGACAGGACTGTCCTGGGTGCGCGATCCACGCGGTGCGGATGTGCGGGGCGTGCCGGTGCAGGGCCTCCGCGAGCGCCGCCGGGTCGCCGCCCGTGTTGCCGGAGTCGGCGAACACCGCGTCGTCCTCGCGCAGCGGCAGCCGCAACTGGAGCCGGTAGTGCAGCCGCAGCGCGGCGGCCCGCAGTGCCCGCACCCGGTCGGCGGCGCAGGCCCGGGCGCGGCGGCGCACCGCCGAGACCAGCAGCAGGGTGCGGTAGGTGCGGTGCAGCCCGAAGCGGACCAGCGCGTGCCGGACCCGGGCGCGCCGGGAGGGCCGCTGGGCCGGTACCCGGTAGCGGCGGTAGTGGGCGCGGGCCCGGCGCAGGAAGCGGGGGCGGCTGCGGCGCGGCAGCCGGTCGGGACGGCTGAAGACGGTCGCGTAGTGCTCGACCATCTTGTTGAACAACTCCGGTCGCCAGCATTCCAGTTCGGGACGTGTGTCGACGTAGGCGAAGACCCGCTCGTACTGGTCGAGGATGTCGAAGTGCCGGTCGCTGGTGGTGCGCAGGATGGAGCCCGTGTGACGCTGGCGGTAGTGCACGCACACCCGGTCGAGCGTGGCGATGGTGTCCGCCGACATCAGCACCGGGAAGGTCCAGGGGGTGTCCTCGTAGTAGCCCGGCGGGAAGACCAGCTCGCCGTGCTCCACGAAGTCCCTCCGGTACGCCTTGTTCCAGGCCACCATCAGCACCCTCAGCAGCCCGGGGCGTTCCGCCAGGCGGAAGGGGGCCGGGCCGTGCTCGGTCAGGCGCGCGGCCTCCCGGTTGCGGATCTCGCGGCCGTCGCCGTAGGTGCGCGCGTAGTCGAAGACCAGCACGTCCGGGTCGCCGGTCTCCCTGATCCGGTCCGCGACCGCGCGCAGCGTGTGCGGGGTGAGGGTGTCGTCGCCGTCCAGGAAGAGCAGATAGTCCCCGGTCGCCCCCGCCATCCCCGCGTTGCGGGCGGGTCCCAGGCCCTGGTTGGCGGTGAGGTGCAGGGGGCGCACCCGGGCGTCGCGGCCGGCGTACTCGTCGATGATCGTGCCGCACGCGTCCGGCGATCCGTCGTCCACGGCGATCAGTTCGAGATCGGCGTACGACTGCGAGAGCACCGAGTCCAGGCACTCGGAGAGATACGCCTGGACCTCGTACGCGGGGACGATGACGCTGAACCTGGGCAAGGGACATCCATGGGTCGCTCGGCGCGGGCCTTCTGCCCGGCAACGGCCGTCCGGGTGACTTGGTTACGGTCCCTACGGCATACGGGGGACATGCCGCGGGGGCGGCCCGCATCGGACCGCCCCCGCTCCGCAAAAACGTTCTGCTCGCGGCTACTTGACCGCGCCCGCCATCACGCCCGACACGAACTGCCGCTGGAACGCGAAGAACACGGCCAGCGGGATCACCATCGACAGGAACGCGCCGGGCGCGAGCACGTCGATGTTGTTGCCGAACTGCCGTACCTGCGTCTGGAGGGCGACCGTGATCGGCTGGGAGCCGGACTTGGTGAACACCAGCGCCACCAGCATGTCGTTCCACACCCACAGGAACTGGAAGATGCCGAGGCTCGCGATCGCCGGACCGCCGAGCGGCAGCACCACCCGGGCGAACAGCCGGAGTTCACCGGCGCCGTCCAGCCGCGCCGCCTCCAGGAGCTCGCGCGGGATCTCCGCGAAGAAGTTCCGCAGCAGGAACACCGCGAACGGCAGCCCGAAGCCGACGTGGAAGAGGACCACCCCGAGGATCGACCCGAACAGACCGATCTTCCCGAAGAGTTCGGCGATCGGGATCAGCGCCACCTGCACCGGCACCACCAGCAGGCTCACCACGGCGAGGAACCACCAGTCCCGCCCCGGGAACTCCATCCACGCGAACGCGTACCCGGCCAGCGAGCCGATCAGCACCACCAGGACGGTCGCCGGGACCGTGATCAGCACGGTGTTGACCAGCGAGTGCGTGATGTCGCCGTTCTCCAGCAGCCTGCGGTAGCTGTCCACGGTGAGCTGGGAGGGCTTGGCGAACACCTGCCACCAGCCGCTCGCGCTCATGTCCTCCGGCGAGCGCAGCGAGGAGATGAGCAGCCCGATGGTCGGCACCAGCCAGAACAGGCCCACCACCAGCAGGAACGCCCGTACCAGACCGCCGCCGAGCCGCGCGGTGAGCCGCTCCCCGAGCGGGGTCCGTGCCGGCGCGGCCGGCACGGCGGACTTCCGGACGCTTTCGGCACTCGTCGTCATCGCCGCTCCTCCCGCCGCAGCCGCCGGATGTTGAACAGCATCACCGGGATCACCAGCAGCAGCAGGAACACCGCGATGGCGCTCGCGATGCCCGGCTGCCCCTCCGCGAAGCCCTTGCGGTACAGCTCCAGGGCCAGCACGTTGGCGTCGTCCTGGGACGAGCCCGGCGCGATGATGTAGACGAGGTCGAACACCTTGAGCACGTTGATCATCAGCGTGACGGTGACCACCGCCAGGACCGGTGCGAGGAGCGGCACGGTGACCTTGCGGAACACCTGCCACTCGCTCGCCCCGTCCACCCGGGCGGCCTCCAGGAGTTCGCGCGGGACCCCGGCGAGCCCGGCCGCGATGAGCACCATCGCGAAGCCCGCCCACATCCACACGTACGAGCCGATGATCGCCGGGGTGACCAGGGACGGTCCCAGCCAGTCGACGCCGTTGTACGCCTCCTTGAAGTTGGCCGCCGGAAGCCGGAGCCGTGCCCCGTCCGCGGCGGCGGGGAGGCTGAAGGTGCCGTCGGCGGCGGCTTTCGTGGACGCCACCACGTGGCCGTCCTTCACCGCCTCGATCCGCATCCCGGCGTACCCCACCTCCGAGGGGTCCGGCGCGCCGAGCCTGCCGACGCCCTTGCCCCGGGTGAAGTCCTGCCAGGTCGTGCCGGTGACCCGGCCGGGCTCGGGGCGGGCGGCGACGGCCCGCCCGACGTCGTCCGGCAGTTGGTCCGGGGCGACGCCGACGAGGGGCAGCGCGACCGGGGTGCCCACGCGCACCGGGTCCCTGGTGACGAAGCCCCCGCCCTGCGCGACCAGCGGCGACTCACGGCCGGGATGCGCCTTCGGGAACGCCGAGGACTGCGCGAAGGTGTCGTGCACCCCCACCCAGACCGCGTTGGCCACCCCCTTGTCCGGGTCCTGGTCGTACACCAGCCGGAAGATGATCCCGGCCGCCAGCATCGAGATCGCCATCGGCATGAAGACGACCAGCTTGAACGCCGTTCCCCAGCGCACCCTCTCGGTCAGCACCGCGAAGACGAGGCCGAGCGCGGTGGAGACGGCGGGCGCGAACACCACCCAGACGACGTTGTTCTTCAGGGCGGTGCGGATGCCGTCGTCCGTGAAGATCGCCTTGTAGTTGTCGAACCCGGCCGCGTGGTCGCCGGAGGCGTCGTAGAAGCTGCGGACCAGCGAGTACCCGATGGGGTAGACCACGAGCGCGCCGAGCAGCACCAGCGCGGGGAGCAGGAAGAGGGCGGCGACGCTCCTGCGGGTGCCGGTCACGCTCCGGCGGTTCCCGCGCCGCCCGCCGGCCCCGCCCCTGCCCCGGTGCCTGTCCTTGGACACGGCCGGGCCCGGCGGGGCCCCGGCCGCCGCTTCCGGTGTCGTCACCGGTCAGCTCCCGTTCCCGTACGCGGCGGCCGCGTCCTTCTCCAGTTGCCGCTGGGTGCCCGCCACGTCCTTGGGGTTCTTCAGGAAGTCCTGGAGGTCCTTCCACTCGCCCTTGCCCGGGGTGCCGCCGAACGCCTGCGGGGCCTGGTCGGACATGTCGAACCGGAAGTCGTCCCCGGACGCGATCAGCGCCTTGGCGATGGTGCGCTGCACCGCGTTCGGGTAGGCCGAGTCCGGCACGTTCTTGTTCGGGGAGAGATATCCGCCGAGCCTGGCCTGGATGGTCGCCGCGTCCGGGGAGGCCAGGAAGGTGGCCAGCGCCTGCGCCGCCTTGGAGTCCTTCAGGATCACGGCCGCGTCGCCGCCGGAGACCACGGGCGCGGTCGAGCCCACCGCCGGGAACGGGAACACCTTGGCGTCCGTGCCCACCTTCGCCTTGGTCTCACCGATGTTGACCTGCGCGAAGTCGCCCTCGTAGACCATCGCCGCCTTCGGCTGGTCGCCGCCGCTGAAGGTCTGCGTCACCGAGGCGGGGAACTCCGTCTGGAGCGCGCCGTCCGCGCCGCCCGCCACGTAGTCCTTCTTGCCCCAGACCTCGGCGAGCGTGGTGAGCGCCTTCTTCACCGAGGGGTCGGTCCACTTGATCCTGTGCTGGGCGAGCTGGTCGTACTTCTCCGGGCCCGCCTGGGAGAGATAGACGTTCTCGAACCAGTCCGTCAGCGTCCAGCCGTCCGCGCCGCCCACCGAGAACGGGGTCACCCCCGAGTCGTACACCGCCCGCGCGGTGGTCAGCAGCTCCGGCCAGGTCTTCGGGACCTTCGCGCCCGCGTTGTCGAAGACCGCCGAGTTGTACCAGATCAGCGACTTGTTGGCGGCCTTGTAGTAGACGCCGTAGCTCTTGCCGTCGACCTTGCCGATGTCCTGCCAGCCCTGGGAGTAGTTCTTCGACAGCTCCTTCAGGGCCTCTGGGCCGAGCGGCTTGGCCCACTTCTTCTCGACCGCCTGCTTGATCGCGCCCGGCTGCGGCAGCAGGGCCACGTCCGGGGGCTGGCCGCCCGCGATCTTCGAGCCGAGGAAGTTGATGATCGGGTCCTGCGCGGGCACGAACGTCACCTTCGCGCCCGTGCGCTTCTCGAACTCCGCGAGGACCTTCTTGAAGTTCTTCTGCTCGGTGCCGGTCCAGACGGCGGCGACCTCCAGGTGCGCGCCGTCCAGCTTCGGCAGGGTCACGGTGGAGCCGGTGGGCCCGCCGCTCTTCTCCCCCTTGTCCTTGTCACCGCCGTCGCCGGAGCAGGCGGTGAGCGCCAGGGCTCCCGCGAGCAGCGCGGCGAGCGCGGTGGCGGCCCGGTTCGTCCGGCTGGTGTCGCTCGTGCAGCGCATCACTTCCCCGTTCGTCGTTCTCCGTTGAACGCCGGACCGCCGTCGCGCGCGGTGCACGCGTGCACACGGTCCCGTGGGCTCCGGTGTACGCCGGGCCGTACGGCAGCGGCAAGAGCGCCTGCGCCGTACGGCCGCGCATCGTGACCGGCTCGTGACGGTGGAGGTATGCGCGCGGGGGCGGTCCGGCCGGGGTGGACCACGGGACCGGACCAGCCCGAGCTGGTTAGAGGAGCGAGGGCACCTGTTCGGCCGACACCTGCCGGGCGGCCCGCTCCACCGCGCTCGCCAGGAGCGCGAGGTCGGTCGGGCCGTTGCCCAGCTCGCGCACCGGGCGGCGGGCGGGCGGGTCGCCCATCCGCTGCCACTCCAGCGGCAGCACGGTCGGCCGCTGGGTCGCGGTACGCGGGATACGGCCCGTCACCCGGCCGCCCTGGAAGCCGCTCGCGCGTCCGTCCCGGTACGCCAGCCTGCCGCGCCCGGGCACCGGTTCACCGCTGGTGTCGCCGCTCCGCTCGGACGGCGGCGCGTCCAGGACCGCCCGCAGGGCCGCCCTGCGGACCGGCTCCGTCTGGGCCGTACGGCCGTCGGTGCCGGTCGCCGCCACCAGGTGCACGCCGAGCCGCTCACCGTCACGGGCCACCGCCTCCAGAGCGCGCATCACCGAACCGGCGGCGGGCCGTCCCGGCGAACCCAGCGCGGGGGAGACCAGCGCGTCCAGGTCGTCCACGACCACCACGAGCCGGGGCAGCGCGGGCGCCGCCTCGGTCTGCTGCCGCGCCGCCGCACCGGGCCGCAGCCGCAGCGTGGTGCTCGGCGGCGACTCGAGGTCACCGGTGCGCCCGCCGTGGGTGCGCTGCGCGACCATCCGGTCCGACACCGCGCGCCCCGCGTGCCAGTGCGCGAAGTCGGCCGTCCCCACCAACTCGGCCCGCCGCTTCAGCTCCGCGCTCAACGACTGCGCGAACTCCCGCATCCGTACGGGGTCGTTGGCCAACAGATGGGTCGTCACATGGGGGATGTCGGTACACACCCGCAGCCCGTCGCCGAGCCCCGCCCCGGTGCCCACGCCGTCCCGCCCGTCGATCAGCACCAGGCCGAGCCGGTCGGGCCGCTCGGCGGCGGCCAGCGACGCCACCACGGCCCGCAGCAGCTCGGTACGGCCGCTGCCGGGCGGCCCCTCGATCAGCAGATGCGGCCCCTCGGTCACCAGGTCGGCGGTCACCGGACCGTGCGGACCGGCACCGAGCACCGCGCGCGCCCGGCCGCCCAGCGACTCGGTGTCGTCGGCCGCGTCCGCCCAGCGCGCCATCAGCGAGGCCGGGGTCGCGCGGGCCAGGCCCAACTCGTCCAGCAGCCGGGCCGAGCGCGGCAGCGGCACGGCCACCGGCGCCTGCGGGCCGCCGACCGGACCCTGGGGCCGCAGCGGCGCCAGCGCCCGCGCGAACCGCTCCGCCCACGCCGCCGACACCGCGTCCACGGCCGCCACCGCGCCCGGCCCCACCGGACCGCCCGGCGCCACCCGCATCAGCCGCAGCGCGCTCGCCACGTCCCCACTGAGCAGCGCCACCGCGCCGCAGTGCCGGAAGGTCGGCGTCGTCGCGCACGCGTCCTCGTACGTCCCCGCCACCGGCGAGGCGGGCGAACAGGGCGCCGTCTCCGCCAGGCACACCACGTGGATTCCGGCGCGCGGCCCGGCCACGGCCAGCCGCGCCACCGCCTCGCGCAGCGCCGCCCCGCCGGGGTCGCCGTCCACCACGACCACCGTGTACGGGCCGGGGTGCGCGACGGGCCCGGGTGCCGCCGGGTCCTCCACCCGGCGCAGCAGCTCCTCGGTACGCGCCGCCGCCTGCTCGCGGTCGTAGGCGAGCAGCAGCCGGCAGTCCTGACCATGACCGGGGCGGACGTGCGGCAGCCAGCCGAGCCACGCCCACTCCGCGAGCCGCTCCTCCAGCGGGCGCGAGTGGTCCGCGCTGATCAGCACGATCTCCAGCAGTTCGGGCGAGTGCAGCGCCGCGAGCTGCGCCAGCACGGCGCGCGCGAGTCCCGCGAGCCGCGGGCGCGGTCCCGCGAGACCCAGCGCGCCCGCCTCGCGCAGCGCGGCCGTCACCGGTACGGCGGGCAGCCGGCCCGTACCGTCCGGCGCGGGCCGGTCGGTCGTGCCGAGCCGCACGGTCAGCGCCTCCGGGTGGCCGGCGCCGCGCTCCCACAGCCGGGGGCCGGGGCCCAGCGCGGTCAGCAGCAGCGCGGCGGGGTCGGGCCAGGTCTCGGGGCGGCGGGTGTCCTGGACCAGCGTGTCGGGGACGCGGTGCACGTCCTCCGCCTGCGGTTCCTCGGGGCGTCCGCCGGTCAGCTTGCGCGCCCAGGCCCCGAGGCCGCCCCGGCGGCGGGCGGACGGGGGGAGGTCGGTGCCGCGCAGCGGGGTGTTCTTGCGGGTGGGACCGTCCTCGTAGGGGTCGTCGTACGGGGCGTCGCCGTACGGTCCACCGGTCGCCGTCCGCTCCGTTTGGCCGTGGCGCCCGGCGTGGGTGCCGGACGCGGCGGGGGCGTGCGGCCCGGTGGCGTAGTGGGTGCGGTGGTCCTCGTCCCGGCTCTCGATGCGCGGGGCGCCCGCCTGCTCCGGCACGGTCGGCCCGGGGCGGTGGTGGTCCCCCTCGACCGGGTTCGCGAGGCCGTAGGCGTGCTCGGTGCGGCCGTGGGGCGCGTCGTGCGCGGCCTCCGTGAGAGGGGCGCCGCCCGTGCCGTGGCCGGTGTCCGCGTCGGCGTACCCCGTACCCGGGACGCTCGACCCCCGGGCGGCCCCCAGCGGCACCCGCACGCAGCCCTCGCCGTCCGGCACCGTCGGTATCCGGGCGGCCGGGCCCGCGGACCGGGTCAGACGTAGGGCGGACTCGCCGAGGCGCAGGAAGGCGCCCTCGGGGAAGCGCAGGGGACGGTCGGTGACGCGGGCGCCGTCCAGGGTGGTGCCGTTGGTGGAGCCGAGGTCGGTCACCGAGACCCGGCCGTCGGCCGCGACGGTGACCGCGCAGTGCAGCCGGGAGACGTCCGGGTCGTCCAGGGGCACGTCGGCGTCGGCGGAGCGGCCGACCGTTATCCGGCCGCCGTGCAGCAGATGGACCCCGCCCGCGTCCGGGCCCGCGACCACGTGCAACTGGGTCGGCGCCCCGTCCGGCTCGGGGTCGGACTCGGTGGCCGCCGGGGCGCCCAGGGAGAGCACGGCGCCGTCGACCAGCGGGGGCTCGCCCAGGGTGTGGCGGCGGGTGTCCAGGCGCTCCGCGCCCGCGTACAGCACCACCGGGGCGCCGCCGGTGTCCCGGCCCGCGCCGCTCTCGCCGGTGACCGCCACGGCCAGCGCGGGCGCGACCGCGCCCAGATCGGTGCCCACGGGCGCCGTGACCAGCACGTCCCGGCTCGCGGCACGGCCCCGCCGGGAGGACGCGCCGAGCGGATCTACGACGGTCAGCCGGATCTGCATCGCCGTCAGCGGTCCCTTCTGCCCCGTCGCGGACGCCCCCACCCCCGCACGGGCACTTCGGCCAGTACTGGAGGCATCCTCGCACCTGTCGCCGGGCACGTGCCCACGCTCCGGCGCCAAGTGATCTTGATTGGTCAGCTCTGCCCCCAAAAGTGCCTGACCAGGAACGCCTCGTTGATCACTTGAGATCGGTCACGTCCAGGACCGGGCAACCGGAGGACCGAGGTGAGCGTCTTTCCCCCGAACATGGGCGGGAACGCTCACGTACTGCCCAGAGGGCCCCACTACAGTGGGTCGGAACGCCGGGAGAACCGGCGCGCAAGCAGCCAGCAAGCAGCAGGGAGCGCGTGACGTGCGGCCAGTCGGCAGTAAATACCTGCTTGAGGAGCCGCTCGGGCGCGGCGCCACGGGCACTGTCTGGCGTGCCCGGCAGAGGGAGACCGCGGGCGCCGAGGCGGCCGTGCCGGGGGCGCCCGGCGAGACCGTCGCCATCAAGGTCCTCAAGGAGGAGCTGGCGAGCGACCCGGACATCGTGATGCGCTTCCTGCGCGAGCGCTCCGTGCTGCTCCGGCTCACCCACCCCAACATCGTCCAGGTCCGCGACCTGGTCGTCGAGGGTGATCTCCTCGCCCTCGTCATGGACCTGGTGGACGGTCCCGACCTGCACCGCTACCTGCGCGAGAACGGCCCCTTCTCCCCGGTGGCCGCCGCCCTGCTGACCGCGCAGGTCGCCGACGCGCTCGCCGCGAGCCACGCCGACGGGGTGGTCCACCGCGACCTCAAGCCCGCCAACGTGCTGCTGCGCCAGTACGACCACCAGATGCACCCGATGCTGACCGACTTCGGCATCGCCCGCCTCGCCGACTCCCCGGGCCTGACCCGCACCCACGAGTTCGTCGGCACCCCGGCCTACGTCGCACCCGAGTCCGCCGAGGGCCGCCCGCAGACCTCCGCCGTCGACATCTACGGCGCGGGCATCCTGCTCTACGAACTGCTCACCGGCCGCCCGCCGTTCTCCGGCGCGACCGCCCTTGAGGTGCTGCACCAGCACCTGAGCGCCGAGCCGCGCCGCCCCTCCACCGTCCCGGACCCGCTGTGGACGGTCATAGACCGCTGCCTGCGCAAGAACCCCGCCGAGCGGCCCAGCGCCGAGAACCTGGCCCGCGCGCTGCGCGTCGTCGCCGAGGGCGTCGGCGTGCACGCCAACCCGGCGCAGATCGCCGCCGCCGAGGGCGTGGGCGCCCTGCTCGCCCCCGACCCGGCCCCGGCCTCCGTCCCCGGCGCGCCCGGCTCCGCCGACCCGACCCAGGTGCTGCCGACCAACGCGGCCCAGGGCCCGTACGGCTACGACCCGAACGCGGCCACCAGCGTCCTGCCGAACACCGGTTTCCCCGGCTCCGCCGACCCCACCACCGCGCTGCCCCACACCGGCGCGGCCGACCCGACGGCGGTCATGCCGCCGGTGCCGCAGAACCAGCCGGGCCAGTACGGCGGCCCCGGACAGGACCCGCAGGGCCCGCCCGACCAGCCGCACCCCTGGCAGACCCAGTTGCGCGCCGCCCGGGACCGCAACGAGCAGACCCAGATCCAGTACGTCGACCCCGACGAGGACCCGCTGCGCCGCCGCCCCCAGCGGCAGGTGGCCCGCCCGCAGCACCAGCCGCGCCCCGTCCAGCAGCCGCAGCAGCGCCCGCAGCCGCGCCGCCAGACGCCACAGCCGCAGCAGTACGCACCGCCGCCGCAGCCCCAGCAGCGCTACGCGCCCGCGGCCCCGCAGCGCCCGGCCGCCGAACCCCGGGCCCCGCGCCAGCGCGGCGCCAACCCCATGAAGATCCCCGGTCTCGGCTGCCTGAAGGGCTGCCTGTTCACGCTGGTGATCCTCTTCGTCGCCGGATGGCTCATCTGGGACCTGACCCCGCTGCACACGTGGGTGGGGCAGGGCCAGGGCTACTGGCACCAGTTGAGCGACTGGGTGGGCAACGCCTACGACTGGGTGAGCAACCTCGGCAGCTCCTCGGGCGGCAACTGAGCCGGCGGGCGTCACGCGGAAGGCGCCCCGGACGTGACTCCGGACACTCGACTCTGGGGACTTGTCGACATCCAGAGGGTGATTTCCGGCTCCGCGGTGAAGGTGAGCCCGTCGGACGCGTAGTTTTGTCGCCCTGGAGTCCTCGTGTGTCGTCCGGGGGCCCGGGGTGGGGCCGCGGCGTGCCCCGCGTCCCGGTATGCCGCGGCGGCGGCAACGCGCGTCTGTAGGAGCAGTCTTGGCACGGAAGATCGGCAGCCGGTACACCGCGAACCAGATCCTGGGGCGGGGCAGCGCCGGGACGGTGTGGCTGGGCGAGGGGCCGGACGGTCCCGTCGCGATCAAGATGCTGCGCGAGGACCTCGCGTCGGACCAGGAGCTGGTCGGACGCTTCGTCCAGGAGCGCACGGCGCTGCTCGGCCTGGAGCACCCGCACATCGTCACCGTGCGCGACCTGGTGGTCGACGGCGACGACCTCGCCCTCGTCATGGACCTCGTCCGGGGCACCGACCTGCGCACCCGTCTGGAGCGCGAGCGGCGTCTGTCGCCCGAGGCGGCCGTCGCGATCGTCGCCGACGTGGCGGACGGCCTCGCGGCCGCGCACGCCGCGGGCGTCGTCCACCGCGACGTCAAGCCCGAGAACATCCTCCTCGACATGCGCGGTCCCCTCGGGCCCGGCGGCGCCCACCCCGCGCTGCTCACCGACTTCGGCGTGGCCAAGCTCATCGACACCCCGAAGCGCACGCGCGCCACGAAGATCATCGGCACGCCGGACTATCTGGCCCCCGAGATCGTCGAGGGCCTGCCGCCCCGTGCCGCCGTCGACATCTACGCCCTGGCGACCGTCCTCTACGAACTCCTCGCGGGTTTCACCCCGTTCGGCGGCGGCCACCCCGGCGCGGTGCTGCGGCGCCATGTCACCGAGACGGTCGTCCCGCTCCCCGGCATCCCCGAGGAACTGTGGCAACTGATCGTCCAGTGCCTGGCCAAGGGGCCCGCGTCCCGGCTCCGAGCGTCCGAGCTGGCCGCGCGCCTGCGGGAACAGCTCCCGTCCCTGGCGGACCTGCCCCCGCTGGAGGTGGACGAGCCGGAGTCGGAGGCGGCGGAGGGGCTGGTGGAGGACCCGGACCCCGTCACGACCCCGGGCGCGCCCGTACGCCGTCGCGGCGCCGTCTCCCTCGTCCCCGGCTCGCGCCCCGACTCCAACCGTGACACCCACACCTCCATGCGCGTCCCCGCCCCCGACGAACTCGCCGGGGGCGCCCACGGGACCGCTCGCGCTCCGCGTCCCTCGGGCTCCCCCCGCCCCGGCTCGGCCCGCCACCGAGCGGCCGCGCGCCGCCGCAAACTCACCCTGACGATCGCGGGCACGCTGCTCGTCGCAGCGATCGGCTACGGAGTCTGGGCCACGTCGAGCGACGACACCCCACCCCAGGACACCCAGACGACGTCGAGCCCCTGAACCCCTGGGGCTCCGCCCCAGACCCCGTTTTTCCCACCCACCCACCCACCCGTCTCGGCAGGCACAAAGGCGAGGTGCTGGGCCCGAGGCACCTGACCGAGGCTCTGGAGCGGGCGCGGGGGACGCGACATTGGGGGCGGGGCATGGGGTTGGGGCGCTGGGGCATCGGGTCAGAGTGCTGGGGCGTGGGATCTGGGCGGGGTGCTGCGGAGAGGCGTTGATGTGGAGCGCTGGCGCGAGGGGCTGCGGGGCGGCGTTGGTTCGGGGTGTGGCGGGAGGGGACGCGGCGGGGCGTCGGCGCGGGGGGACCCGGTGATGGCGTCAGCCCTTCCCGGGGCCCTTAACAGCTCGGGTCGTGGACAATTCAGCCCGTCCGGCGTTTGAGGACGAGGCCCTCGGGGGCCGGAGCGGGGGTCCGGGGGCGCGGCCCCCGGTAGCCGCGCCGCGACGCCCCGCACCCGGCGGCACCCCCCGGCACCGGACCTCGCCACCCGGCGGAGCCGTTACGCTGGGAGCGTGGCAGTCGTCGATGTATCCGAAGAGCTGAAGTCCCTCTCCTCGACCATGGAGTCGATCGAGGCCGTCCTGGACCTCGACAAGCTGAGGGCAGACATCGCCGTGCTCGAGGAGCAGGCGGCCGCGCCGTCCCTCTGGGACAACCCGGACGAGGCGCAGAAGATCACCAGCAAGCTCTCCCACCTCCAGGCCGAGGTCAGGAAGGCCGAAGCGCTGCGCGGCCGGATCGACGATCTCGCCGTCCTCTTCGAGATGGCCGAGGAGGAGGACGACCCGGACACCCTCGCCGAGGCCGAGTCCGAGCTGGTCGCGGTGAAGAAGGCGCTGGACGAGATGGAGGTCCGTACCCTCCTGTCCGGCGAGTACGACTCCCGCGAGGCGCTGGTCAACATCCGCGCCGAGGCGGGCGGCGTCGACGCCGCCGACTTCGCCGAGCAGCTCCAGCGCATGTACCTCCGCTGGGCCGAGCGCCACGGCTACAAGACCGAGATCTACGAGACGTCGTACGCCGAAGAGGCCGGCATCAAGTCGACCACCTTCGCCGTCCAGGTCCCGTACGCCTACGGCACGCTCTCGGTCGAGCAGGGCACGCACCGGCTGGTGCGCATCTCGCCGTTCGACAACCAGGGACGCCGTCAGACGTCCTTCGCGGGCGTCGAGGTGCTTCCCGTCGTGGAGCAGACCGACCACGTCGAGATCGACGAGTCGGACCTGCGCGTGGACGTCTACCGTTCCTCGGGCCCCGGCGGCCAGGGCGTGAACACGACGGACTCCGCGGTCCGGCTGACCCACATCCCCACCGGCATCGTGGTCTCCTGCCAGAACGAGCGCTCCCAGATCCAGAACAAGGCCACGGCCATGAACGTGCTTCAGGCCAAGCTTCTCGAGCGCCAGCGCCAGGAGGAGCGCGCCAAGATGGACGCCCTCAAGGGCGACGGCGGCAGCTCGTGGGGCAACCAGATGCGTTCGTACGTCCTGCACCCGTACCAGATGGTCAAGGACCTGCGCACGGAGTTCGAGGTCGGCAACCCGCAGTCCGTGCTCGACGGCGAGATCGACGGCTTCCTGGAGGCCGGAATTCGCTGGCGCAAGCAGCAGGAGAAGTAAGTTTGTCGACATGACAACTGCCGCCCTTGAGGCGGCAGTTGTCGTATGTCCGGCGTTTTACGTCACAGTTGCATCCCTCAACTCCCGGCATACGCCCACCCATCGGACATTGCGCTCGCAACGGCCTTGACGTTGCTTTGAAAAATGGGAATGGTGCATCGCGGTATGCGCATCTGCTGGGGCGCATGTGAACCGGGGGAATGAGATGGCCTGGGAACCGGCACGTACGCGTACGCCGGTCCCCGAGCCGTCGGCTGTCCCCGTCGAGCACGGCCAGTCCCACGCGCGGCCTCATTGACGATTCGGCTACTGGGGGTAGCAACCAATGACGAAGAAGACGCGGATACGCGTCGCGCGGATCGCCGCCGGTGCCGTGGTGGCGGCCGGGGCCTCCCTGATGATCACGGGTGTGGCGACGGCCGACCCGGGTCCCGACCCGACCTGCACCATCGGCGCCGACCCGAACTGCCCCGACCCGGGCACGGACGGCGGCACGACGGGCGACACCACCGACGGCGGCACCACGGGTGACACCACCGACGGCGGCACCACCGGTGAGACGACCGACGGCGGTGACACCGACGGCGGCCTGATCGGCGGCATCATCGGTGGCAACGAGGGCGGCACCACCGACGGTGGCTCCACCACCACGACCGGCGGCACCGACGGCGGTTCGACGACCACCACGGGCGGTACGACCGACGGCGGCTCCACCACGACCACCGGCGGCACCTCCACCACGGGCGGCGGCAACGGTGGCGACACCGGTGGCGGCAACGGCGGCAACGGCGGCTCCGGCTCCACCGGCGGCGGCAACGGCGGTTCGACCGGCGGCCACTCCGGCGGCGGCCACGGCGGCGGTCACGGTGGCTCCACCACTGGCGGCAACCACACGACCCCGGACGGTGGCGGCAACGACAACGTCTCCCAGGAGGCGGGCACCTCGGCGCTCACCGACACCGGCTCGGACGCGGCCCCGCAGGGCGGCGACGACAAGGAGCTGGCCGAGACCGGTGCGGGCGAGACCATGTTCCTGCTGGCCGGCGCGGCCACGATGATCGCGGGCGGCGTCGCCTTCCGCTTCCTCCCGCGCCTGGCGGGCGGCCGGGGCGGCGCGGCCGCCTGAGCGGTCGTACCAGCCCCTTGACGTGACGCGAAGGGCCCGGAGCATGATCCACATGCTCCGGGCCCTTCCGGCGTCCTGTGCGGCCTCTCGGCCGCCCCGCTACAGCCCCGTCTGGTGCGCCAGCAGGGCCACCGCGGCGATCAGCACCGCGAGCAGCGCGATCAGCGCCACCGGGTTCAGCCCCGCGAAGAGATTCTGCTGCTGGAGCCGCTCCCGGCTGGCCCGGCACACCGGGCACCGGCCCTCGCTCACGGGCGCCGCACAGTTCGCGCACACCAACCGGTCGTACGTCATGCGCTCGCCCTCCTCGTGCAGGCCCTCACCCCGTAGAACGTCCTCTGGAACCAGAACGTTCCCCGTCCACTCTGCCAGGTTCCCCCGGAAAGAGCGCGGGCGCCCGGGAAAGCCTGCCCAGCGGCCCGTACAAAAACGCACAAGTGTCGCCCAACACGACGGGGCCCTGCGTGGGCACGGCCGGTTCGCGTATGGTCACGCTCATCTACCCCCGGCGACCCGTGGTGCATCCGTGATCCGATTCGACAGTGTCTCCAAGGTCTACCCCAAGCAGACCCGTCCGGCCCTCAGGGACGTCTCCCTGGAAGTGGAGAAGGGCGAGTTCGTCTTCCTCGTGGGGTCCTCCGGCTCCGGCAAGTCCACCTTCCTGCGGCTGCTGCTGCGCGAGGAGCGGTGCAGCCACGGCCAGGTGCACGTCCTGGGCAAGGACCTCGCCCGGCTGTCCAACTGGAAGGTGCCGCAGATGCGGCGCCAGCTCGGGACGGTCTTCCAGGACTTCCGGCTGCTGCCGAACAAGACGGTCGCGGAGAACGTGGCCTTCGCCCAGGAGGTGATCGGCAAGTCCAAGGGCGAGACCCGCAAATCCGTGCCGCAGGTCCTCGACCTCGTCGGACTCGGCGGCAAGGAGGACCGTATGCCGGGCGAGCTGTCCGGTGGTGAGCAGCAGCGCGTCGCCATCGCGCGGGCCTTCGTCAACCGGCCCAAGCTGCTGATCGCGGACGAGCCCACGGGCAACCTCGACCCGCAGACCTCCGTCGGCATCATGAAGCTGCTCGACCGCATCAACCGGACGGGCACCACGGTGGTCATGGCGACGCACGACCAGAACATCGTGGACCAGATGCGCAAGCGCGTCATCGAGCTGGAGAAGGGGCGCCTGGTGCGCGACCAGGCCCGCGGCGTCTACGGCTACCAGCACTAAGCAAGTTCACGACGAAAGGCTCGACCAGACGCCATGCGCGCCCAGTTCGTCCTGTCGGAGATCGGAGTCGGTCTCCGCCGCAATCTGACCATGACCTTCGCGGTCATCGTCTCCGTTGCCCTCTCCCTGGCCCTGTTCGGCGGCTCGCTGCTGATGAGCGACCAGGTGAGCACCATGAAGGGCTACTGGTACGACAAGGTCAACGTCTCGATCTTCCTGTGCAACAAGAGCGACGCGCAGTCGGACGCCAACTGCGCCAAGGGCGCGGTCACCGAGGACCAGAAGAAGCAGATCCGCTCCGACCTCGGCAAGATGACCACGCTCGTGCAGAAGGTCACCTACGAGTCGCAGGACCAGGCGTACAAGCACTACAAGGAGCAGTTCGGCAACTCCCCGCTGGCCAGCTCCCTGACGCCGGACCAGATGCAGGAGTCCTTCCGGATCAAGCTCAAGGACCCGCAGAAGTACCAGGTCATCGCGACCGCGTTCAACGGGCGTGACGGCGTGCAGTCCGTGCAGGACCAGAAGGGCATCCTGGACAACCTCTTCCAGTTGCTCAACCTGATGAACCGCGCGGCGCTCGGCGTGATGGCGATGATGCTGATCGTCGCCCTGCTGCTGATCGTCAACACCGTGCGCGTCTCCGCGTTCAGCCGCCGCCGGGAGACCGGCATCATGCGCCTCGTCGGCGCCTCCGGGTTCTACATCCAGGCGCCGTTCATCATGGAGGCCGCGGTCGCCGGGCTCATCGGCGGCGGTCTCGCCTGTGTGTTCCTGGTGGTGGGCCGGTACTTCACGATCGACCACGGCATGGCTCTGTCGACCAAGCTGACGCTCATCAACTTCGTCGGCTGGGACGCGGTGTTGACCAAGCTGCCGCTGATCCTCGCGACGAGTGTGCTGATGCCCGCGCTGGCGGCGTTCTTCGCGTTGCGCAAGTACCTGAAGGTGTGACACATGCCGCGAGGGGCCGCACGGGCATCCGCCCGTGCGGCCCCTCGCGTTGTCCTAGACTCACCGCCATGTCAGGCCGCGAGCTGTTCCGCCGGCCCCGCCGCAACCGCCGCGGGGCGGCGCTGGCTCTGTTCTTCGCCGGAGTGCTGGCGGCGGGCGCGGTGACCGGCTCGCTGCCGGAGCGCGGTCAGGACCGCGAGAACGAGGCCGCGCAGGGGAGCAGGTCCTCCGGAGCGGCGCGTCACGAGGCCGTGCGCCGGGCCGCCGCCGAGGCGATGGCCGCGGGCGAGTCCCCGACGGAGGCCGCCGAACGGGCCGTCAGCCGCAGCGGTGACCGCTGGGCTGCCGTCTACTCCTCGGGCGAGTACGCGGAGTTCCAGGAGGCCCTGGACGGCGAGTACACCGGCGTCGGGCTGTGGGCGCGGCGCGGGCGCGACGGCCGGATCGAGGTGACCCGGGTCCGGCCCGGCTCCCCCGCGGCCGGGGCGGGCATCCGCCGGGGCGACGGGCTGCGCAGCGTCGACGGACGCGCGGTGGACGGGCTCCCGGTCACCGAGGTCGTGTCGTTGCTGCGCGGCGACGCCGAGGACGCGGCCGCCGGAACGCCGGTCGTGCTCGGGCTCGGGCGCGGTGAGCGCACCTGGAGCCGCACACTGCGCCGGGCGCGGCTGTCCACGGATTCCGTGACCGTGACCCGCCCGGTCCCCGGTGTCCGGGTCGTCCGGGTCGCCGCCTTCACCAAGGGCTCCGCCGACACCGTGCGCGACGCCGTGCGCCGGGCTCCCGCCGACGCCGGGATCGTGCTCGACCTGCGCGGGAACTCCGGCGGCCTGGTCACCGAGGCCGTCGCCACCGCCTCCGCCTTCCTCGACGGCGGCCTGGTCGCCACCTACGACGTGGACGGCGCCCAGCGCGCCCTGCACGCCGCCTCCGGCGGGGACACCGTCCGCCCGCTGGTCGTCCTGGTCGACGGGGGCACGATGAGCGCGGCCGAGATGCTCACCGGTGCGCTCCAGGACCGGGGGCGGGCGGTCGTGATCGGCTCCCGCACCTTCGGTAAGGGCTCGGTCCAGATGCCGACGGACCTGCCCGACGGCTCGGTGGCCGAGCTGACCGTGGGCCACTACCGCACTCCGCTGGGTCACACCGTCGACGGCCGGGGCATCACCCCGGACCTGGACGCGGGCGCGGGGGCGCTGGAGCGGGCGGAGACGGTGCTCACAGGGCTCGGCGACCCGTCGTAAACACCCGGGCGCGGACACCGAAATACGCTTCCCTCCCACCCCCTGTCCGGTGAGAAAATGTGGGCACTATGAGCAAGGGAATGTACGTACCGAAGGAGTCCCAGCCCAAGCAGGGCGGGGGAGCCGCGAAGGCGGCCAAGGACGGCAAGCGCAAGATGGTCGCGCAGAACAAGAAGGCGCGGCACGACTACGCGATCATCGACACCTACGAGGCCGGCATCGTCCTGACCGGCACCGAGGTGAAGTCGCTGCGCCAGGGACGGGCCTCGCTGACCGACGGCTTCGTCCAGATCGACGGGAACGAGGCCTGGCTGCACAACGCCCACATCCCGGAGTACTTCCAGGGCACCTGGACGAACCACTCCGTGCGCCGCAAGCGCAAGCTGCTCCTGCACCGCGAGGAGATCGACAAGCTGGAGTCCAAGTCCCAGGAGACGGGTCACACCATCGTGCCCCTGGCGATCTACTTCAAGGACGGCCGGGCCAAGGCCGAGATCGCGCTCGCGCGGGGCAAGAAGGAGTACGACAAGCGGCAGACCCTGCGTGAGAAGCAGGACCGCCGGGAGTCCGACCGCGCCATCGCGGCGGCGAAGCGGCGCCAGCGCGGCTGAGCGGGGAATACGCTGGCGTGCTCCGCCGTTGTTCCCTTACGATGGCACTGCACCTCACAGCGGGTGCGCGGCCTCCCTCACCGGAGGCACTTGAAAAAACAACATGGGGATGATCGGTTTCGACAGCGGATGTCGAAGCAGGGGAAGCGTGTCGAGGAAGCGGCCATGATCTCGTAAACCACAGGCCGAAAAAAATAATCGCCAACACCAAGCGCGATTCCTTCGCCCTCGCTGCCTAAGTAGCGACTTGCGAAGTGTCAGCCCGGGGCTGTTCCCGACCCGGATCCTGGCATCAGCTAGGGGACTAAACCTTGATCCCGGTCACGGGGTGAAGAGGGAAATCCAACAGTGACTGAGCCCGTCGGAGACTTGTTCGCGTGATCTCCGGGGCCGAGAAAATCGAAGCGAACTGCGCACGGAGAAGCCCTGTTTCCGCACCGGTGGACGCGGGTTCGATTCCCGCCATCTCCACGATCGGAGAGCTCACGAGCTTTCCGTACCCCATGTGGGCAAAGGCCCCGTCGCTCTTGAGCGGCGGGGCCTTCGTCATGCCGCCGTGCCGTGTCGTAGCGCTGTGTCGCGTCGTGCCGTCGTGCCGAGTCGTGTCGCCGTGTTGATCAGCAGCGCCAGGGCCGCCGCCCCGGCCGGCAGGGCGTAGGCCGTGCCCGGGCCCAGGCGCTCCACCGCCCAGCCGCCGGTCGCCGAGCCGCAGGCGATCCCGGTCAGCAGGGAGGTCACCGCCAGGCTCATGCCCTCGTTGAGGCGGTCGGGTGGGGTGTGGGTCTGGAGGAGGGTCATGGCGGTGACCATGGTGGGGGCCGTCGCCATGCCCGCCAGGAGGAGAGCCGCTGCCAGGGGCGCAAGGGCGCCGAGGGCGGCGGTGGTGAGCCAGGGGAGGGTCATCAGGGCCGTCATGGCCAGCAGACACCAGGGCAGGAGCCGGGCGGGGGAGCCGGCGGGCTTCAGGGAGCCGTAGAGCAGGCCCGCCGCGCAGGAGCCCGCCGCCTGGAGGGCCAGGACCGCGCCCGCCGCCGCGCGGTGGCCGTGCGCGTCGGCGTAGGCGAGCGTCACGACCTCCAGGGAGCCGAAGATCGCACCCGTGGCCGCGAAGGTCGCGAGCAGGGGCGGGACACCCCGGGTGCGGAAGGGGGACGGGGCCGTGGAGCGGGGGCTCGGCGGGGGTTCCGTCGCACGCTGGGAGGTGAACAGGATCATGCCGGTCAGCAGCAGCCCCGCGCCGATGAGCGTGCCAGCCTCCGGGAAGAGCGTGCCGGTCAGGAAGGACGCCAGGACCGGGCCCAGCATGAAGCACAGCTCGTCGGCTGCCTGCTCGAAGGAGTTCGCGGTGTGCAGGGCGGCGGGGTCGTCGCGCAGGAGATGGGCCCAGCGGGCGCGGGAGAGACCGCCGATGTTGGGGGTGGCGGCGGTCGCGGCGTAGGCGGCGAACAGGGTCCAGGCGGGGGCGCCGAAGTGCACGCACAGCAGCAGGGCCAGGCTGCCGGCCACCGACGTGAGCGTCGCGGGCACGGCGACCCGCGCCTGTCCGAGGCGGTCGGTCAGCCGCGCCGTCCAGGGACCGGCCAGAGCCGTCGCCGCGAGGCCGGCCGCGGTGACGGCTCCGGCCAGCGCGTACGAGCCCCGCGCCCCCGCGATCGTCACGACCGCGCTCACGCTGAACATTCCCATCGGCAGCCGTGCGACGAGATTGCCGAGGGTGAAGGCAGCGGTTCCGGGGATGCCGAAGAGGCTCCGGTAACGGGTCAGTTGGGGCATGACATGCACGTTCGCCCGGCGCCCCGGTCCGCGTCCAACACCTTTCTCCGGCCCGATTCACGCACCCTCGTTGTAAGTTCGCGATCGTGTCCGCATCCTTCGCCTCCGTAGACCCTCGTCTGCTCCGCGCCTTCCTCGCCGTCGCCGAGGAGCTGCACTTCACCCGCGCCGCCACCCGGCTCTATGTCGCGCAGCAGGCGCTGAGCCGTGATGTGCGGCGGCTGGAGCGGGAGTTGGGGACCGAGCTGTTCGTCCGGACGACCCGGCAGGTGACGCTCACCGCCGACGGCGAACGGCTGCTTCCGCTGGCCCGCCGGGTGCTCGACGCGCAGGAGGAGCTGCTCGCCGCGTTCGGGCAGGTGCGCCCGCTGCTCGTCGACCTCAACTCCGAGGGGCTGGGCACCACGCGCCGGGTGCTCGTGCGGGCCCGGGAGCTGGCCCCTGCCCAGGAGCTGACGGCGCGGTACGAGAGCGGGCTCACCAAGGCGGCCGACGACCTGCTCGCCGGGCGGCTCGACGCCTCCTTCGGGCGCTTCGCGGGACTCGCCCCGGCCCTGCGTGCCCGCCTGGCCCAGCAGCCCGTGCGCTACGAGCCGATGGCCGTCTTCCTGCCCGAGGACCACCCGCTGGCCGCGCTGGAGGAGGTGCCGGTGCGCGCGCTGGTGGGTGCGACGGTGTACGCCGGCGCGGGCAATCCGGGCACCCGGGAGTGGACCGGCCTCGCGCGTCAGCTTTTCGAGCGATACGGCATCCTTCCGGCTTCACCCGTTCCGATGGCTGTGGGACGCGAGGAATTCGCCCGGGTCATGACCAGAACGCGTGTTCCTGTCCTTTCGGTGGTGGATTTTTCGGCCATGCCGGGCGCCGTGCTGCGACCGCTTGTCGATCCTGTCCCGCTTTCGCCCGTCTCGCTGGTGTGGCGGAAGGGCCTGGTCCATCCCGGACTGGACGCGCTCCGCACGGCCGCCGCCGAGATCTCGCGCGCCGAGGGCTGGCTGGAGAGGCCCGCCGAGGGATGGATTCCGGCCACCGATGAAGATGTGATGAACGGCCATATGTGACGCATCATGACCCCGAAACCTTCACATGCGCTACATTCGGGGCCCGAGCACAGTGTGATAAAGGGGGCGCACGGACCTGGTGGGGGCCCGGTTCGTGGCGTGATGCTCGGGGTCGTAGCGCCCCCCGAACGGTTCCGTGGGGGATGTGCACGCGTGAAACAGTGGCGAGAAGACGCCCAACCGGAATGGCCCGATGTCGCATCCGCGACTCCGGAGCCGCCGGTGACAGAGGGCAGCGGGACGCAGTCGTTCCCCGAGAGCGGAACGGTCGCCGAGACCGGCACGCTCCGCCGGGGGAGCGCCGAGCCCGGCCGGGGCGGATGGCCCGCCGTACGAGGCGGTGCGCTCACCCGGAGCGGCACCGCCACCGTGAGCGGCACGGGCTCCGCGATACCCCGGGGCGGACGGGCCGCCCCGACCGGCGCCGACGAGACGGCCGTCGTCCCGCGCCCGCGCAACGCGCGCGCCGCCTCCGACTTCCGGCGCACGCCGGCCCCCGACGCCGAGCGGACGGCCGTCCTGCCGACGACGCGGGACGCCGACCGCACCGCCGTCCTGCCGCAGGCCCCGGGCGCCGAGGACCGCACCGCCGTCCTGCCCGCCGCGTCCGCCACCGAGCGCACCGCCTCCGCCGTCGAGCGGACCGCCGTGCTGCCCCGGCGGGCGGGCGCGTCCCGGCCCGCCGCGCGGGCGAGCGGAGCGGCCGCCGGCTGGCCCGTCGTACGGGACACCGCACGGACCGCCGCGCCCCGTGATCCCTGGGACGCCCGCGCCGCCGCCACGCCCACCGCGCCCGAGGCGGCGGAGACCGGCAGGGGGGCCGACCCCGCGCACGATCCGCACGAGGTCACCGTCCAGCTCGACTCCGTGAGGGCGGAGGCGGAGGCCCGCCCGGACGGGCCCGTCTTCGTGGACGAGTCCGGCCGTCGCGGGCGTACCGTCCGGCGGATCGGGTTCGCGGTGGCCGTCGCCTGCGCGGGGTACGCCGTCGTCATCGTCGCGACCCTGCTGTCCGGCAGCTCGGACGCGCCCTGGCTGCCGGTGCCGGACAACGAGGACAAGCCGGCCGGGCGGGTGCACACCTCGCCCGTGCCCACCGTGTCCACCGCGCCGACGGCGGCGGACGCCGGGGGAGCGACCGGTCCCGCCGAGCCCCTGCCCACCGCGGTCTCCGCCGTGCCCGGCGCCTCGGGCGCGCCGTCCGCCCCGGCCGCCGGGACCAGCGGGCCGCCCGCCTCGCCGAGCACCAGCCCGACCCCGCGGGCGTCCGGCACGCCCCGGGTCTCCAGCCCGCCCGGGAAACCCACGCCCACCGGCTCGCCCACGACCGGCTCCTCCCCGACCTCCTCCGCCCCGGCCGGCTCCCCGAGCCCGGCGCCCAGCGGCTCCCCGGCGGGCGGCGGCGGACCCGAGCCGCACGGCCCGGCCGCCCCGGCCGCCGCCCTCGGCCCCCGGACCGCGGGAACCACCCTCTGATGTCCTCGCGCTCCCGCCGCCGTACCGACCACTCGACCCGCACCCGCACCGATCGCAAGGCCCGCGCCGAGCGCCGCCGCTTCCCGCTGCGCTACGCGCTGTCGTTCCTGCTGCTGCTCGCGACCCTGGCGATGCTCGTCCTGCACGGCTACGTGCACAACGAGATCCTCGCCGACTTCCGCGTGCGCCCCGAGGCACCGACCGACCAGGTGCCCCGGAAGATCCTCGACGGCGGGCCGGTCATCGACACCCGGGGCGGCGGCACCGACAGCCTCCGCGTGCCGAAACACCGGCTCGTCCTCACCTTCGACGACGGCCCCGACCCGACCTGGACGCCGAAGGTCCTCGACATCCTCAAGAAGCACCACGCCCACGCGACCTTCTTCGTCACCGGCACGATGACCTCGCGCTACCCGGAGCTGGTCAAACGCATGGTGGACGAGGGCCACGAGGTCGGGCTGCACACCTTCAACCACCCCGACCTCTCCTACCACTCCAGGAGCCGCGCCGACTGGGAGCTGTCCCAGGGGCAGCTGGCCCTCGCCGGGGCGGCCGGCATCCGCAGCTCGCTGTTCCGGCCGCCGTACTCCTCCTTCGCCTCCGCCATGGACGACCGGTCCTGGCCGGTGACGAAGTACGTCGGCAGCCGGGGCTATCTCACCGTCCTCAACGACCGCGACAGCGAGGACTGGCGCAAGCCCGGCGTCGACGCGATCGTGCGCGGAGCCACCCCCGAGGGCGGCAAGGGCGCGGTCGTCCTGATGCACGACTCCGGCGGCGACCGCAGCGAGACCGTCGCGGCCCTCGACCGCTACCTGCCCGAACTCCAGGCCAGGGGCTACCGGTTCCAGACCCTCACCGAGGCCCTGGACGCGCCGAGCGCGGACACCCCGGTCGCCGGGGCGGCGCTGTGGAAGGGCCGGGCCTGGATCGTGCTGATCAAGGCGGCCGACAGTACGACCGACGTGCTGGTGGCGGGCCTCGCGGTCGTCGGCGTGCTGGTCATCGGGCGGTTCGGGCTGATGCTGCTGCTCTCCGCCGCGCACGCCCGCCGTACCCGCCGCCGGGGTTTCCGCTGGGGCCCCGAGCCCGTGACGCGGCCCGTCTCGGTGCTGGTCCCGGCCTACAACGAGGCCAAGTGCATCGAGAGCACGGTGCGTTCGCTCACCGAGAGCGATCATCCGGTGGAGATCATCGTCATCGACGACGGCTCCACCGACGGCACCGCCCGCATCGTCGAGGCGCTCGGGCTGCCCGGCGTACGCGTCGTGCGCCAGCTCAACGCGGGCAAGCCCGCCGCCCTCAACCGAGGTCTGGCGAACGCCAGTCACGACCTGATCGTGATGATGGACGGCGACACGGTCTTCGAGCCCTCCACCGTCCGCGAACTGGTCCAGCCCTTCGCCGACCATCGCGTCGGCGCCGTCGCGGGCAACGCCAAGGTCGGCAACAAGGACACCCTCATCGGGGCCTGGCAGCACATCGAGTACGTGATGGGCTTCAACCTCGACCGCCGGATGTACGACGTGCTGCGCTGTATGCCGACCATCCCCGGCGCCGTCGGCGCCTTCCGCCGCTCCGCCCTGGAACGGGTCGGCGGCATGAGCGACGACACCCTCGCCGAGGACACCGACGTCACCATGGCGCTGCACCGCGACGGCTGGCGCGTGGTCTACGCCGAGAAGGCGCGCGCCTGGACCGAGGCTCCCGAATCCGTCCAGCAGTTGTGGTCCCAGCGCTACCGCTGGTCCTACGGCACCATGCAGGCCATCTGGAAACACCGCCGCGCCGTCGTGGAACGCGGCCCCTCCGGCCGGTTCGGCCGGATCGGACTGCCGTTGGTGTCCCTGTTCATGGTGCTCGCCCCGCTCCTCGCCCCGCTGATCGACATCTTCCTCGTCTACGGCCTGGTCTTCGGCCCGACGGGACGCACGATCGGGTCCTGGTTCGCGATCCTCGCCATCCAGGCGGCCTGCGCGGCGTACGCCTTCTTCCTCGACCGGGAACGGCTCACTCCGTTGATCTCACTTCCGCTCCAGCAGATCCTCTACCGCCAGCTCATGTACGTCGTCCTGCTCCAGTCCTGGATCACCGCCCTGACCGGCGGCCGGCTGCGCTGGCAGAAGCTGCGCCGCAAGGGCGGCGTCGGCCTCCCGAGGCCGGACGCCCTCGCCACGGCCGACGGGAGGGCGGCCCGATGACGACCAGCCCCCAGGGCCCGGCCCGGCACGCCCGCCGCCCGGAGCCGGCCGCTCCGCCGGTGCCGGGACCGGCCACGCCACCGGCCGACACCGCCGTCGCGGAGGTCGCGCCCGCGCCGCCCGCCGCCTTAACCGGCGCGGCCGCGCCCCGAAAGCCCGTCCGCGACCGCTACTTCGACCTGCTCCGGGCCGTCGCCCTGTTCCGGGTCGTCTTCTACCACCTGATGGGCTGGTCCTGGCTGCCCGTCGTCTTCCCCTCCATGGGCGTGATGTTCGCCCTCGCGGGCAGCCTCATGGCCCGCTCGCTCAAGCGGCCGCCGCTCGACGTCGTCCGCGGCAGGCTCCGCCGTCTGCTGCCGCCGCTGTGGCTGCTCGGCGCCATCGGTGTGACCGGCATGGTGCTCCAGGGCTGGCGCCCGGACGCCGACGGTCACCCCGGCTGGTGGTGGCTGCACCTCGGGTACTGGATCCTGCCGCTGAGCGACCCGCCGTACGCCGACGGACTGCGCGGGGTGCACGGCGTGCTCGGCCCCGACTGGGGCGGCGAACTCGCCGGACCCCTCTGGTACCTGCGCGCCTACCTCTGGTTCGTCCTGCTCTCGCCGCTGCTGCTGCGCGCGCTGCGCGGGCTGCCCTGGGCGACGATCCTCATGCCGGTCGCGCTCGCCGCCGTCCTGGAGTTCGGGCACCCCGCCCTCCCCGGCGACCGCTTCCCCTCCGCCCTCACCGACTTCAGCACCTTCGGCGCCTGCTGGGTCCTCGGCATGGCCCACCAGCAGGGCGTGCTGCGCCGCATCCCGCGCTACGTGGTCCCCTCCGTCGCCCCGGCCATCGCCGCCGTGGGCCTCTGGTACGCGCTCGGCCACGGCTTCCGGCAGGGCCACGACCTCGACGACATCCCGTTCGCGCAGGCCCTGTGGTCCTTCGCCACCGTGCTGCTCCTGCTGCACCTGAGCCCGTCCTGGCCGGTCTGGCCGCGTCTGCTGCGCCCCTTCGACCGGTTGATCACCCTGCTCAACTCCCGCGCGGTGACGATCTATCTGTGGCACAACATCTGCATCCTGATCGCCTCCACCCTGTGGGACCAGCTCTGGCGCTTCGAGACGCTGGAACTGCACTTCACCTGGCTCCTGGAGAGCTCCTGGCCGGAGCTGGGGGTCACCTGGGTCCTGGTCGCCCTGTGCGTCCTGGCCTTCGGCTGGGTGGAGGACCTGGCGGCCAGGAGACGCCCACGGCTGTGGCCCGACGGGCGGGTACGGCACGGGGGCGAGGCGCGCGGGCGGTCCGCGAAGACCGGTACGAGGGGTTCCGGCCGGGCGTCAGGAGAGGCACTGTGAGAGGCAGCGACGCAACGGTTCCTGCCCAGGCGGTGACGGTCACATGGCACGGGATACGGCCACGGCCCCGTACGAACTGCGCTTCGACGCCGGGCGATGCTGCCTGGACCTCCTGGCGACCGCGCACCCTGGTGAACACCTCGACGCCGTAGCGCCGTTGTGCGCCTGGATCACGGGTGCCGGGCTCGTCCCGCCCGGCACCCCGCTCGGCCACGCCGACCCCGGCTGGCCGCCCCGCTTCCGCGAACTGCGCTCCCATATAGGGACGTTGATACGCGAAGACGGCGGTTGCGACCCCCGTCCGTACGACCGCGCCCTCGCCCGCCTCAACGAGCTGGCCGCAGCCGCGCCTCCGGCACCCCGCGCGGTGCCCGGGGAGAACGGCGCCCTCACCCGCGCGTTGGCCGGGGCGCCCGGGTGCGCGGCGCTGCTCGCCGTCGTCGCGCGGGACGCGGTGGAGCTGCTCACCGACCCGGTGGCCCGCGCGGCCGTGCGCGAGTGCGCCGGGGACGACTGCCCGATCGTCTACCTGGACACCTCCCGCGGCCGGCGCCGCCGCTGGTGCTCCAGCGAGACCTGCGGCAACCGCGAACGCGTCGCCCGGCACCGCAGGCGCGCCGCGCTCGCCCGATCCTGAGTGTCCGGTAAGGGAGTTGTGCCGGGACGCTCCCGAACTCGCGTCCCTGTGAGTTCCGTTACACGGCGTTTGCCTCTGGCCAAGCACGGGCAGCCCGACCGGCCTTGACGACGTGTCGGAAATGTAAAGAACGAGCGGGGAGAATGTGTGCGCATGTCCCGCTCGTCACGTCACCCCCGGGAAAACCGCCAACTCCCCTTGAACATTCCTGTCCTGTGCCGCGTACGTGTGGGCGAGCGACCGACGGGGAGAAGCCCCGGACACCGGAGGTGGGCGTGCGCAAGGATGCGGCCGTGGCCAATGAAAGTGGATCGAGGGCCCGACATCGCATGTCCTCGCAGCCCTCGGAACCCGATGAGGAGCTGATGCGTGCTCTGTACCGCGAGCACGCCGGACCCCTCCTTGCGTATGTCCTCAGACTGGTCGCCGGAGACCGGCAACGAGCCGAGGACGTGGTGCAGGAAACACTCATCCGTGCCTGGAAGAACGCCGGTCAGCTCAATCGGGCGACCGGTTCGGTACGCCCCTGGCTGGTGACGGTCGCCCGGCGCATCGTCATCGACGGCCACCGCAGCCGGCAGGCCCGGCCGCAGGAGGTCGATCCGTCGCCGCTGGAGGTCATCCCCGCGGAGGACGAGATCGACAAGGCGCTGTGGCTGATGACGCTGACGGACGCGCTCGACGACCTGACCCCGGCCCACCGGGAGGTCCTCGTCGAGACCTACTTCAAGGGGCGTACCGTCAACGAGGCGGCCCAGACCCTGGGGATACCCAGCGGTACGGTCCGCTCCCGGGTCTTCTATGCCCTGCGGTCGATGAAGCTGGCGCTGGAGGAGCGGGGGGTGACGGCGTGATGAGTGTGTACGGGGGATTCGGAGCGAGCGGTACGGGTATGTCTGGCCCCATGCAGGGATCTCCGGTGCCGAACGAGCACGAGACCGTCGGCGCCTACGCCCTCGGAATCCTGGACGACACCGAGGCGACGGCTTTCGAGACCCACCTCGCGGGCTGCGAGTGGTGCGCTCAGCAACTGGACGAACTCGCCGGGATGGAGCCGATGCTGGCCGCGCTCGCGGACCTGCCCGGCACCGGCAGCACCCCCGCCATCGGGGAGTCGCTGTCCGCCCGGCCGAGCCCGCGCCTGGTCGAGCGCATGGTCGACGAGGTCGCCGAGCGCCGCGCCCGCAAGCGGCGCAAGAGCTTCTACATGATCGCGGCCGCGGCGGCGCTCATCGTGGCGGCGCCCGTCGGCGTCATGGCCGTGTCGAACTCGGGCACCACCCAGACCGCGACCCCGCTCGCGGCGACCGCCAAGGACCACTTCGCCCAGTTGTCGCACAAGGTCTCCGGCACCGACTCCGGCACCGGCGTCTCCGCCACCATCGCGATGGCGGGCAAGGACTGGGGCACGGACACGGTGATGGAGCTCAAGGGCGTCAAGGGTCCGCTCACCTGCTCCCTGATCGCCGTCGGCACCAACGGCGAGCGCCAGACGCTCGGCACCTGGACCGTCGGCAAATGGGGGTACGGCAACCCGGACGCCAAGACCGAGCAGGCCCGCAATCCGCTGTACATCGGCGGCGGCACCGCGCTCAAGCCCGGCGACATCGACCACTTCGTGGTGTCCACCCTGGACGGCAAGGAACTGGTCCAGGTGAAGGCGTAACCGAGCTGCCACGTAGCCCTGACGGGCCCTCTTCGCGTACGGTTGACGGCTGCCCAGCACGTCAGAAGGGGGCCCGGTGGCCGCTCAGGTTCAGCAGTCCGCGGTCGGCTCGGTACACGACGCACAGGATTCCGCGCGTGACCGAGAGATCAGCGTCGAACAGGAACACCTGGACCGGGTGTACCGGCGGCTCGAGGAGAAGATCCACGAGGCCGAGTTCCTCATGCACGACGCGGCCCAGCGCGGCCAGGTGGGCACACCCGGCGCGCTGGCCGAACGGGACGCGCAGGTCTTCCGGGCCGGCATCCATCTGAACCGGCTGAACAACGAGTTCGAGGACTTCCTGTTCGGCCGGATCGACCTGCTCCGCGGCAAGGACGGCAAGAAGGGCCCCGACGGCGCCTACACCGCCGTCGAGCCCGCCGAGGGCGCGGTCCGCGACGACCACACCGCCGACATCGCCGAGACCCTGCACATCGGGCGCATCGGCGTGCTCGACGAGGACTACTCCCCGCTCGTCATCGACTGGCGCGCGCCCGCCGCCGCCCCCTTCTACCGCTCCACGCCGGTCGACCCCGGCCGGGTCGTGCGCCGCCGGGTCATCCGCTCCCGCCAGCGCCGCGTCCTCGGCGTCGAGGACGACCTCATGCGCCCCGAGCTGAAGGCGAACCTGGACGGCCACGAGCTGGCGGTCATCGGCGACGGCGCCCTGATGGCCGCCCTCGGTCAGGCGCGCGGGCACACCATGCGGGACATCGTCTCCTCCATCCAGGCCGAACAGGACCTGGTCATCCGCGCCCCCGCCAACTCCGTCACCTACGTCGAGGGCGGCCCCGGCACCGGCAAGACCGCCGTCGCCCTGCACCGCGCGGCCTATCTGCTCTACCAGGACCGCAGACGCTACGCGGGCGGCATCCTGATCGTCTCGCCCACCCCGCTGCTCGTGGCCTACACCGAGGGCGTGCTGCCCTCGCTCGGCGAGGAGGGCCAGGTCGCCATCCGCGCGCTCGGCTCCCTGGTCGACGGCGTCGAGGCCACCCTCCACGACACCCCGGCCGTGGCCCGCGCCAAGGGCTCGTACCGGATGCTCAAGGTCCTCCGGAAGGCCGCGCGCGGCGCCCTCGAACTCGGCACCCCCGGCAGCACCCCGCCCGACCGGCTCCGCGTGGTCGCCTTCGGCCGCCGCCTCGAACTGGAGGCCGGGGAACTGGAGCACGTCCGCCGTACCGCCCTCAGCGGCACCGCGCCGGTCAACCTGCTCCGCCCGCGCGCCCGCAAACTGCTCCTGGACGCCCTGTGGGCCAGGTCCGGCGCCGCGGGACGGCACACCGACCCCGAGCTGGCCGCCGAACTGCGCGCCTCCTTCGACGACGACGTGACCAGCGAGGACTCCTTCCTCGCCTTCCTGGACGCCTGGTGGCCCGAGCTGACCCCCAAGGGCGTCCTCACCGCCATGGCCGACGAAAAGCGCCTGGGCCGCTTCTCGCGCCGCGTGTTCAACCCCGGCGAGGTCCGCAAGGTCGCCCGCTCGCTCAAGCGCGACGGGTACTCCGTGCACGACGTCGCCCTCCTGGACGAGCTCCAGGCGATCCTCGGCGTGCCCGCCCGCCCCCGCAAGAAGCGCGACATGGACCCGCTGGCCCACCTCACCGGCCTGGAGGAGCTGATGCCGGTGCGCGAGGAGACCCAGCGCGAGCGGGCCGAGCGGCTCGCCCAGGAGCGCACCGAGTACGCCCACGTCATCGTGGACGAGGCCCAGGACCTCACCCCCATGCAGTGGCGCATGGTCGGCCGCCGCGGCCGGCACGCCACCTGGACGGTCGTCGGCGACCCCGCCCAGTCGTCCTGGTCCGACCCCGACGAGGCGGCCGAGGCCCGCGACGAGGCCCTCGGCTCCCGCCCCCGCCGCCGCTTCGAGCTGACCGTCAACTACCGCAACCCCTCCGAGATCGCCGAGCTGGCCTCCAAGGTCCTCGCCCTCGCCATGCCCGGCGCCGAGCCGCCCTCCGCCGTACGCTCCACCGGCGTCGAACCCCGCTTCCGCGTCGTGGACGAGTCCCTCGGCGCCACCGTCCGCGAGGAGGCGATCCGCCTCCTCGGGCTGGTCGACGGCACGGTCGGCGTCGTCGTCGCCATGAACCGCCGCGAGGAGGCCCGCCGCTGGCTGGCCGGGCTCGGCGACCGCGTGGTGGCCCTCGGCAGCCTGGAGGCCAAGGGCCTGGAGTACGACGCGACGGTCGTCGTCTCCCCGGCCGAGATCGCGGACGAGTCCCCGGCGGGTCTGCGCGTGCTCTACGTCGCGCTCACCCGCGCCACCCAGCAGCTCACCGTGGTCTCCGGCGAGCGGGACGTGCCGGACGCGGCCGGGGTGCCGGACCTGCTGCGCGACTGATCCGCGCGGTCGGCTCCGACCCGCCGCGCGGCTGAATCCGGCGAGCCGCGCGCACACGGGAATGCCCTCCGGCACCTGTTTGTTAGCCTTGTCGTGACACCGGCTCGATCCAAGCCCCCGGGCCCAACCTTCGTCGCTACGAGCGACCACTTGCCGCGAGGCGAGCATGGCGGGTCGGTGTCATGAGTGTGAGCGAGAGGCCCACGTCCCTGTGACGTGGGCCTCTCGTCTTGGAGAACACAATGTCCGCAACCGGGGGCGACTACCACGTACCCGTCGGTAGGTGCGACGATCGGACGGCACAACACGCGACACGGTGAAAGCAGAGGAAGTCGGCCATGGCAACGGCGCCCAGCGTCTCCTACTCGATGACCATCCGGTTGGAGGTGCCCGCGAGCGGAACGGCCGTATCGCAGCTCACCACCGCCGTGGAGTCCTCCGGAGGCTCGGTCACCGGCCTCGACGTCACCGCCTCCGGGCACGAGAAGCTCCGGATCGACGTCACCATCGCCGCCAGCTCCACCGCGCACGCCGAGCAGATCGTCGAGCAGCTCCGCACCATCGAGGGCGTCACCCTCGGCAAGGTCTCGGACCGTACGTTCCTGATGCACCTCGGCGGCAAGATCGAGATGCAGTCCAAGCACCCCATCCGCAACCGTGACGACCTCTCCATGGTCTACACGCCCGGTGTGGCCCGCGTCTGCATGGCCATCGCGCAGAACCCCGAGGACGCCCGCCGCCTCACCATCAAGCGCAACTCGGTTGCGGTCGTGACGGACGGCTCCGCGGTGCTCGGCCTCGGCAACATCGGCCCCAAGGCCGCGCTGCCGGTCATGGAGGGCAAGGCCGCGCTGTTCAAGCGCTTCGCGGGCATCGACGCCTGGCCGATCTGCCTGGACACCCAGGACACCGACGCCATCGTCGAGATCGTCAAGGCCATCGCCCCCGGCTTCGCGGGCATCAACCTGGAGGACATCTCCGCGCCCCGCTGCTTCGAGATCGAGGCCCGGCTGCGCGAGGCCCTGGACATCCCCGTCTTCCACGACGACCAGCACGGCACCGCCATCGTCGTCCTCGCCGCGCTCACCAACGCGCTGCGCGTCACCGGCCGCTCCATGGAGAACATCCGGGTCGTCATGTCCGGCGCGGGCGCGGCCGGTACGGCCATCCTCAAGCTCCTGCTCGCCGCCGGGGTGAAGAACGCGGTCGTCGCCGACATCAACGGTGTCGTCCACGCGGGCCGCGAGGACCTGGTGGACGCCCCGGCCGGCTCCGCGCTGCGCTGGATCGCGGACAACACCAACCCCGAGGGCCTGACCGGCACCCTGAAGGAGGCCGTGCGCGGCGCGGACGTCTTCATCGGCGTCTCCGCCCCGAACGTCCTGGACGGCGACGACGTGGCCGCCATGGCGGACGGCGCGATCGTGTTCGCGCTCGCGAACCCCGACCCCGAGGTGGACCCCGCCGTCGCCCGCCAGACGGCCGCCGTCGTCGCCACCGGCCGCTCGGACTTCCCGAACCAGATCAACAACGTGCTGGTCTTCCCGGGTGTCTTCCGCGGTCTCCTGGACGCGCAGTCCCGCACCGTCAACACGGAGATGATGCTCGCCGCCGCGCAGGCGCTGGCGAACGTCGTCACCGAGGACGAGCTGAACCCCAACTACATCGTGCCCAGCGTCTTCAACGACAAGGTCGCGGGCGCGGTCGCCGGAGCCGTGCGCGAGGCGGCCAAGGCCGCCGGAGCGGCGTCGCCCTCCGCGTCGTAGCCGCAGGTACCGTAGGGTGCGGGGGTTGTGATGATCGACACGGCCCCCGCACGGCGAGTCGTGGGAAGTCCTTTGCCCGGCGCCCTCTAGGGTGACGGCCGGGCAGGCGCGTCCGTGCGACTCCCCAGGGTGCTCTCATGACTCCTGCGGGTGCCGGATTGGCTTTCCCGCCGCAGGTAGGGGCAGGATGCGTCCCTGGGCGCGAGCGCATCGGCATCGATCTCACCTCACGCCTCAATGGCAAGAAGAACACGGGAGTAACAACATGAACCGCAGTGAGCTGGTGGCCGCGCTGGCCGACCGCGCCGAGGTGACCCGCAAGGACGCCGACGCCGTGCTGGCCGCGTTCGCCGAGGTCGTCGGCGACATCGTCTCCAAGGGCGACGAGAAGGTCACCATCCCCGGCTTCCTGACCTTCGAGCGCACCCACCGTGCCGCTCGTACCGCGCGCAACCCGCAGACCGGTGAGCCCATCAACATCCCGGCCGGCTTCAGCGTGAAGGTCTCGGCGGGCTCGAAGCTCAAGGAAGCCGCCAAGGGCAAGTAAGCGTTCCGCTGGGGACACCGGGCAACTGAGCGCCGTCGCGACCTGCGAGCCGCCGGTGGCTGGTCGCGCAGTTCCCCGCGCCCCTCACGGGGCACGTTCCCGTGGTCGTGGTCAAAATGGGCGGCCCCCCTGTCACCAGGGGGGCCGCCCGTTCTGCGTGTGGGGAACCGTCAGCTCAGGGCCTTGCCGGGGAGTTCGACCTTGGCGCCGAGTTCCACGAGCTTGTCCATGAAGTTCTCGTAGCCGCGGTTGATCAGGTCGATGCCGTGGACACGGGACGTGCCCTCGGCGGCCAGTGCCGCGATCAGGTACGAGAAGCCGCCGCGCAGGTCGGGGATGACCAGGTCGGCGCCCTGCAGCTTGGTCGGTCCCGAGACGACCGCCGAGTGCAGGAAGTTGCGCGCGCCGAAGCGGCAGTCCGAGCCGCCCAGGCACTCGCGGTAGAGCTGGATGTGCGCGCCCATCTGGTTGAGCGCGGAAGTGAAGCCGAGGCGGGACTCGTAGACCGTCTCGTGGATGATCGACAGGCCGGTGGCCTGGGTCAGCGCCACCACCAGCGGCTGCTGCCAGTCGGTCTGGAAACCGGGGTGGACGTCCGTCTCCAGCGCGATGGACTTGAGCTGACCGCCCGGGTGCCAGAAGCGGATGCCCTCGTCGTCGATCTCGAAGGCGCCGCCGACCTTGCGGTAGGTGTTCAGGAACGTCATCATCGAGCGCTGCTGGGCGCCGCGCACGTAGATGTTGCCGTGGGTCGCGAGGGCCGCCGAGGCCCAGGACGCGGCCTCCAGGCGGTCCGGCAGGGCGCGGTGGGTGTAGCCGCCGAGCTTGTCCACACCGGTGATGCGGATGGTGCGGTCGGTGTCCATCGCGATGATCGCGCCCATCTTCTGCAGTACGCAGATGAGGTCCTCGATCTCGGGCTCGACGGCCGCGTTGGACAGCTCGGTGACGCCCTCGGCCAGCACGGCCGTCAGCAGGACCTGCTCGGTGGCGCCCACGGAGGGGTACGGCAGGTCGATCTTCGTACCGCGCAGGCGCTGCGGGGCCTCCAGGTACTGGCCGTCCGCGCGCTTCTCGATGGTCGCGCCGAACTGGCGGAGCACGTCGAAGTGGAAGTCGATCGGCCGGCCGCCGATGTCGCAGCCGCCCAGGCCCGGGATGAAGGCGTGGCCGAGGCGGTGCAGCAGGGGGCCGCAGAAGAGGATCGGGATGCGGCTGGAACCGGCGTGGGCGTCGATGTCGGCGACGTTCGCGCTCTCGACGTAGGTCGGGTCGAGCACCAGTTCGCCGGGCTCGTCGCCCGGGCGGACCGTCACGCCGTGCAACTGGAGCAGGCCGCGGACGACCCGTACGTCACGGATGTCCGGGACGTTGCGCAGGCGGCTCGGCTCGCTGCCCAGCAGGGCGGCGACCATGGCCTTCGGCACGAGGTTCTTCGCACCGCGGACACGGATCTCGCCCTCCAGCGGGGTTCCGCCGTGGACAAGCAGGACATCGTCGTTGACGGTCATGTATCTCGCGTTCCGATGAGTGTCGGGCAGGGGTCGGCCGATCACTTTGCGCAGGGGCCGGAGAGACAGGGTAAACGCCGATCACCCCCCACCCGTAAGCCCGATCCCGCTATCGCCGTGTCACAACACGAACGGTTTCCTGGCGAGTACGGGGGGTTACCGCGCTGGTGGGGCGGGGTGGACGCCGGGGGCCGACGAGGAGAGAGTGGCCCGGTGGCCCGGTGGCCCGGTGGCCCGGTGGCCCGGTGGCCCGGTGGCCCGGTGGCCCGGTGGCCGGGTTCGGGGGCGGGGCCGTCCGTCCGGGGTCGGACGAGGGGCGGTGGCCGGAGCGGGTCTGTCGCCGCCGGGGCCGCGTGGGCCCGTCCGCGCCGCGTTCCGCCGTCCGTCGCCGGCCCGCAAGCGGTCGCGCCCCTCCCGGCACCCCGGTCGCCGCGCCACGTGTCCACCCGTACCCGCCCCAAGTTCACCCCCGCTCGCTCCCCACGGCGCGGTGAGATGCGGGATCATGGCTGGCATGACCGAGGTGTCCTCGCTCACGGGGCGGTTGCTCGTGGCCACGCCTGCCCTGGCGGATCCGAATTTCGATCGTGCGGTGGTGCTGCTCCTCGACCACGACGAGGAGGGGTCGCTGGGGGTTGTGCTGAACCGGCCCACACCCGTGGGGGTGGGGGACATCCTGGCGGGGTGGGAGACGCTCGCGGGGGAGCCCGGGGTGGTCTTCCAGGGAGGGCCCGTCTCGCTGGACTCCGCGCTCGGGGTCGCCGTGATCCCGGGCGGCGACGGCGGGGACACGGCACCGCTCGGATGGCGGCGGGTGCACCGGGCGATCGGACTGGTGGACCTGGAGACCCCGCCGGAGCTGCTCGCGTCCGCGCTGGGCTCGCTGCGGATCTTCGCCGGGTACGCCGGCTGGGGCCCGGGTCAACTGGAGGACGAAGTGGCCCAGGGCGCCTGGTACGTGGTGGAGTCGGAGCCGGGCGACATCTCCTCCCCGGCGCCCGAGAAGCTGTGGCGCGAGGTGCTGCGCCGGCAGCGCAACGAACTGGCGATGGTGGCCACCTATCCGGACGACCCGTCGCTCAACTGAAGCGGCCCGGCTTCAGTACCCTTGGCGGTATGAGCACTCTCGAGCCCGAGCGCGGGACTGGTACGGGAACCCTCGTCGAGCCGACGCCGCAGGTCTCCCACGGCGACGGCGACCATGAGCGCTTCGCCCATTACGTCCAGAAGGACAAGATCATGGCGAGCGCGCTCGACGGCACGCCCGTCGTGGCGCTGTGCGGCAAGGTGTGGGTGCCCGGCCGTGACCCGAAGAAGTACCCCGTCTGCCCCATGTGCAAAGAGATCTACGAATCCATGAGCAGCGGCGGCGACGACAAGGGCGGCGACAAGAAGTAAAGAAGTAAGGGCCCCCTCCCGTCCCGATCTCACGAGGCTCCCGGCACGCGCGTGGACGCGTTTCCCCGGGGGCCTTCGTGTTCCCCGGAAGCGCGGCTGGGGTGCCGCGCGACGTGTTTCAGGCGTATTACGTGTGAACCCGGTTCACGCTCCACTCGCCGCACACCGTCGTTTCACGCCCGCCCCGCGTGAACGTCATTCACCCCTGCCCCGCTGGTTTCGCGCGCACGTTCGCAAGATCGTCGGACCGCGTGTTTCCGCGATTTCCCGCCGAGGCGTTCCCTCGCTCCCCGAGTGTTTCGCCCCGCCCCTGGGCACCGTCCTCCCTGTGACGCGAGACAAGGGGTGGGCGGAAGTGACGGATGTGATTCCCGCGCCCGTCGCCACGACGGAGAACGGTCCCGGTGGATTCACCCTCACTGAATCCACCGGCATCGCCGCCGGAGCAGGCGCGAGCGGCACCGAACGCTGGCTGAGGTCGGCCCTCGGCGCCGCCACCGGCCTCGCCCTGCCCCCGGCCGGCGCGGACCGGACGGACACCGTACGGCTCACCGTCGATGCCGCCGTCACCGCCTGCCTCGGCCCCGAGGGCTATCGGCTCACCGTCACCCCCACCACCGCCGACCTGCGCGGCGGCGGCCCCGCCGGGCTGTTCCGGGGCGCCCAGACGCTGCGGCAGCTGCTCGGCCCCGACGCCTTCCGCCGCGCCCCGCTCCCCGGCCGCACCTGGCGTCTCCCGTCCGTGCGGATCGAGGACACCCCACGCTTCGCCTGGCGCGGACTGCTGCTCGACGTGGCCCGGCACTTCATGCCCAAGGAAGGCGTACTGCGCCTGCTCGATCTGCTCGCCGCGCACAAACTCAACGTGCTGCACCTGCATCTGACGGATGATCAGGGCTGGCGTATCGAGATCCGCCGTCATCCGGGGCTCACGGAGACCGGCTCCTGGCGGGCCCGGACCAAATTCGGCCACCGTGCCTCACCCCTGTGGGAACACAAACCGCACGGCGGTCACTACACCCAGGACGACATCCGGGAGATCGTCTCCTACGCCGCCGAACGGCATATCACCGTCGTCCCCGAAATCGATCTTCCCGGTCACTCCCAGGCGGCCATCGCCGCGTATCCGGAACTCGGCAACACCGACGCCGTCGACACCGCCGCGCTCACCGTCCGGGACGACTGGGGGATCTCGCCGCACGTCCTCGCGCCCACCGAAGCCGTACTGCGTTTCTACGAGGGCGTGCTGGAAGAGGTGCTGGAACTGTTCCCCTCGCCGATCGTGCACCTGGGGGGCGACGAGTGCCCGGTGGACCAGTGGCGGGCGTCGGCCGTGGCGCGGGCCCGGGTCGAGGAACTGGGGCTCGCCGACGTGGAGGCGCTGCGCTCCTGGTTCACCGGCCACTTCGGGGCATGGCTCGCCGCGCGGGGCCGGGTGCTCGGCGGGTGGGACGAGATCCTGGACGGTCCCGTACCGGACGGCGCGGTCGTCTCCTGCTGGCGCGGTCTCGCGGCCGGGGCGGAGGCCGTACAAGCCGGGCACGACGTGGTGATGTGCCCCGAGCAGCAGGTCTACCTCGACCACCGCCAGGCGCCCGGCGCCGACGAGCCGGTGCCGATCGGCTACGTGCGCACCCTGGAGGACGTCTACCGCTTCGACCCCGTTCCGCCCGGACTCACTCCGGCCGAGACGAGCCGTGTCCTCGGTGCCCAGGCCAACGTGTGGACCGAGGCGATGGAGGACGCCGGACGCGTGGACTACCAGGTCTTCCCCCGGCTCGCCGCGTTCGCGGAGGCCGCCTGGAGCCCGCTGCCCCCGCCCGCCGAACGGGACTTCGCGGACTTCGAGCGCCGTATGACCGCCCACTACCGCCGCCTGGACGCCCTCGGCGTCGCCTACCGCCCGCCCGCCGGCCCCCGCCCCTGGCAGCGCCGTCCGGGGGTGCCGGGCAAGCCGTTCCCGGGCCCGCCCCCGGCGTCCCCGGCCCCGCCGCGCCCGGCCCCGGCGGCCGGGCTGCCCGCGCCCGCCACCCCCGTCGACTCGAACGACCTGCCGACGAACACGTAATGGAAAAAGCCCCCGGGACTCGCCGAAGCGGGTCAATCGGACCAGCCGTGCGATGGCGGTGGAAACCGGGTCGTACGGCCGGAGGCGCGGCTCAACACCCCTGGCGGACCCCGGCGTCCGGGGCTTGCGAAGATGTGCCAGAGTTGCCACGTCCGCCCTGTCAGGCCGTACCGTACGGCAGCACAGGCGGGGACCAGGTGGGGCAGCGGGAAGGGGCAGCCGGTTTGACCACGCACGCACCGCAGGCGGCGCAGGTCGTCACGCTGCCCACGACACTGGACGAGGCGGTGGCGGCCCTGACCGCCAACCCGACCGCCGTCCCCGTCGCGGGCGGCACCGATCTGATGCACGCGGTCAACTCCGGCAGGCTCAGGCCCGCCGCGCTCGTCGGCCTCGGCCGGATCAGCGAGATCCGCGGCTGGCAGTACCAGGACGGCCACGCCCTGCTCGGCGCCGGACTCACCCACGCCCGCATGGGCCGCCCCGACTTCGCCGCCCTCATCCCGGCGCTCGCCGCCGCCGCGCGCGCCGCGGGCCCGCCGCACATCCGCAACGCGGGCACCCTCGGCGGCAACATCGCCTCCGCCGCCCCGACCGGCGACGCGCTGCCGGTCCTGGCCGCGCTGGAGGCCACGCTGATCATCGCCGGGCTCGACGGCGCCCGCCGCGAGATCCCGGTCTCGCACCTGCTGGCCGGCGTCGAGATGCTGAACGGCGGCGAGGTCATCGGCTACGTCCGCGTACCGCTGCTGCACGCCCCCCAGGTCTTCCTCAAGGCCACGGGCCGCACCGGACCCGGCCGCGCCGTCGCCTCCGTGGCGCTCGTGCTCGACCCCGCCCGGCGCGGGGTGCGGTGCGCCGTCGGCGCCATCGCGCCGATGCCGCTGCGCCCGCTGGAGGCCGAGCAGTGGGTCGCGCAGCTCATCGACTGGGACAACGACCGCGCGCTGGTCCCCGAGGCCCTGCAGGCCTTCGGGGAGTACGTCGCCGCGGCCTGCATCCCCGACCCGGCCCCCGGGCCGGACGGCACGGTGGCAGCGCTGCCACCCGCCGTACTGCACCTGCGGCGCACCGTCGCCGCGCTGGCCCGACGAGCACTGGGGAGGGCGCTGTCGTGACCGACGACCAGCACGGAGAGGGCACGCCCCAGGGCGGCGGCCGGTGGAACCCGCTGCCCCAGGGCGAGTACGACGACGGCGCCACCGCCTTCGTCCAGCTCCCCGAGGGCGGCATCGACGCCCTGCTGTCCGGCGACAGCCCGCTGGCCGCGCCGGGTCACGGCTACGTGCCGCCCCGGATCGACCCCGCCCCGCCCGCCGACGGCCAGGCACCGCCCGCCGCGCCGGGCGGCTGGGGCGCGCCCGCCGACGCCCATCAGTGGCCCGTACCGGGCGAACAGGGCGGCGGCGACCGCTTCACGTACGACCCGCAGACGACCCCGTATCCGCAGGACGCTCACACCGGGCGGCACGACACGGGTCAGCACCCCGCCGCCGACTACCCGGGTACGGGTCAGTACCCCGGCGCCGAACACCACGGCATGGCGCAGCACCAGGGCACCGAGCAGCACACCGCGCCCCACCAGCCCGCCGCCGACCAGCACTGGACCGTCGAGGAGCCCCCCGCGCCGGGGCACGACGTCACCGGGCACTGGTCCGTACCTGTTGCGGGCGGTGAGCTGCCGGACGAGTCGGGCGAGTTCACCACGTCCGTACTGGCGGAGCAGTGGGGGACCGGCGCGCCCGCGACCCTGCCCGGCGGCGCGGCGGCGCCCTGGGCGACCGAGCCCGCGGACGACCCCTGGGGGCGTTCGCAGGAGCCCGGGCGGCACACCCCGGCGGAGGGCACGCACCTGCCGGAGGAGGTGTACGCGGGCGGCCCGGACGAGGACGCCTACGGCACCGAGGCCGACGCCGTCGAGGAGGCCCCCGAGGGCCACGCCGACGGTCCGGCGGCACCCGCTGCGGCCACGGAAACCGGCCCCGCCCCGGAGGCGGCGGAGCACGCCGACGAGGACGGCCGGGCGGAGCCGGAGGCGGAGTTCGCGCCCGAGACCGACGGGCAGGAGCTCGACCGGCCCGAACCCGAGGCCGGTGACCCGGAGCCCGAGCCCGACGCCGAGCCCCTCCCGCCCCACGACGACCACCCCCTCGCCTCCTACGTCCTGCGGGTCAACGGCGCCGACCGCCCCGTGACCGACGCCTGGATCGGCGAGTCCCTGCTGTACGTGCTGCGCGAGCGGCTCGGTCTGGCGGGCGCCAAGGACGGCTGCTCCCAGGGCGAGTGCGGGGCGTGCAACGTCCAGGTGGACGGCCGTCTGGTCGCCTCCTGCCTGGTCCCGGCGGTCACCACGGCCGGCAGCGAGGTCCGTACCGTCGAGGGCCTGGCCGCCGACGGCCACCCCTCCGACGTGCAGCGCGCGCTCGCCCGCTGCGGCGCCGTGCAGTGCGGCTTCTGCGTGCCCGGCATCGCGATGACCCTGCACGACCTGCTGGAGGGCAACCCGGCCCCCACGGAGCTGGAGACCCGGCAGGCCCTGTGCGGCAACCTCTGCCGCTGCTCGGGCTACCGGGGCGTCCTGGACGCCGTGCAGGAGGTCGTCGCGGAGCGCGAGGCGCACGCGGCCGCCGAGGCCGAGGCCGGGGCGGACGGCGACACCGCCCGCATCCCGCACCAGGCGCCCCCCGGCGCCGGAGGCGTCAACCCCTCGGCGTTCGAGGCGCCCGGCGCCTTCGACACCCCCGGGGACCAGCACCAGCAGTACCCGCCGCAGGGCCCGTACGCCCCGCACGAGCAGGACCCGTACGCCCAGCAGGACCCGTACTACGGCCAGGACGGAGGCCAGGCGTGAGCAACGAAGCCGCCACCGCGACCCCCGCGGCGGAAGCGGTCCCCGCTCCCGAGCCGCTGCCGCACGGCCTCGGCGCCTCACTGCCGCACGCCGACGCCCGCGCCAAGACCGAGGGCACCTTCCCCTACGCCGCCGACCTGTGGGCCGAGGGCCTGCTGTGGGCGGCCGTGCTGCGCTCCCCGCACGCGCACGCGCGCATCGTGTCCATCGACACCACCCACGCCCGCGAGATGCCCGGCGTCCGCGCCGTCATCACCCACGAGGACGTGCCCGGCACCCCCCGGCACGGCCGGGGCACCCCGGACCGTCCGGTGTTCGCCTCCGAGGTCGTACGCCACCACGGCGAGCCCATCGCCGCCGTCGCCGCCGACCACCCCGACACCGCGCGGATGGCGGCCGCCGCCGTCATCGTCGAGTACGAACTCCTCGACCCGGTCACCGACCCAGAGCAGGCGTTCGAGGCCGAACCCCTGCACCCCGACGGCAACTTGATCCGGCACATCCCCCTGCACCACGGCGACCCGGAGGCCGCGGGCGAGATCGTCGTCGAGGGGCTGTACCGCATCGGCCGCCAGGACCCCGCGCCCATCGGCGCCGAGGCCGGGCTCGCCGTGCCGCGTCCCGACGGCGGGGTGGAGCTGTATCTCGCCTCCACCGACCCGCACACCGACCGCAACACGGCCGCCGCCTGCTACGGACTGCCCGCCGACCGCGTGAAGATCGTCGTCACCGGCGTGCCCGGCGCGACCGCCGACCGTGAGGACCAGGGCTTCCAACTCCCGCTCGGTCTGCTGGCGTTGAAGACCGGCTGCCCGGTGAAGCTCGCGGCCAACCGCGAGGAGTCCTTCCTCGGCCACGCCCACCGCCACCCGACCCTGCTGCGCTACCGCCACCACGCGGACGCCGAGGGCAAGCTGGTCAAGGTGGAGGCGCAGATCCTGCTCGACGCGGGCCCCTACGCGGACACTTCGGCGGACGCGCTCGCCGCCGCCGTCTCCTTCGCCTGCGGTCCCTACGTCGTCCCGAACGCCTTCATCGAGGGCTGGGCCGTGCGCACCAACAACCCGCCCTCCGGCCATGTGCGCGGCGAGGGCGCGATGCAGGTGTGCGCCGCCTACGAGGCGCAGATGGACAAGCTGGCCAGGAAACTCGACCTGGACCCGGCCGAGTTGAGGCTGCGCAACGTGCTCGCCACCGGTGACGTGCTGCCCATCGGGCAGACCGTGACCTGCCCGGCGCCGGTGGCCGAACTCCTCCAGGCGGTGCAGGAGTTCCCGCTGCCGCCCCTGCCCAAGGACACCCCCGAGGAGGACTGGCTGCTGCCCGGCGGCCCCGAGGGCGCGGGCGAGCCGGGCGCGGTGCGCCGGGGCGTCGGCTACGGCCTCGGCATGGTCCACATGCTCGGCGCCGAGGGCGCGGACGAGGTCTCCACGGCCACCGTCAAGGTCCACGACGGCGTCGCGACCGTGCTGTGCGCGGCGGTGGAGTCGGGGCAGGGTTTCACCACGCTGGCCCGGCAGATCGTCCAGGACACCCTGGGCGTGGACGAGGTGCACGTGGCGCCCGTCGACACCGACCAGCCCGAGGCGGGCCCCGGCTGCCGGGGACGGCACACCTGGGTCTCCGGCGGCGCGGTGGAGCGCGCGGCCAAGATGGTCCGCACCCAGCTGCTCCAGCCGCTGGCGCACAAGTTCGGCATGTCCACCGAGCTGCTCCAGATCACCGACGGCAAGATCACGTCCTACGACGGCGTGCTCTCGACCACCGTCGCGGAGGCCCTGGAGGGCAAGGAACTGTGGGCGACGGCCCAGTGCCGCCCGCATCCGACCGAGCCGCTGGACGGCGCCGGTCAGGGGGACGCGTTCGTCGGCCTCGCCTTCTGCGCGATCCGCGCGGTGGTGGACGTGGACGTGGAGCTGGGCGCGGTCCGCGTGGTCGAGCTGGCGGTCGCGCAGGACGTGGGCCGGGTGCTGAACCCGGCGCAGTTGCGCGCCCGTATCGAGGGCGGGGTCACGCAGGGGGTGGGCATCGCGCTCACCGAGAACCTGCGCACCCCGCGCGGTCTGATCCGGCACCCGGATCTGACCGGCTACGCCCTCCCGACGTCGCTGGACGCGCCGGACATCCGTATCGTGAAGCTGGTCGAGGAGCGGGACGTGGTCGCGCCCTTCGGCGCCAAGTCGGTCTCGGCGGTGCCGGTGGTCACGGCCCCGGCCGCCGTCGCCTCCGCCGTCCGCGCGGCCACCGGCCGCCCGGTCAACCGCCTCCCGATCCGGCCTCAAGCAGCAGTGGTGACCTCGCAGTGACAGACGAACCTCGTTACGAACCGGCCCCGAGCGTGGGCAAGTTGTTCCTGTGGGTGCTGTTGTTCATCGTGGCGGCGATCGTCGTGGTCCTCGGCGGGATCTACTTCACCTGACGTGAGGGGCGGCGCCCGGTGCGTGGTGCTCCGGGGCGGGGGGTGTCTCGTACGTCACGTCCTTTTCTCACGCCGTGACGCAACGTGCGGCGGGGGTGGGGCGTCTTTACTGACGGGCCGTTGTCAGTGGCGCGGCGTAATGTTCCGGACGGTGGGTGTCCCGGCCGCGTGCTGCGGGTGAGCCCGGACGCGTCCCGTTCTCAGGGAAGCCGTACGACGACGTACCGACGTACCGATGAAGATCGCGGGGGAAGCGATGAGCACGACCGAGACCGAGGTCACGGCGATCACACTGACCGAGGCCGAGCTGGACCGCTACGTCACCCACGCGCCCACGCGCGGCCTGCTCTCCGGCCCCGGACTGCCCGCGCACACCGGCCTGCTGACCTTCGCCGCGCTCCGCACGCACGGACTGCGCCGCCTGGGCGAGGCCGCCGAGGCGGCCGAGGGCCCCTTCCGGCTCGCGGAGGAACTGCGGGACCGGCTGGTCATAGGCGAACTGCTCGGCCCGGCCGGCCTCGAGCAGCAGTCGATCCTGCTCGACGGAGTGACGGGCGAGCTGACGACGGCGTACCTGTACGACCCCGCCGACGCGCACCCCTTCGCCCCCTCCCTGGCCACCCTGCTGCGCTTCGCCGCCGTCACCGAGGAACTGGCGGGCCTGCGCGGCCGGTTCGCGAGCCTGCGCGGGCGGTACGGCACGGAGACGGCGGCCGAGGCGTCCCGCAAGCTGCTCGCGCTCTTCGAGGAGGGCACCGACGGCGCAGTCCCGGCCTACTGGAAGGTGGCGGCCCTGATCCGCCCGCTGTCCCTGGTCGCCGCGCCCAGCCGCTCCGGCGGTCTCACCCTCGACCTCCCCGGCCGGCTCCTGGAGGAGGAGTTCGGCTCGGGCCGGGTGGTCCGCTTCGAGGAGGTGGACTTCCCCCGCACGCTCACCCACGAACCGACGCGTCGCTTCCTGCGGGAGACGGGGCTGCCGGAGGAGGCGGTGCTGTTCCACGCGGACGCGGACGGCCCGCTGCGCACGCTCACCGAGTACTTCACGGAAGAGGCCGCCGAGGACTACCCCCTCGACCTCCTCCCCGCCCACGCCGACCACCTGGTCCGCCTCGGCCACCTGGTGGAGGACACCAGCCTGGTGCTCGACGGCCGCACCGGCGCCGTCCTCAGCTACTCCGAGCCGGACGGCACCCTCCACCCCCTGAACACCGACACCTCCACCCTCGCCTACACCCTCTGGCTCCTCCACCACGAACGCACGATCGACGACCACCTCTCCCACGAGCTGACGACGTCCGCGTACGACCAGCTCGCGCTGACGATGCTCGACACGCTGGCCACCCTCGACCCCACGGGCACCGACCCGTCGACGGACTGGCACTACTGGACGGAACTGTTCCAGGACGAGGCGGGCGGAGCGCTCTGACGCCTGCGGCCGGATCACCGGCGCCGTGACGCCTGCGGCTGCCTCGGTGGGCTCCGCGCGGGAGCACTTGATGGAGGCCGTGGCGGGAATCGAACCCGCGTAACTCGCTTTGCAGGCGAGTCCCTGAGCCACTCGGGCACACGGCCGTGTGTCGTGGAATGAACGTAGGCGGGGGTCCGAGGGTGGGGCAAGGGGTGCAATGTGACTGTCATGGGGCGTTCACGAGCGGGGGCGGGGAGTAGGGCCAACGGAGTAGGAGTGGCGGGACTCCGGACAGGGGTCAAAGGGGGGAACGGGCCTTACGCTGGCCCGCATGACCGCAGTTGAGCAGCCCGACAGTGCCGTGGTGGATGTAGTCGCCGAGCCCGATGAGGGCGGCGTGCTGGGGCGGACGTATCGGGCGCTCAGTGTCGGGGTCGTGTCCGTGGTGCTGCTCATCGCCTTCGAGGCGACCGCCGTCGGGACCGCGATGCCGGTGGCCGCGCGGGAGTTGGACGGGGTGGCGCTGTACGCGTTCGCGTTCTCCGGGTACTTCACCACCAGCCTCACCGGGATGGTGCTCGCCGGGCAGTGGGCGGACCGGCGGGGGCCGCTCGGGGCGTTGAGCGCGGGGATCGGGGCGTTCGCGGGCGGGCTCGTGGTGGCCGGGACCGCGCGGGCGATGTGGGTGTTCATCCTGGGGCGGGCGGTACAGGGACTCGGCGGCGGACTGGTGATCGTCGCGCTGTACGTCGTCGTCGGGCGGGCTTACTCCGAGCGGCTGCGGCCCGCGATCATGGCGGCGTTCGCGGCCGCGTGGGTGGTGCCGTCCGTCGTCGGGCCACTGGCCTCGGGTGCGGTGACCGAGCATCTGGGGTGGCGGTGGGTGTTCCTCGGCATCCCGGCGCTCGTCGTGCTGCCGGTCGGGCTCGCCCTGCCGCAGATCCGGCGCCGGGCCGGCGGACCGGTCGGGACGCGCGGCGCCTCCTCGCCCGACCGGCGCCGCATCCGGCTCGCGCTCGCCGTGTCCGTCGGCGCCGGGCTGCTCCAGTACGCCGCCCAGGACCTGCGGCCCCTGTCCGTGCTGCCCGGACTCGCCGGTGCCGTGCTGCTCGTGCCCGCCACGCTCCGGCTGCTGCCGCGCGGTACCTACCGCGCCGCGCGCGGGCTGCCCGCCGTCGTACTGCTGCGCGGGGTGTCCGCGGGGTCCTTCATCGCCGCCGAGTCGTTCGTGCCGCTGATGCTCGTCACCCAGCGGGGGCTCTCGCCGACCCTCGCCGGGTTCTCGCTGGCCGCGGGCGGGGCGACCTGGGCGCTGGCCTCGTGGGTGCAGTCCCGGCCCGCGACCGCGCCGTACCGGGAGCGGCTGATGACGTTCGGGATGCTGCTGGTCGCGGGCGCGATCGCCGCCGCGCCGAGCGTGCTGCTGCCCGCCGTGCCGGTGTGGACCGTCGCGGTCGCCTGGGGGTTCGGCTGCTTCGGGATGGGGCTCGTGATCAGCTCCACCAGCGTGCTGCTGCTCCGGCTCTCCGCTCCCGAGGAGGCGGGTGCCAACTCCGCCGCGCTCCAGATCTCCGACGCCCTGTCCAACGTCGTCCTGCTCGCGGCGGCGGGCGCGGCGTTCGCCGCGCTGGGCGGCGGCGGTACGGCGACCGCGGCGGCGGCGCACGTCACCGGCTCCCACCCCGCCGCCTTCGCGGTCGTCTTCCTGCCGATGGCGGGGGTGGCCCTGGCGGGGGCCTGGGTGACGACGCGGTTGGGCGAGCAGGCGGGCGAGTAGTACCAATATGACCCCACGTGGTGGTACCGTTTTGGTATGGCGATGAATCTGCGTCTCCGCGGCGACCAGACGGAAGCACTGAAGCTGCGAGCCGAAGAAGAGGGTGTCAGCATGCACGCCATACTGCTGAGAGCCGTGGACGACTATCTGGCTCGGACGGCTCACGAGGCACTGGTCCGCAAGGCCGCGAAGGAGCAGACCGCCAAGTGGGCCGAACTCCGGGAGCGGCTCAAGTGACCTACATCTATCTGTCGGCCGAGGATGTCCTGGCCATCGCGGCGCGTGCCGTCGATGACCAGGACATCGTCGTACGCGACCTGGGGCTGCTGGAGTCCGCCGTGCGCCGCCCCTCGGCCTCGGTGTTCGGGCGGGAGGCGTACACCGATCTGTTCGAGAAGGCGGCTGCGCTCCTGCAGTCGCTGGCGATCAACCGCCCCTTCATCGAGGGGAACAAGCGCACGGCCTGGGTGTCCTGCGTCGTCTTTCTGGCGATGAACGACGTGCAGTTGCGACCGGACATCGAAGCGGCCGAGCGGCTCGTCATCGGTGTGGCGACGGGGGACACGGAAGAGGTCAAGGCCATCGCCGAGGCGCTGCGTGACCTGTCGGAGTGACTGATGTGACGTCGGTCCCAACCCGGTCGGCGTCCGCCTCGTCCGCCCTCGGGGGGCGGTCCCGCGCCGGTAGGGTGGCCCGGTTGTTCTTCGTAGTCGAGCCGCCCCAAGCCCCCACCCCGGAGACCGTGACTACCACCGCCGCCACTTCAGCCGCCTCCCACCATCTGTCCCCCGCCTTCCCCGGCCGCGCCCCCTGGGGCACCGCCAGCAAGCTGCGTGCCTGGCAGCAGGGGGCGATGGAGAAGTACATCCAGGAGCAGCCGCGTGACTTCCTCGCCGTCGCCACCCCTGGCGCCGGCAAGACGACCTTCGCGCTGACGCTGGCCTCCTGGCTGCTGCACCACCATGTCGTGCAGCAGGTGACCGTCGTCGCGCCGACCGAGCACCTGAAGAAGCAGTGGGCGGAGGCCGCGGCCCGGATAGGGATCAAGCTGGACCCGGAGTACAGCGCGGGCCCGGTCGGCAAGGACTACCACGGGGTCGCCGTGACGTACGCCGGTGTCGGCGTGCGCCCGATGCTGCACCGCAACCGCTCCGAGCAGCGCAAGACGCTGGTGATCCTGGACGAGATCCACCACGCCGGTGACTCCAAGTCCTGGGGCGAGGCGTGTCTGGAGGCGTTCGAGCCGGCGACCCGGCGCCTGGCGCTGACCGGTACGCCGTTCCGCTCGGACACCAACCCGATCCCCTTCGTCACGTACGAGGAGGGCGACGACGGCATCCGGCGCTCCGCCGCCGACTACACCTACGGCTACGGCAACGCGCTCGCGGACCACGTCGTCCGCCCCGTGATCTTCCTCAGCTACAGCGGCCAGATGCGCTGGCGCACCAAGGCGGGCGACGAGATCGCGGCCCGGCTCGGCGAACCGATGACCAAGGACGCCGTCAGCCAGGCGTGGCGTACGGCGCTCGATCCGCGCGGTGAGTGGATGCCGAGCGTGCTGCGCGCCGCCGACCAGCGGCTCACCGAGGTCAGGAAGGCGATCCCGGACGCCGGTGCCCTGGTCATCGCCTCCGACCAGGACTCCGCCCGCGCCTACGCCAAGCTCATCCGGGAGATCACCGGCACCAAGGCCACGCTGGTCCTGTCCGACGACACCGGCGCCTCGAAGCGGATCGACGACTTCAGCGCGAGCAACGACCGCTGGATGGTCGCGGTCCGCATGGTGTCCGAGGGCGTCGACGTGCCGCGGCTCGCGGTGGGCGTGTACGCGACGACGATCTCGACACCGCTGTTCTTCGCGCAGGCCGTCGGGCGTTTCGTACGGTCCCGGCGGCGCGGCGAGACCGCGTCCGTTTTCCTGCCGACCGTTCCCGACCTGCTGACCTTCGCCAACGAGATGGAGAAGGAGCGCGACCACGCCCTCGACAAGCCGAAGAAGCAGGGCGAGGAGGACCCGTACGCCGAGTCCGAGAAGGAGATGGACGAGGCGAACAAGCAGCAGGACGAGGACACCGGCGAGCAGGAGCAGTTCTCCTTCGAGGCGCTGGAGTCCGAGGCGGTCTTCGACCGGGTGCTGTACGACGGTGCCGAGTTCGGTATGCAGGCGCATCCGGGGAGCGAGGAGGAGCAGGACTACCTCGGCATCCCGGGGCTGCTCGAACCCGACCAGGTGCAGATGCTGCTCCAGAAGCGGCAGGCGCGGCAGATCGCGCACAGCCGCAAGAAGCCGGACGCCGAGGCCGACCTGCTGGAGCTGCCCGCCGAGCGGCGCCCCGTGGTCAGCCACAAGGAGATGATGGAGCTCCGCAAGAAGCTCAACACGATGGTGAGCGCGTACGTGCACCAGAGTGGCAAGCCGCACGGGGTGATCCACACCGAGCTGCGGCGGGTGTGCGGGGGGCCGCCGAGCGCGGAGGCCACAGCGGGACAGCTCAGGCAGCGGATCGAGAAGGTGCAGGAGTGGGCGACGCGGATGCGGTGACGCTCCGCTGGGTCCGACGCGGATTTCCAGCCCGTCCGCCCGTCCGGGTTGCCGATAAGCGCGACTCACGGGGCTCTGCCCCGGACCCCGTGCAGGACAGCCCGGGGCCCGTCTCCGGCCCGCCATAAACGGGCAAAACGCGCACTCCGCCCCGCTCCCCGCCCGGATTGTGGACGAAGCCTTCCGCTGAGCGAACCCGCTTCGCTACTGTCCCGCTACGCATACGCCCCGTGGCAGCGCCGCCGCGGAGCGCAGCCGTGAAAGCGACAGGGCCCGGAGCCGCCGGGCCGTCCTGCCGATCGGTGCCCTCGCAGCGCGTCGCCGACGGGATCCGCCCGGTGCCGGCCGTCGCTCGCGGGCGTCGACCTCACCGCCGAAGGAGTGGGCGTCGTGACCGCGGAGACCTCCCAGACGCTCGACCGGGGACTGCGCGTCCTCAAGCTGCTGGCCGACACGGACCACGGGCTGACCGTCACCGAGCTGTCCACCCGGCTGGGAGTGAACCGCACGGTGGTGTACCGCCTCCTCGCCACGCTCGAACAGCACGCCCTGGTACGCCGCGACCTCGGCGGCCGTGCCCGGGTCGGGCTCGGGGTGCTGCGCCTCGGCCGTCAGGTGCACCCCCTCGTACGGGAGGCCGCGCTTCCCGCGCTGCGCTCGCTCGCCGAGGACATCGGGGCGACGGCCCACCTCACCCTGGTCGACGGCACCGAGGCGCTCGCCGTCGCCGTGGTCGAGCCCACCTGGACCGACTACCACGTCGCCTACCGCGCGGGCTTCCGCCACTCCCTGGACCGAGGCGCCGCGGGCAAGGCCATCCTCGCCGCCCGCCACTCCCGCGCCGGCCACCCCGGCTACACCCTCACCCACGGCGAACTCGAAGCCGGAGCCAGCGGTGCGGCGGCCCCCCTGATCGGCGTCACCGGCCTCGAAGGCAGCGTAGGCGTCGTCATGCTCACCGACGCCATCCCCGACCGCGTCGGCCCCCGCGTCCTGGAAGCGGCCCAGGAGATCTCCGAGGCGCTCCGCTGACGCGAGGTCCGACGGAGGAGTGGGCGCGCGCCCACCGGCTTCGGCGTGCGGTCTTTCCGGCGCCGGGTCCCGGTCGCGTCGCCCGCGCCCGCGCCCGCGCCCACGGCCCGTCCGCCCGGCAGGTGTGCCCGGCAGGTGTGCCGCCCGCTCCTGGCCCGCTGCCCGCGGGCACGTGGCCGGGCGCGCTCCTCCGTCCGCTCACCACCCGCGCCCCACTCCCACCCGGAGCCGCCCCCGCCCCGTCCCACCCGGCGCGTTAGATTGTGGGCGTGTTCTCTCGTCTCTCGCGTCTTCAGGCCGTTGCCGTGTGTGCTGTGCCCGTGGTCGGGCTGATTGTCACGGTGGCTGTCGCGCCGTTGCCGTTCGCGGTGGCGCAGCCGGGGATGACGGCGAACGTGCTGGGGGAGAACCGGGGGACGCCGGTGATCACGGTGTCCGGGGCGCCGGTCAGGAAGACCAGCGGTGAGCTGCGGATGACGACCATCGAGGCGACCTCGCCGGACGCGCGCGTCAGCCTCGGGGACGTCGTGGACAACTGGTTCCGGACCGATCGCGCCGTCATGCCCTACGGCTCGGTGTACCCGACCGGCAACTCCCTCAAGGAGATCGAAAAGCACAACTCCGCGCAGATGCAGGAGTCCCAGAACGCCGCCACCGACGCCGCGCTGGACTACCTGCACCTGGACTCCGGCCACGTGAAGGTCGACCTGCGCCTCGCCAACGTCGGCGGACCCAGCGCCGGGCTGCTCTTCACGCTCGGCATCGTGGACAAGCTGGACGGCGACGGCAGCGGAGGCGACCTGACCGGCGGCCGTACCGTCGCCGGCACCGGCACCATCGACGCGGACGGCAAGGTCGGCGCGGTCGGCGGGGTGCCGCTGAAGACGCGGGCCGCCCGGCGCGACGGCGCCACCGTCTTCCTGGTGCCGAAGGCCGAGTGCGCGGACGCCAAGGCCGAGCTGCCCAAGGGGCTGCGCCTCGTCGCGGTCACCGACCTCAAGGGCGCCGTGAACTCGCTGGTCGCCCTGGAGAAGGGCAAGGGCAGGATCCCGAGCTGCTAGGGCCTGTCTGACGATTCTCGTCTGCCGCGCGGCCGCCCTCCGGGCGACGACGGGAATGGTCAGACCGGCCCAGGGCGGCGCCTTCCCGGTCTTCGCGGGCTCCCTAGGGAGTCTCCCCCGCCGCCTGCTCCACCAGTGGGATGATCCGCAGCGGCACCGGTGTCTCCATCACGATCGTCGTCGACGCCCGCTCGATCCCCTCGAACCCCACCACCCGGTCGATCACACGCTGGAGGTCGGCGTTGGAGCGGGCGACCAGGCGGCAGAGCATGTCGCCGGTGCCCGTCGTGGTCAGCAGCTCCAGCACCTCCGGCACGCCCGACAAGTGGGCCCGTACGTCCGGCCCCCGGCCCTGGCGGATCTGGAGCGTCGCGAAGGCCGTGACCGGGTAGCCGAGGGCCGCCGGGTCCACCTGCGGACCGAAGCCGCGGATCACCCCGCCCGCCCGCAGCCGGTCGAGCCGCGCCTGCGCCGTACCCCGGGCCACCCCGAGGCGGCGGGACATCTCCAGCACGCCGATGCGCGGTTCCTCGGCAAGCAGCACGATGATCCGGCCGTCCAGTTGATCGATCGCCACGACGCCCTCCCGGGATGGTCATCCTGTACAGAAAGCCCGCCGGTACGGCCGTACGGCTGAACAGACTGCCCAGTCACTACGCGAACTATTGCGCACCTTGCGGACCGGAGCCACCCTTCGGCTATGACGCAGACCACACACCAGACTCCCGACACCGCCCGGCAGGCCGACCCCTTCCCGGTCAAGGGAATGGACGCGGTCGTCTTCGCCGTGGGCAACGCCAAGCAGGCCGCGCACTACTACTCCACCGCCTTCGGCATGACCCTGGTCGCCTACTCCGGACCGGAGAACGGCAGCCGGGAGACCGCGAGTTACGTCCTGGAGAGCGGCTCCGCCCGCTTCGTGCTCACCTCGGTGATCAAGCCCAGCACCCCGTGGGGCGAGTTCCTCGCCCGGCACGTCGCCGAGCACGGTGACGGCGTCGTCGACCTCGCCATCGAGGTCCCGGACGCCCGTGCCGCCTTCGCCTACGCCGTCGAGCACGGCGCCCGCCCGCTGGCCGAGCCGTACGAGGTGAAGGACGAGAACGGCACCGTCGTCCTCGCCGCCATCTCCACCTACGGCGAGACCCGCCACACCCTGGTCGAGCGCTCCGGCTACGACGGCCCGTACCTGCCCGGGTACGCCGCCGCCGAGCCCATCGTCGCGCCCCCCGCCCAGCGCACCTTCCAGGCCGTGGACCACTGCGTCGGCAACGTCGAACTCGGCCGCATGAACGAGTGGGTGGAGTTCTACAACAAGGTCATGGGCTTCACGAACATGAAGGAGTTCGTGGGCGACGACATCGCCACCGAGTACAGCGCGCTGATGTCCAAGGTGGTCGCGGACGGCACCCTCAAGGTCAAGTTCCCGATCAACGAGCCCGCCGTCGGCAAGAAGAAGTCCCAGATCGACGAGTACCTGGAGTTCTACGGCGGCGCGGGCGTCCAGCACATCGCGCTGAACACCAACGACATCGTGCGCACCGTCCGCACCATGCGCGCGGCCGGAGTCCAGTTCCTCGACACCCCGGACTCCTACTACGACACCCTCGGCGAGTGGGTCGGCGACACCCGCGTGCCGATCGAGACCCTGCACGAGCTGAAGATCCTCGCCGACCGCGACGAGGACGGCTATCTGCTGCAGATCTTCACCAAGCCGGTCCAGGACAAGCCGACCGTCTTCTTCGAACTCATCGAGCGCCACGGCTCGATGGGCTTCGGCAAGGGCAACTTCAAGGCCCTGTTCGAGGCGATCGAGCGAGAGCAGGCCAAGCGCGGCAACCTGTAGGCGAGTGGGGGGCGCCCAACGCTGCGAGCGACCGGCGCCCCCACAGCGCGCTACAGCGCGTCCTCCGGCAGCGTCCCGTCCTCCGGATCGCCCAGCCCCGCCACCGCCCGCCGCGCCTTGGGCGCCCACACCGGCGAGAAGTACGGGTTCACCAGGAGCGCGTCCGACAACTGCCGCCGGGCGGGCCCGACATGCCCCAACTCCCGCTCGATCATGCCCCGGTGGAAGGCGTGCGACGCGCTGCGCACCCCACCGCCCTTCGCCTTGTCGGTCGCGACGGTGGCGTACTTCAGCGCCTCCTCCTCGTCGCCCGCCCGGTGCAGCGCCCAGCCCAGCGCGTCCGCCACCTCGATGCCGGGCTGGCGCTTCCACTCCGCGCGCAGCCGGGTCACCGCCTCGTCCGGATCGCCGTGGTCCGCCTCCAGACGCCCGAGCACCAGCTCCTCGTCCACCCCGCCGGAGGCGCCCCGCTCGGCCAGCGTCCGTACCGCCGCGTACTGCTTCCCGGCGTCCCGCGTGCGGCCCAGCGACTCGTACAACTCCCCGAACTCCAGGGCGGTCCCGGGATCGGGCTGCTTGGCCAGGGCATCCCGGTACGCGGTCAGCGCCTGGTCCGTGCGGCCCAGCGCGGCCAGCGTCCGCGCCCGGCCCGTCACCGCCGTGCCCTGCGCCGGATCGAGCCGCAGGGCCGCCTCGAAGTGCCGCAGCGCGTCGTCCCGGTCGCCCCGCTCCCAGGCCAGCTGCCCGACCCCGGCCAGCCAGGCCGCCCGCTCGGCGGGCGTACCGGCGGCAGCCGCCGCGTCCGTCAACTGCGCCACCGCGTCCTCGCGCCAGCCCCGGTCCCGGTAGACGGCGGCCGCCCGCGCCATCACGGCGGGCCGCTCGGCCGGGGAGGTGCGCAGCGCCATCAGCTTGTCGAGGGTGCGGCGGGCCCCGGTGTAGTCACCGAGCCCGTTGTACGCGTCGATCAGCGGCGGATACGCCGACCAGCGCTTCGGCGTCAGCTTCAGCGCCTGCTCGCCGTACCGCTTCGCCGCCGGGAAGTCCCGGCGCGCGTTGGCCAGCGCCGTGAGCGCGCCGAGCGCCTCCGCGTTCCCGGTGCTCTTCACCCGGAGCGAGCTGTTCAGCGCCCGCTCCGCCTTCGGGAAGTCCGCCGCGTCGGCCGTCTGCCGCCCCCGCGCCACGTACGCCGCGCCCAGCGCCGCCCAGGCCGCCGCGTCGGTCGGCCGCTGCCGCACCACGCTCTCCTGCCGTGCGATCAGCTCCGTGAGCTGGGGCAGCGCGGCCGGCAGCCCGGTGGTGACCGCCGTCAGCGCCCTCGCCCGGAGGTCCGGCGCCGGTGCCGGGGACGGGGGACGCTGCTCGCGCGGCTGGGGTCCGGGGGACGGCAGAGCAAGGACGGCGCCCGCCGCCGCCCCGCTCACCAGCGCGACGGCCAGCAGCCGCCGGGGCCACCGCCGGGGACGGCGCGGCGCGGACTCGGCCACCGGGGACGTACCGGGACCGGCGTGCCCGTACTGTCGCTTCTCCATGCGGCAACTGTGCGCCAATACGACAAGCGCCTCCGGGTGGCTCAAGGGCGGCGCGTGCGGGGTTCACACCGATGGCCCCGAGTGCGACGCTCGGATCATGAGCCGTATCGAAGCGCCCCGCGACGACGACGCCGTGACCGTCGGCAGCCTCACCGACCGGCTCCTCGCGGGTCTGCCCGCCGAGGCCGTGCTGACCGACCCCGAGGTGACCGTCTCCTACGCCAACGACATGGCGAGCTTCTGCCCGGCCGGGACGCCCGCCGTCGTCGTGCTGCCCCGCACCGTCGAACAGGTCCAGCACGTCATGCGCACCGCCACCGAGCTGCGCGTGCCGGTCGTCCCGCAGGGGGCGCGCACCGGGCTCTCCGGCGCGGCCAACGCCTCCGAGGGCTGCATCGTGCTGTCCCTCACGAAGATGGACCGCATCCTGGAGATCAACCCCGTGGACCGGGTCGCCGTCGTCGAGCCCGGCGTCGTCAACGCCACGCTCTCCCGCGCCGTCGGCGACCACGGCCTGTACTACCCGCCGGACCCCTCCAGCTGGGAGACCTGCACCATCGGCGGGAACATCGGCACCGCCTCGGGCGGGCTGTGCTGCGTCAAGTACGGGGTCACCGCCGAGTACGTCCTCGGCCTCGACGTCGTCCTCGCCGACGGCCGGCTCATGTCCACCGGGCGCCGCACCGCCAAGGGCGTCGCCGGGTACGACCTCACCCGGCTGTTCGTCGGCTCCGAGGGCTCGCTCGGCATCGTCGTACGGGCCGTGCTCGGCCTGCGCCCCAAGCCGCCCGCGCAACTGGTGCTGGCCGCCGAGTTCGCCTCGGCGGCCGACGCCTGCGACGCGGTGTGCCGGATCATGGCGGGCGGCCATGTGCCGTCCCTGCTGGAGCTGATGGACCGTACGACCGTCAAGGCGGTCAACGACTTCGCCCGCATGGGGCTGCCCGAGACCACCGAGGCGCTGCTGCTGGCCGCCTTCGACACCCCGGACCCCGCCGCCGACCTCGCCGCCCTCGGCGCGCTGTGCGAGGAGTCGGGTGCCACCCAGGTGGTGCCCGCCGAGGACGCCGCCGAGTCCGAACTCCTCCTCCAGGCCCGGCGGCTCTCGCTGACCGCGCTGGAGGCGGTCAAGGGCACGACGATGATCGACGACGTGTGCGTGCCCCGCTCCCGGCTCGGCGAGATGCTCGCCGGCGTCGAGCGGATCGCCGCCAAGTACGACCTCACCATCGGGCTCTGCGCGCACGCGGGCGACGGCAACACCCACCCCACCGTCTGCTTCGACGCCCTCGACCCCGACGAGTCCCGCCGCGCCCGCGAGTCCTTCGACGAGATCATGGCGCTCGGGCTCGAACTCGGCGGCACCATCACCGGGGAACACGGGGTGGGGGTGCTGAAGAAGGAGTGGCTGGCGCGGGAGATCGGGCCCGTCGGGATCGAGATGCAGCGCGCGGTGAAGCAGGTCTTCGATCCGCTCGGCATCCTCAACCCCGGCAAGCTCTTCTGAACGCCCTCCGGGTGCCGGGCCGTTCACCTGGCGAGCAACTGGTCGAGCGCGGCGTCGATCCCCAACTGCTCCGCCTCGGCACCCGGCGCCACCACCCGCAGCGTCCGCTCCAGCCACGCCGAGACCTGCGGCGTCGGAGCCTCGAGCAGGGCGTCGCCGTCCGGCGAACTGAGCGCCATCAGCACGACACTGCGGCCGTTCACCTTCGTCGGCCACACCCGCACGTCCCCGTGCCCGCAGGGCCGGAACACGCCCTCCACCAACAGTTCGCGGGCGAACGTCCAGTTGACGGGGAAGTCGGAGTTGATGTGGAACGTGACGTGGATCGCGTACGGGTCGTCCGAGCGGTAGCTCAGCCGCGCCGGGACGGGGATGCTCCGCTCGGGCGAAAGGATGAGCTTGAGCTCCAGTTCCCGTTCCACCACCGTGTGCTCCATGACCTGCGTTTCCTCTCTCACCGGGGCCTCCTCGGCGGGCCCACGGGAAGGGAGAGGGAGCAGAGGCTCCGCCATTACGCGACTTCCGGGAAGTTTTTTTCCCGCTTCCCTGTTTCCGCGCTTCCCCCCTTCCCCCCTTCCCCGCTTCCCGCTTCCCCCGCTCCCTCGCGCAGAGGTCCGGCATCGCCCGGAAAGGGTGGGTCCGGCCGGACTGGCGGTGCCGGATGCGCGGGTCTGATAGATGTGGGGGTTCCTATCCCACCTCCGAGCAGATACGGGACGGACATGAGCGCCCCTACGCCGGCCCACGGTGACGACAGGCCCCGTGAGGGCTACTACCCGGACCCGTCCATTCCCGGTTACGTCCGCTACTGGAACGGCACGGCCTGGATGCCCGGCACCAGCCGTCCCGCCCCGGCCGACGGCGAGCCGCTCGCCCCGCCCATGGGCCGCGCCGCCAGCCCCGCGGTGGTCGAGGACACGGGGCCCCACTTCTTCGACGAGGAGCCGCCCACGGGCAGCCCCGCGTGGGACACGGACGCGCCTGTGGCGGACACGTTCCTGAGCCGTCGGCCCACGCCGGGGCCGGGGGCCCCGCCGGTTCAGGGGGCGTCAGGGTTCGGTGCGGGCGGCGACGGTTCGGTGCCGGGGGCGGATGCGGCTCCCTTCGCGCAGGGCGGTCCCCAGGGGGCGGACGGCTCCGGGTTCGGAGCGGCTCCGCAGGGGCCGGTCGGCGGGGGAGTCCCGGGGGCGCGGGGACCGGGCGAGGGGGTGCCCGTGGCGTCGGGCGGCCAGTTCGCCGCTCGGCAGGGGGATGCCTCCGGCGGGGGCGACGGTGCTCCCGCGGCGGGAGGTCAGGAGCCCGGGAGCTGGGCTCCGGCCGGCCCTCCTGGCGGGGCGAACGGCCCTGCCGCATCCGGACCCGAAGCGCAGGGTGCGGCCGGTGGGTTCGGCGCCGTCGGCGCTCCCGGTGCGCAGGGCCGGGGCGGAACCGACAGCCGTCCCGGTGGGCGGGCTCCCGCCGAGGCAGGAAGCCCGCACGGTGCTCAGAGTCCCGCCGCGGGCGCCGGTGGCTTCGGTCCCGCCCATGCCGGGAACCTCCCCGGTGCGCAGGCCCCTGCCGGGGCCGGTGGCCGTCCCGGTGCCGAAGGCGCGGCCGCCCTGGGCTTCAACGTCGTCACCCCGCCGGGTGCCCCAGGTGTGCCCGGTGGGTTCGGGGCCGTCGTGCCCGGGGCGCGGAGCGGGCAGATGGGTGGTCCCACCGCGCCCGATCCCGTCGCGCGGAACGCCGGAGGCGGGCAGGCGTCGTGGGCTCAGCAGGTGCATCAGCTGGCCGGGGGAGGGGAGGAACAGACGGTCGCGCCGTGGAAGCCGGTGGTGGAGGACCCGTTCCTCGCCGCTGCCCGGCGGCAGGCGGCGGGGCGGCCCGCGGGGCTCGGCAAACGGCTGGTCGCGCGGCTCATCGACAGCCTCTTCGTCGGCGCGGTCACGGCCGCCGCCGCCGTACCCCTCGGGGTGCGTACCGTGGACCACCTGCGGCACAAGATCGACGAGGCCCGGCTGTCGGGCCGTACCGTCACCGTCTGGCTGATCGACGGCACGACCGGCACGTACCTGGCCGTCGTCCTCGCCGTACTGCTCCTCTTCGGCGTGGCCTACGAGGTGCTGCCCACCGCGAAGTGGGGCCGCACCCTCGGCAAGCGGCTGGTCGGGCTCCAGGTGCGGGACATCGAGGCGCACGAGCCGCCGACGTTCGGGGCTGCGCTGCGCCGCTGGCTGGTGTACTGCGTGCCCGGACTCCTCGGGATCGGGGCGATCGGCGTGCTGTGGGGGCTGTTCGACCGCCCCTGGCGCCAGTGCTGGCACGACAAGGCGGCGCACACCTTCGTGGCGGACTGAGGGCGCCGGACGGTACTCCGTACGGCCGCCCGCCGGATGCGGAGCCGGGGCGTTCGCGGTCCACTCGGGCCATGAGCAGCGAACCGCCCTCCGGCTCCGGCCCGCAGCCCCCCGACGACGATCCGCTGAGGAAGCGCCCCCCGTCGGAGCAGGGGTGGGGCTCGCCGTACGACGCCCCGCACGGCGGCCGGCAGCCACCCGGCGGTCAGCCGCCACCCCCACCCCCCGGCGGCCCGCAGCAGCCCGGCGGAAGTCCCTACGGCCCGGGCAACCCGTACGACGCCCCGCACGGCGGCGGTCCGTACGGCGGTCAGGGGGGCCCTTACGGCGGTCAGGGCGGTGGCCCCTACGGCGGCCCCGGAGGGCCCGGCGGTCCCGGTTACCCCGCCGACCCCCTCGCCGGTATGCCCCCGCTGGCCGAGAGCGGCAAGCGCACCATCGCCCGCATCCTCGACATGATCATGGTCGGTATCGTCGTCTGGCTGGTGACCTGGGCGTTCGGGGTGCACCAGTACGACGTGAACGGCCAGGGCATGAACGCCGGGAAGTCCTTCGCACAGTCGATCATCGCGGCGATCCTCTACATCGCCTACGACACGATCCTGATCGCCAGGACCGGCCAGACGCTCGGCATGAAGTGGTTCCACATGCGTGTGGCCAACCTGGACAACGGCTCCACGCCCTCCCCGCAGACCTCACTGGTCCGCGCCCTGGTGCTGTGGCTGCCGTTCGCCTTCTGCTGCGCCTGCATCTGGACCGCGATCTGTGGTGGCTGGAGCTACTTCGACCGCCCGTACAAGCAGGGTCTGCACGACAAGGCGGCCAAGACGGTGGTGGTCAGCACGCGGTAGCCGACGGCAGGCACAGGGCGGCGCTCACGTACGCGGAGGGGCGGGCCGGGGCGACACACCCGGTCCGCCCCTCCGCGTACGCGTGCGAAGCAGGGCGCGAACTGCCCTCAGGATGCCGTCCGTTCACGCACCGGCTCGGACGAGGCCCCGACCGGCTCGCGGCGCGCGCTCTCCAGTCGCGTGGGCGCGGCCAGGCTCTGCGGCGCGGTCTCGGGGTGAGCGGCGCGCGCCCGGCGGGGGTGCGGCACGGTCATGGCCACCAGGACGCCGAGGGCGAGCGCGGCCAGGGCGATCACGGCGATCCCGGGGCCGGAACTCGTCTGTGACAGCAGCAGCATGGCGAGGGTGGAGAAGATCACGGTGCAGGAACCGTAGGCGAGCTGTGCGGTGGTCGGACGAGGCATGGCAATCGTGTCCTCGGAAGATGAATGTGGGGGTGCCATCGGACTCTCCCCGCGTCCATGCCCGAGTCACGCGCCGGGTAAGCATGACCTTGCCCAGGGCGCCGGTGCACAGGGGGCGCACGGAGTCATGCCCCCTGCCAACTGGGGCGATGCACGCGCCCGTTGAGTGGGGCGCCGCCGTCCGTAAAGCGGACCCCCGCTCCGCATAGTGCACCTGTCCTGTACAAGTCAAGGTCTGTCTTTTCTTCTAAACCTCTAGTCAAATAACGGCACTTGACTACACGCGTTGATCGTGCGCGCACGGAACCTTCCATGAACCGGAACCCTCCTGCCGTGTGCGCGGCGCGGGGGAGGAAATCAAGTGACCAGCAGATCCTGGACGTTCAGAACCACGGCGATAGGTGTAGCCCTCGCCGCGGCCTCCGCCACCTTCGTGACGTTCGCCGTCGCGGAGGCGAGCGCGGCGCCCCGGTCGGCGGCCGAGAACCGGCACGACCCGGCGCCGGTCGCCCAGCGGAAGCACGACCTCGACGGTCCGCTGAGCAAGACCCGGCAGGCCCAGCACCGGGAGGCGGTCTCCCAGCTCATCGCGGGCAAGACGAAGCTTCAGGACCGCCACGGCTCCAAGGTCGTCCAGCTCAAGAGCCGCAAGGGCGACAGCAAGTACGTCGAGCTGGGGCGGGAGAAGACCGACAAGATCTTCACCATTCTGGTGGAGTTCGGCGACAAGACCGACTCCCGGTACGGCGGCACCCCCGGGCCGCTGCACAACCAGATCGCCGCGCCGGACCGCAAGAAGGACAACTCCACGGCCTGGCAGAAGGACTACAACCAGGCGCACTACCAGGACCTCTACTTCGGCACCGGCAAGGACACCGAGTCGCTGAAGAAGTACTACGAGAAGCAGTCCTCGGGCCGCTACTCGGTCGACGGCGAGGTCACCGACTGGGTCAAGGTCCCTTACAACGAGGCCCGTTACGGCTCCAACAAGGCCACCACCGGTGCCTGGTACGCGGTCCAGGACGGCGTCAACGCCTGGGTCGCCGACCGCGAGGCCGCCGGTGACACCGCGGCCGAGATCCACGCGGAGCTGGCCAAGTACGACCAGTGGGACCGCTACGACTACGACGGCGACGGCAACTTCAACGAGCCCGACGGTTACATCGACCACTTCCAGATCGTGCACGCCGGTGAGGACGAGTCCGCGGGCGGCGGCGCGCAGGGCGAGGACGCCATCTGGGCCCACCGCTGGTACGCGTTCGGCACCGACGCGGGCGCGACGGGTCCGGCCGACAACAAGCTCGGCGGCACCCAGATCGGTGACACCGGCATCTGGGTCGGCGACTACACCATCCAGCCGGAGAACGGCGGACTCGGCGTCTTCGCCCACGAGTACGGCCACGACCTCGGGCTGCCGGACGAGTACGACACCGCCGGGGGCGACAACTCCACCGGTTTCTGGACCCTGATGTCCTCCGGTTCCTGGCTCGGCACCGGCAAGGAGTCCATCGGTGACCTGCCCGGCGACATGAACGCCTGGGACAAGCTGCAGTTGGGCTGGCTGACCTACGACACCGCCAAGGCGGGCGTCTCCTCCTGGCACAAGCTGGGTCTTGCCGAGTACAACACCAAGTACCGTCAGGGGCTGGTGGTTTCGCTGCCCGACAAGGCGGTCACCACCGAGGTGGTCACCCCGGCGCAGGGCGCGAGCCAGTGGTGGAGCGGCAGCGGCAACGACCTCAAGAACACGCTGACCCGGTCCGTCGACCTCACGGGCAAGTCCTCGGCCACGCTGAGCCTGGACGGCTGGTACGACATCGAGGCCGGCTACGACTACCTCTACACCGAGGTGTCCACCGACGGCGGCGCCAACTGGACCGCGATCAACGGCACGGTGGACGGTGCGGCCATTCCGGAGGACGGCTCCGGCAAGCCCGCGCTCACCGGCACGGTGGACGCCTACAAGAAGCTGTCGTTCCCGCTGGACGCCTACGCGGGCCAGAAGATCCAGGTGCGCTTCCGCTACCAGACGGACGGCGGCGTCGCGCTGAAGGGCTTCGCGGCCGACGAGATCACGGTGACCGCCGACGGTTCGGCCGTCTTCTCCGACAACGCCGAGTCGGCGGACGCCGGTTGGGCCGCCAACGGCTTCTCCCGGATCGGGGCGTCCTTCACCAAGGACTACGCGCAGTACTACATCGCGGAGAACCGGCAGTACGAGTCGTACGACAAGACCCTCAAGGTCGGCCCGTACAACTTCGGCTTCGCCTCGAAGCCGGGCTGGGTGGAGCACTACCCGTACCAGAACGGCCTGTTGATCTGGAAGTGGGACACCTCCCAGGCGGACAACAACACCAACTCCGCGGACGGGCACCCCGGTACGGGTCTGATCCTGCCGGTCGACTCGCACCCGGCGGCGATGAAGTGGTCCGACGGCACGCTGCTGCGCAACCGCATCCAGGCGTACGACTCGCCCTTCAGCCTCTACGGCACGGACGGGATCACGCTGCACAAGAGTGACGTCGCGACGAAGTTCAAGGCGTCGAAGGGGGTGTCGGTCTTCAACGACCACGCGAACACCTACTACGACCCGGCGAACCCCACCGGTGGCGTCAAGATCACTGACACCAACACCAAGATCAAGATCACCAAGGAGGCGGCGGACGGCTCGACGATCGAGCTGGAGGTCGGCCGCGCGGTGAAGTAGTCCGCATCATCGCAGGTCACAGACGTATCGGCGGCAATCCCCTGGCGGGTTGCCGCCGATCGTGTTTAGGTGCGTCCTGTGGACGGCTTATTGACACCGGACGGAACGGGGATGTGACCGCATGGCCGCAGGAGGCTTCAGCAGACTGCCGAACGGCACGGTGGTGGTGGCGTTGAACCTGCCGCACGGCTCCGCCGGGGTCCGCGTCCTGGTGCACGCCCGCAATCGCGCCCGCGCGCTGACGCGCCTCCGCAACCTCGGTCTCCGAGCGGTGTACCTCCGGGGGAACACGGCGCCCCCCACCCCGGACGAGATCACGGCGGTCCTGCACCATCCGGACGGCCTGGTCTGGCGCACCACCCCCCTGGACGGCACATCGGCCACCGGCCTGTGGCGCCCGATCCGCTCCCTACTGCGACCTGCGGTCCTGCCGGGGCGGTGAGGTGCGTTGCCGGGTGTGGGGTGCGGGTGCGGGAGCGTGGTGGCTGGTCGCGCAGTTCCCGCGCCCCTCGGGTCGGACAGTCCCCCCGGTCGCCAGGTGGAGCGGCGAGACTGTCACGCGAGTCGAGGTGCGTTGCCGAGTGCGGGCACGTCGTGGCGGGTCGCGCAGTTCCCCGCGCCCCTTGGGTCGGACCAGTTCCGTCGGGGGAGCGGACCTGTGGCCGACACATGGCTCCGCCGGGCAGGTGCGACCAGTGACGACAGGGGCTGCTGCTGACCGGCGTCACTGGTCCCGCCTCAGGGGCGCGGGGAACTGCGCGACCAGCCACATTGCACCCGCACCCGACCCGTGGGGCCGGTACCGTCGGGCGTCATGAGGAGCTTCGTGATCGGGGCCTTGCGGCTGGTGGCCGCGTCCGCCGACGAGCAGGTGGGATGGGTGCGGAGCCACGGCGTGGTGACGGATGAGATCGCCCTGGATCTTGAACACGCCACCGGCGTCGCCCCCGGGCTGGTGGCGGCGGGGGTTTTCGGTGAGGCCGTCCTCGCCGGGCTGCGGAAGATCGACGCCGTGTTTGGGGAGATGAGCGGCGACCCCGACCGCTGGAGCCTGGAGGCGCTGGGCGGGGACGAGGGGTGGGGGAGGGCGCGAGGGCTTGCGCGGTGCCTCCTTGAGGGGGAGAGGCTCGGGCTCACCCCCTTGCCGGAGGTTCACGTCATCCGCTGACCACCGGCTTGCCCGTCAGTTTTACTCCGGCTTCCCGGAGGGACTCCAGGGCACGGTCCGTTGTCTCCTGGGAGACGCCTGCCGTCAGGTCCAGGAGGACGTGGGTTCGGAAGCCCTCCCGTGCCGCGTCCAGGGCGGTGGCCCGTACGCAGTGGTCCGTGGCGATGCCCACCACGTCGACTTCCTCCACCCCCCGCTCGCGGAGCCACTCGGCAAGCGTCGTGCCGTTTTCGTCGGCGCCCTCGAAGCCGCTGTAGGCGGCGGAGTAGGCACCCTTGTCGAAGACCGCGTCGACCGCGCCGGAGGCGACCGCGGGGGCGAAGTTGGGGTGGAAGCCGACGCCCTCGGTGCCGGCGACGCAGTGGGCGGGCCAGGAGTGGACGTAGTCGGGGTTGTCGGCGAAGTGGCCGCCGGGGGCGATGTGGTGGTCGCGGGTGGCCACCACATGCCGGTAGCCGGAGCCGGCCGCCTGGCCGATCAGCTCGGTGACGGCGGCGGCCACGTCGGCGCCCCCGGCCACCGCGAGGCTGCCCCCCTCGCAGAAGTCGTTCTGCACGTCTACGACGATCAAGGCGCGGCGCATGCTGGTGTCCTTCGAGTGGGGTCCAAGGAATCGAGCCTAGAGACTTCCGGGCTCCGGCGGGAGAGGGCGTGGTCGGCGTACGGCGGTCCCGCTTCGGGGGGCGCCTCGCCGATCACGCCGGGCTGATCGACGGGACACCCCCTAGCTACCCGAGCCCAGGTGCACGTACTCCGTCGGAAGGACCGGCTCCCCGCGGGAGAGCTGGGTCGCCGACAGCGGCAGGTTCGCGCGGGCCGCGCTATGCCGGTCGCGGGCCACGTCCAGCGGCTCGCGGGCGATCACCTCGCCGCCCTTGACCAGCTCGACCAGCAACTGCCGGTCGGCCAGCTCGTCCGGCACCGGACCCGTGCCCACGACCTCTGCCTCCGCGATCCCCGAGGCGTCCAGGCGCCGCGCCGCCCACTTGCGGCCGCCGATGGAGGTCTTGCCGCCGCTGGACTTCTTCGCCACCGGAACCAGCGGCGCGGCGGGGTCGGCGGACTCGGCCCGCGCGACCAGCTTGTAGACCATCGAGCAGGTCGGATGCCCGGAACCGGTCACGAGCTGGGTACCCACGCCGTACGCGTCCACGGGTGCCGCCGCCAGCGAGGCGATGGCGTACTCGTCCAGGTCCGAGGTGACGACGATCTTCGTCTTGGTCGCCCCCAGCTCGTCGAGCTGCCGCCGCACCCGGTGTGCGACCAGCAGCAGATCCCCGGAGTCGATCCGCACCGCGCCGAGATCGGTCCCGGCCACCTCCACCGCCGTACGCACCGCCTCGGCGACGTCGTAGGTGTCCACCAGCAGCGTCGTACCCGGGCCGAGCGCGTCGACCTGGGCGCGGAAGGCGTCCCGCTCGTTGTCGTGGAGCAGGGTGAAGGCGTGCGCGGAGGTGCCGACGGTCGGGATGCCGTAGCGGAAGCCCGCCGCGAGGTCGGAGGTGGTGGCGAAGCCGCCGATGTAGGCGGCGCGGGCGGCGGCCACGGCGGCCAGCTCGTGCGTGCGCCGGGCGCCCATCTCGATCAGCGGCCGGTCACCGGCGGCGGAGGACATCCGGGAGGCGGCCGCCGCGATGGCCGAGTCGTGGTTGAGGATCGAGAGGATCACCGTCTCCAGCAGCACGCACTCCGCGAAGCTGCCCTCGACCCGCAGCACCGGAGAGCCGGGGAAGTAGACCTCGCCCTCGGGGTAGCCCCAGATGTCGCCCTGGAAACGGTAGTCCGCGAGCCAGTCGAGGGTCGCCGTGTCGACGATCTCCCGCTCGCGCAGGAAGTCGAGCATGGGCGGGTCGAAACGGAAGTTCGTCACCGCGTCCAGCACCCGCCCGGTGCCCGCGACGACTCCGTAGCGGCGGCCGTCGGGCAGCCGCCGGGTGAAGACCTCGAACACACTGCGCCGCTCGGCCGTTCCGGCCCGCAAGGCGGCCTGCAGCATGGTCAGCTCGTACTGGTCCGTGAAGAGCGCCGTCGAGGGGACGTCGACCGGCAGCCCAAGGTCCGCTGCGTTCATGAGGAGCGATGGTACTCCCATTTCGTCAGTGTGACGATTTCTGGGCCACGTGGCAGCATTGCTGTGTGACGTCACCCGCTCCCGTAGAGATCGAACGCACCGAGTCGGCGGAGGAGGTCTTCGCCGTACCCGAGCCCGACGTCCCCTGGGTCACGATCGTGCACAACGACCCGGTCAACCTCATGAGCTATGTGACGTACGTCTTCCAGACGTACTTCGGCTATCCCAAGGACAAGGCCACCAAGCTCATGCTCGACGTCCACCACAAGGGCCGGGCGGTCGTCTCCAGCGGCACGCGCGAGGAGATGGAACGCGACGTGCAGGCGATGCACGGCTACGGCCTGTGGGCCACCCTCCAGCAGGACCGGAAGTAACCCAGACACATGCCCGGACACTTCGAACCGCTCCCCGGCGGCGGCGCGGCCGTCGCGCTCGACGACGTCGAGATCTCCATCATCCGGTCCCTGGCCGTGCAGCTCCTGGAGCTGATCGGTCCCGGCCCCGCCGAGGACGCCTCCGCCGACCCGCTGGCCGGGCTGTTCACCGAGGGCCCGAGCGAGCCGCCGGCCGACCCGGTGCTGCGCCGGCTCTTCCCGGACGCGTACACCGACCCCGAGCGGGAGCCGGACACCGCCGCGGAGGCCGCCGAACGCCAGGAGCACTCGGCCGAGTTCCGCCGCTACACCGAGAACGACCTGCGCGCGGGCAAGCGGGAGAACGCGCTCGCGGTGATCCGCACCCTGGACGCCCCCGCCTCGGCAGCGGCCGACGAGGGTGTGGCGGTGCTGAAGCTCTCCCCCGAGGAGTCCCGGCAGTGGCTGACCGCGCTCAATGACCTCCGGCTCGCGATCGGCGCCCGTCTGGAGATCACCGACGAGGACGACACCGATCCGCTCTACCACCTCCCGGACCACGATCCGCGCAAGCCGATGGTGCTGGCCTACCTCTGGCTCGGCGGCCTCCAGGAGACGCTCGTCTCCACCCTGCTGCCGTGAATCCTGCCGCCATAACCCTGTTGCCGTAGCCGTTTGTAACGATTCGCCGGATTTGGCGTTCGCTCAGAGGACGCTCAAATCCGGATAACGATCGCGTCACCGTTGCGGCCTGGTCTGTCCCATTCATGCGCTCTTTGTCCGCTTCTTCCTGTGTGATGCGCCACACGGGCCCCCTGTGATCATTGTTGCGGCCGTGATAAATCTTCACGACCGCCCGGCGAACACCACCCATGTTCGACCGGGTGCGCCACCGAGCCGGCGACCGCCGGCCAGGCAAGGGCGGGCTCGCAACCTGCCCAGCTCCATCAGTTCCGGGGGGATCGAAACCCGATCCGAGGCCGCTGACCGGCCACGGGTCGGCATGGAGAAAGGCGCACCACCATGGCCTCTGAGAAGGTCACCGAAGCCCCTGAGGAGGGGTACGAGCGAGGACTCGGCAGCCGCCAGGTCCAGATGATCGCCATCGGCGGCGCGGTCGGCGTCGGCCTGTTCCTGGGAGCCGGCGCGAACATCGCCAAGGCCGGTCCCAGCCTGATCCTCATGTACGCCCTCGCGGGCGCGATCATCTTCTTCATCATGCGGGCCCTGGGCGAGCTGCTGCTCTACCGCCCGGTCTCCGGTTCCTTCGCCGAGTACTCGCGCGAGTTCCTCGGTCCCTTCTTCGGTTACTTCACCGGCTGGACGTACTGGCTGATGTGGGTCGTCACCGGCATGGCCGAGCTGACGGCCGCCGCGATCTACGTCAACTACTGGTTCCCGGCCGTCCCGCAGTGGGTCACGGCGCTGGTCTTCCTGGTGGTCCTGTTCGGCGTCAACCTGATCTCCGTCAAGCTCTTCGGCGAGCTGGAGTTCTGGTTCTCCATGGTCAAGGTCACGGCCCTGATCGGCATGATCGTGATCGGTCTCGGCGTGCTGACCTTCGGCTTCAGCGCCGCCGGCGACACCGCCTCGGTCGCGAACCTCTACCAGTTCGACGGCTTCTTCCCCAAGGGCATCGGCTCCTCCCTGATGACGCTCCAGGGCGTCATGTTCGCCTACCTCGCCGTCGAGCTGGTCGGCGTCACCGCGGGCGAGTCCGAGGACCCCGAGAAGACCCTGCCGAAGGCCATCAACACCCTGCCCTGGCGCATCGCCCTCTTCTACGTCGGCGCCCTGACCGTGATCCTGTGCGTGGTCAAGTGGACCGAGTTCTCGGCGGGCGTCAGCCCCTTCGTGAAGGCGTTCGCGGAGATCGGCATCCCGGCCGGCGCGGGCGTCGTCAACTTCGTCGTCCTGACCGCCGCGCTCTCCTCCTGCAACTCGGGCATGTACTCCACGGGCCGGATGCTGCGCAACCTGGCGGACAGCGGCGAGGCCCCCAAGGTCTTCTCCCGCCTGTCGGCCTCCAAGACCCCGGCGCTCGGCGTCACCGTGTCGGTGCTCTTCATGGGCATCGGCGTGGTCCTGAACTACATCGTCCCGGCGAAGGCGTTCGGCTACGTCACCTCCATCGCCACCGCCGCGGGCATCTGGACCTGGCTGATGATCCTGATCAGCCACGTGCTCTACCGCCGCGCGGTCGACGCGGGCCGCCTGCCCGCCTCGTCCTTCCCGGCTCCGGGCGGCGCGGTGTGCTCGTACATCGCCATCGCCTTCCTGCTCTTCGTCACGGGCTTGATCGCGTACGATGCCGACTCCCGCGTCTGCCTCTACGTGATGGCGGTCTGGGCCGTCGCCCTCGGCATCGGCTGGTTCGTCATGAAGTCGCGTACGCCGCAGACCGGGGAGCGCGACGAACCCGCTCTGGAGAAGGTGGGCTGACCCCACCGGCAAGACCATCCAGGACGCCCGGCCGTCGGGAGTACTCGTGGCACTCCCGCCGGCCGCCGCTCAGGGCGTCCGCCATGTGGGCCGTCCCGTACCGCACCTCGGTACGGGGCGGCCCATGCTCCTATCCTGGCGACCATGCTGACCATCACCCAGGACCTGTACGACAAGATCGTCGCCCACGCCCGTGCGGACCACCCCGACGAGGCGTGCGGCGTGGTCGCGGGGCCGGAGGGCACCGGCCGCCCCGAGCGCTTCGTCCCGATGCTGAACGCGGCCCGTTCGCCCACGTTCTACGAGTTCGACTCGCAGGACCTGCTCAAGCTCTACCGGGAGATGGACGACCGCGACGAGGAGCCGGTGATCGTCTACCACTCCCACACCGCGACCGAGGCATACCCCTCGCGCACCGACATCGGCTACGCGAACGAGCCCGGCGCCCACTACGTCCTGGTCTCCACGGCGGACGCCGACGGCCTCGGCGACTTCCAGTTCCGTTCCTTCCGCATCCTGGACGGCGAGGTCACCGAAGAGGAGATCAAGGTCGTCGAGGCGTACTGATCTCATGCTGCGGTCGGAAAATGTCCGGCATGTGGGAACGCCTTCCGGGCGGCGGTCCGGGAATCGATACGATGAGCTCATGGTTCTGACCGTGGTGTGGGCCCACCGCCGACGTCCACAGTTGACGTAGCGAGCCCGCAGCCCCGACGACCCCTTCCGACAGGAGCCCGCAACCATGGCCATCGAGGTCCGCATCCCCACTATCCTCCGCCAGTACACCGACGGCCAGAAGGCGGTCGAGGGCACCGGGGAGACCCTCGCCGAGCTGTTCGCCGACCTGGAGACCCGGCACGCGGGCATCCGGGACCGGGTGGTCGACGCCGGCCAGTTGCGCCGGTTCGTGAACGTCTACCTGAACGACGAGGACGTGCGCTTCGTGGACGGCATCGACAGCAAGCTGGCCGACGGCGACACGGTCACGATCCTGCCGGCGGTCGCCGGCGGCATGGTCTGATCGGGCACCGGTCCCTCATGCGTTACGACTCCCCGCTGGCCGCGGTGGGCGACACCCCTCTGGTGCGCCTGCCGCGGCTCTCGCCGTCCCCCGACGTCCGCCTCTGGGCCAAGCTCGAGGACCGCAACCCCACCGGCTCGGTCAAGGACCGCCCCGCGCTGCACATGATCGAGCAGGCGGAGAAGGACGGCCGGCTCACCCCGGGCTGCACGATTCTGGAGCCCACCTCCGGCAACACCGGTATCTCGCTCGCCATGGCCGCCAGGCTCAAGGGCTACCGGATGGTGTGCGTGATGCCGGAGAACACCTCGCAGGAGCGGCGCGACCTGCTGGCCATGTGGGGCGCGGAGATCATCTCCTCCCCGGCGGCGGGCGGCTCCAACACCGCCGTCCGCGTGGCCAAGGAGCTGGCGGCCGAGCACCCCGACTGGGTGATGCTCTACCAGTACGGCAACCCGGACAACGCGGGCGCCCACTACGCCGGCACCGGCCCCGAGATCCTGGCCGACCTGCCCTCGGTCACCCACTTCGTGGCGGGCCTCGGCACCACCGGCACCCTGATGGGCGTCGGCCGCTATCTGCGCGAGCAGAAGCCGGACGTCAAGATCGTCGCCGCCGAACCGCGCTACGACGACCTCGTCTACGGCCTGCGCAACCTCGACGAGGGCTTCGTGCCCGAGCTGTACGACGCCTCGGTGCTCACCACCCGCTTCTCCGTCGGCTCGGCCGACGCGGTGGCCCGTACCCGTGAACTCCTCCAGCAGGAGGGCATCTTCGCGGGCGTCTCCACCGGCGCCGTGCTGCACGCGGCGATCGGGGTCGGACGCAAGGCGGTCAAGGCGGGGGAGAGCGCGGACATCGTGTTCGTGGTGGCCGACGGCGGCTGGAAGTACCTCTCCACCGGCGTCTACACCGCCGCGACCACCGAAGAGGCGGTCGAGGCCCTGCACGGCCAGCTCTGGGCCTGACCCCTCTCCGGCCACCTGCCACAAGGCTTCTTCCGGTCAAACCCGGGAAGCTCACAAGATCGCGTCAGCCCCCTCCTATGAGGGGGCCAACCGCTTTCTATGGCGGGGCAAAGAATTCCCTGCGGTACTGCCGGGCCTCGGCGCCCCGAGGCTACGTTCCTCCCGCGACCTGTCATGTCATGTTCACTGACATGCCGGACGTCTGCGAGTGTCATGCTCATGACCGCGCGCCCTGCCGCCGCTACGCGCGTCACGTGCCTGCCAATCCAGTGCGAGAACCCCACTTCCCCATGGAGGCAGTACCCCATGCGTGAGTCACGCACCGGCGGGCGGAGACGGAGTCTTCCCCGACTCCTCGCCGTCGCCCTCCCCGCCCTCGCCCTCTCCGTCGCCGGATTCACCGCGGCCCCCACGGCCTCGGCCGGCCCCGCCGCCCCGACCACGTCCCACGCCACCTCGCACACCGCCCAGAACCACAAGGCGCTGACCGACCCGGACCGGCAGACCTTCCACCCCACCGGCAAGGCCGGCCAGAAGGTCCCCACCACCCACCTGTGCGCCACCGCGAAGCCCGGCCACGCCTCCTGCTTCGCCCAGCGCCGCACCGACATCAAGCAGCGGCTCGCCTCCGCGGTCGCCGCCGCCACCCCCTCCGGCCTCTCCCCGGCCAACCTGCACAGCGCCTACAACCTGCCCTCCACCGGCGGTTCCGGCATGACGGTCGCCGTGGTCGACGCCTACAACGACCCCAACGCCGAGGCCGACCTGGGCACCTACCGTTCCACTTACGGCCTGTCCGCCTGCACCAAGGCCAACGGCTGCTTCAAGCAGGTCAGCCAGACCGGCTCCACCACCTCGCTGCCCACCAGCGACAAGGGCTGGGCGGGCGAGGAGGCGCTGGACCTCGACATGGTCAGCGCGGTCTGCCCCAACTGCAAGATCATCCTGGTCGAGGCCAACTCCGCCAACGACACCGACCTCGGCATCGCCGAGAACGAGGCCGTCTCGCTGGGCGCCAAGTTCGTCTCCAACAGCTGGGGCGGCTCCGAGGCGTCCTCCCAGACCACCGAGGACACCCAGTACTTCAAGCACCCGGGCGTCGCGATCACCGTCTCCGCCGGTGACTCCGCCTACGGCGCCGAGTACCCGGCGACCTCGCAGTACGTGACCGCCGTCGGCGGCACCGCGCTCACCACCGCGTCCAACTCCCGCGGCTGGAGCGAGTCCGTCTGGCACACCAGCTCCACCGAGGGCACCGGCTCCGGCTGCTCCGCCTACGACCCGAAGCCCACCTGGCAGACCGACACCGGCTGCGCCAAGCGCATGGAGGCCGACGTCTCCGCCGTCGCCGACCCGGCCACCGGCGTCGCCGTCTACGACACCTACGGCGGCTCCGGCTGGGCGGTCTACGGCGGCACCAGCGCCTCCGCCCCGATCATCGCCGGCGTCTACGCGCTGGCGGGCACCCCGGGCGCCACGGACTACCCGGCGCAGTACCCCTACAGCCACACCGCGAACCTCAACGACGTGACCAGCGGCAGCAACGGCTCCTGCTCCACCTCGTACTTCTGCACCGCGCGCGCCGGTTACGACGGCCCGACCGGCTGGGGCACCCCCAACGGCACGGCCGCCTTCACCTCCGGCGGCGGTGGCGGGGGCGGCGGCACCTGCACCTCGGCGCAGTTGCTCGGCAACCCCGGCTTCGAGTCCGGCAACACCACCTGGACCGCCAGCAGCGGGGTCATCAACACCGACAGCGGCGAGGCCGCGCACGCCGGTTCGTACAAGGCGTGGCTCGACGGCTACGGCTCCAGCCACACCGACACGCTCTCCCAGTCGGTGACGATCCCCGCCGGCTGCCGGGCCAGCTTCACCTTCTACCTGCACATCGACACCGCCGAGACGGGCAGCACCGCGTACGACAAGCTGACCGTGACCGCCGGTTCGACCACCCTGGCGACGTACTCCAACGTCAACGCCGCCTCCGGGTACGCGCAGAAGACCTTCGACCTGTCGTCCTTCGCGGGCCAGACGGTCACCGTGAAGTTCAGCGGCGTCGAGGACTCCTCCCAGCAGACCAGCTTCGTCGTGGACGACACCGCCGTCACCACGAGCTGAACCGCACCACCAGCACCTCCCGTCCCGCGCGCGGAAGCCGTCCGCGCGCGGGACGCGCGCGTTCGCGGGGGAGCCGATCGCGCCGGTGTTACGTCACACCACCAGCGGTGCCGAGTGGCACCGGCCACGACGGAGAGGCGGACCCCATGCGCCGTACGACGTCCCGCGCCCTCGCGGCGACGGCCCTGCTCCTGCTGCTCGCAGGCTGTGGCAGCCAGTCCACGCCCTCGGCCTCGACCAAGCCGTCCGCCGTCCCCTCGCGCTCGGGCGGCTGCGCGGACGAGGTGCGGCTGACCTCCGCCGCGGCGGGGAAGACGGTGTGCCTCAAGCGGGGCGGCGAGCTGCGGCTCACCCTCGACGGCACCAAGTCCCGCCCCTGGGAGCCGGTCCGCACGAGCGGCAACGCGCTGACCGCGATCAACGCCGGGATCGTCCTCCAGCCCGGCGACGCCACCGCCGCCTACCGCGCCGCCGCCACCGGCACGGTCCACCTGACCTCCAGCCGCCCCCTGTGCGCCCGGCCCACCAAGCCGGGCGGCGTCTCCTGCAAGGGCATCCAGGAGTTCCAGGTCACGGTCCGGATCGGCTAGCCACGGGGGGAGCGGGCACGGTCGCCGGACGCTCTCCGGGAGGGTTCCCGCAGGGGCGGGGGCAAGGCCGTGTGCCGACCCCCGGGGGAAGACGCTTCCTAGCGCGCCAGGTGGCGGACCTGGTCCCACAGGGCCGGGTCGACCACGCCCACCCGGCGCCGGAAGTCGCGCACGCGGACCTCGCGCAGTTCGTCGGTGCGTAGGAAGCTGGGGCGCCCCTGGGCGTCGCCCACGGAGCCGGGCGGCAGCGGGATGACCCCGGCGTGCTGGTCGTGGTACTTGCTGGTGATCTTCGCGACCGTGACCCGGTCGCCGCGCACGGACAGCACCAGACACGGCCGGTCCTTGGACTCCGGCCGGTCCTCGTAGGGCACGTCGGCCCACCAGATGTCACCCGGTCGCGGACGGTCCGTCAGAGTCCGTGCGCCGCCCCGGGACCGGGTCCCCGGCCGGGGACCCGGCGCGGGCCGGCCGGGCGGCCGCAGCCGCCGCCCGCGCGGGCGGTGACCGCGCCCCCAGCCGTCCACCAGCGTGGCGACCAGCGCGAGCAGCACCACCGCCGCGAGCGCGAGCCACCAGGACGTGTCCATGAGGACGACGTTACCGGCGCGCGCCGCCCCTCGCGCGCCCTTGGCGCATCCCAACGCGCCCCCGATCCAGCCGAACCGGTGACACCGCAGGTGAGTTCGCCCACAACGACGCCGGGCGGAGGAGCGACCCGTGCTTTCGCGCCTTACGCTCGACGAACCGCACGCCCCGCCCTTCCGTAATCCGCCCATCCGTCCCCCGCCAACGGAGGTTTCTGCTTCATGAAGCTCACCGTCGTCGGCTGCTCGGGGTCGTTCCCGTCCGCGGAATCGGCCTGTTCGAGCTACCTCGTCGAGGCCGACGGCTTCCGGCTGCTTCTCGACATGGGCAACGGCGCCCTCGGCGAGTTGCAGCGCCACATCGGTCTCTACGACCTCGACGCGATCTTCCTCAGCCACCTGCACGCCGACCACTGCATCGACATGTGCGCCTACTTCGTCGCGCGCTACTACCGGCACGAAGGCGGCCGCTGCGCCCCCATCCCGGTCTACGGCCCCGAGGGCACCGAGCACCGGCTGACCACGGCCTACGCCGACACCCCCTCGGCGTCCTCCATGAGCGAGGTCTTCGACTTCCACACGGTCAAGCCGTCCACCTTCGAGATCGGCCCGTTCACCGTGCACACCGAGCGGGTCCGGCACCCTGTCGAGGCGTACGCCATCCGCATCGAGCACGAGGGCAAGTCCCTGACGTACTCCGGCGACACCGGCGTGTGCGAGGCGCTGGACGAGCTGGCCCGGGACACCGACCTCTTCCTGTGCGAGGCCGCCTTCACCCACGGCAAGGAGAACATCCCCGACCTCCACCTCAACGGCCGCGAGGCCGGCGAGACGGCGACCCGCGCGGGCGCCGGTCTCCTGCTCCTCACCCACATCCCCCCGTGGACCGACCCCGGGATCAACCTGGCGGACGCCCGCGCGGCGTACGCGGGGCCGGTGGAACTGGCGACGCCGCGGACGACGTACGAGCTGTAGCCGCACGGCGCCCGCGAACGCCGTGCGGCATGACGAAGGCCCCGGGACCTCATCGGTCTCCGGGGCCTTCGGCCGTTCGCTGGGGGAGGGCTCACGCCTTGGTGAGGTCCTCCACCTCCTCCTCGGGCTCACGGCCCGGGGTCGGCAGGTCGAACTTGGTGATCGCGAAGCGGAAGAGCACGTAGTAGACCGCCGCGAACACCAGGCCGATCGGGATGATCAGCCACGGCTTGGTGGCCAGGTTCCAGTTCAGTACGTAGTCGATGGCACCGGCGGAGAAGGTGAAGCCCGCGTGTACGCCCAGGGCCCAGGTGATGGCCATCGACAGGGCGGTCAGCACCGCGTGGATCGCGTAGAGCACCGGCGCGATGAACATGAAGGAGAACTCGATGGGCTCCGTCACGCCGGTCACGAAGGAGGTGAGGGCGAGCGAGATCATCATGCCCATGACGGCCTTGCGGCGCTCGGGGCGGGCGGAGTGCGCGATGGCGATGGCGGCGGCCGGGAGGCCAAACATCATGATCGGGAAGAAGCCCGACATGAACTGTCCGGCGGTCGGGTCACCGGCGAAGAAGCGGTTCAGGTCGCCGTGGACGATGTCGCCGGCCGCGTTCTTGAAGTCACCGAGCTGGAACCAGGAGACGGCGTTCACGAACTGGTGCATGCCGACCGGGATCAGCGCACGGTTGACCAGACCGAACAGACCGGCACCGAAGGCGCCGAGGCCCGTCATCCACTCGCCGAAGCTGGAGATGCCCTTGCCGATCGGCTCCCAGATCAGACCGAAGACGACACCGACCAGCGTGCCGACGAAGGCCATGATGATCGGCACCAGACGGCGGCCGTTGAAGAAGCCGAGCCAGTCGACCAGCCGCTTGCGGTGGTAGCGCTGCCAGAGCACGGCGGCCAGCAGACCCATGATGACGCCGCCGAGAACGCCGGGGTTATTGTAGGTCGCGGCGATGTCCGCGCCCTTCTGGACCTTCGCCTCGGTGACCGGGAACGCCTTCAGGACGTTGCTGTACACCAGGAAACCGACCAGCGCGGCGAGCGCGGTGGAGCCGTCCGCCTTCTTGGCGAAGCCGATGGCGACGCCGACACAGAAGAGAAGGGGCAGGTTGTCGAAGATCGCGCCGCCTGCCGTGGCGAAGACCGCCGTGACCTTGGCGGGCAGATGCAGCTTGTCGTGAATGTCGTCCTGACCGAAGCGGAGCAGGATGCCAGCCGCCGGCAGTACGGCGATCGGGAGCTGAAGGCTCCGGCCGACCTTCTGCAGGCCCTGGAACAGGCCCGATCCCCGCTTCTTTGCGGGGGCCGCCTCTGCGGTGGCGGTGCTCATACGTCCTCCATCGGTGATGGTCTACACCACTCAGTGGTGTAGACCTGTTTGTAGCACGATGGCGTCGATATAAGGAACCCGTGAGAACCGGGGGGTTTGGCGGGGGTCGGGGCCGTGGTGTAGACCAGTCCGCGGACCGGCAGCGGTCCCGATGGGTTCGGATCAGGGAGAAGGAACATGGCCACCAAGGCTGAGAAGATCGTCGCCGGGCTCGGCGGCATCGAGAACATCGACGAGATCGAGGGCTGCATCACCCGCCTGCGGACCGAGGTCCACGACGCCTCCCTGGTCGACGACGCCGCCCTGAAGGCCGCGGGCGCCCACGGTGTCGTCAAGATGGGCAACGCCATCCAGGTCGTCATCGGCACCGACGCCGACCCGATCGCCGCGGAGATCGAAGACATGATGTGAGCCGACCGGCTCGCCGCGCAGGGGCTCCTTCCCTCCCGACCGGGAAGGAGCCCTTCGTCGCGCCCGCGGGGGAAAGGGACCCCGCCCGCGCCCGATAGGGTCGTCCCCATGTCTCGCATCGACGGCCGCACGCCCGAACAGCTCCGCCCTGTCACCATCGAACGCGGCTGGAGCAAGCACGCCGAGGGCTCCGTCCTCGTCTCCTTCGGCGACACCAAGGTCTTCTGCACCGCCACCGTCACCGAAGGCGTCCCCCGCTGGCGCAAGGGCAGCGGCGAGGGCTGGGTGACCGCCGAGTACTCCATGCTGCCCCGCTCCACCAACACCCGCGGCGACCGCGAGTCCGTGCGCGGCAAGATCGGCGGCCGCACCCACGAGATCTCCCGCCTCGTCGGCCGCTCCCTGCGCGCCGTCATCGACTACAAGGCGCTCGGCGAGAACACCATCGTCCTCGACTGCGACGTCCTCCAGGCCGACGGCGGCACCCGCACCGCCGCCATCACCGGCGCCTACGTCGCCCTCGCCGACGCCGTCGCGTGGGCGCAAGCCAAGAAGCTCGTCAAGCCCGGCCGCAAGCCGCTCACCGGCACCGTCAGCGCCGTCTCCGTCGGCATCGTCGGCGGCGTCCCGCTGCTCGACCTCTGCTACGAGGAGGACGTGCGCGCCGAGACCGACATGAACGTCGTCTGCACCGGCGACGGCCGCTTCGTCGAGGTCCAGGGCACCGCCGAGGCCGAGCCCTTCGCCCGCGACGAGCTGAACGCCCTGCTCGACCTCGCCGTCACCGGCTGCGACGAACTCGCCCTGCTCCAGCGGGCCGCGCTCGAGACCACCCTCGGCGCATAGGCAAAGCGGCGGTCAAGACAAGGGGGCGCCCCGGGCAACCCCCGCTCGTCCCACGGCGTCTGTGACGGTACGGGCGCGCGGCCGAAAGACCGCGCGCCCGGCCAGCTGCACCAGGGGAGGAGCACGACATGGCCGCCGGCCGCCGCCGTACCACCGCCATCGCCGCCGCACTGGCGGCCGCCGCGCTCACCGCCGGGCTCACCGGCTGCGGCGCCGTGGACAAGGCCCTGGACTGCGTGCGGACCGCCGACTCCGTCGCCGACAGCGTCACCGACCTCCAGCAGGCGGTGGAGAACGCGAGCGACGACCCGACCCGGGCCGACTCCTCCCTCGACGCCATCCAGAAGGACCTCGACCGGATCGGCGACAGGACCGACGACGCCGACGTCAACAAAGCCGTCGACCACCTGGACCACGCCGTGGCGGGCGTCCGCCGGGCCATCAAGGACGGCGACGCCACCCCGGACGTCACGCCGGTGACCGACGCGGCGGGCGAACTCACCAAGGTCTGCACGCCGTAAGGGCGTCGGGCCTCAACGGCCCCGGTGGCGCTCCCGCTGCTCCTCGCGGCGGGCGCAGCGCCGCTCGTGCCGTTCCTGACGGCGCAGGTGCCGCTCCTGGCGGCGCAACTCCTTCAGGCGCAGCCGCTCGGCCCGGGTCACCTTGCGCTCGACACCGACCCCGCCCCAGAAGGCGAACCCGCTGATGATCACCCGTGGCGCCCCGGGCTCGCCCGGCTCGTCCCACTCGGGGTGCTCGAAACCGCCCATCACGCCGATGCCGCGCACCACCACCTCGACACCCGGCGGCACGGTCACCTCCATACCGCCCATGACCGCGACGCACTTGATCTCGACCTCGCGGTCCGCGAAGTACGCCTCGCGCAGGTCGATCTCGCCGCCGCCCATGAACGCGAAGCAGGTGAACTTCTTCGGCATCGTCCAGCGCCCCTTGCGCTGGAAGCCCGACAGCACCGCTACCGCGCCCGTCGAGGAACCCTCGCCGCCGGTGATCCGCGAGGCCCAACTCCCCTCGGCGACAGGCTGCTTGACGAACGACACCGGCGACGGCGCCGCAACCCCCGCCACCGGAAGATCCCGGGTCAGCGGAGCCAGCTCGCCGTACGTACGCGCCGTGTACGCGCCCTCCAGCCGCTCCTCGAACTCCTGCATGTCCAGGCGCCCTTCGGCGAGCGCGTCGCGCAGCACCTCGGCGACGCGCTCACGGTCCGCGTCGGAGGCCCTGAGGTCCGGGACGGCATCGGGAGAACGAAGGTCCGGAACGGCGTCGTCGGTCATGACAGCAGACTACGAGACCGCCTTCTCCGCGTACATCTTGGCGATGACCGACTCGATGTCGGGTTCGCGCACCGAGAGGTCGACCAGTGGATAGGCCGCCGCCAGATGCGCCACCAGCGGCGCCGCCGACTGTCCCGCCGGGAACGCCAGCCACTGCCGGGGCCCCTCCACCCGCACCACCCGCGCCGAGGGCACCTCCACCGGCGGCAGTTCCCGCTCCAGGTCCACCACCAGCGTCCGCTCGCCCTCCGCGGCCTCGTGCAGCCCGGCCAGCGGACCGTCGTACATCAGCCTGCCGTGGTCGATCACCATCACCCGTGAGCACAACTGCTCGATGTCCTGGAGGTCGTGGGTGGTCAGCAGGACGGTCGTGCCCCGCTCGGAGTTCAACTCCTTGAGGAAACCCCGGACCTTGGCCTTGGACACCACGTCCAGACCGATCGTCGGCTCGTCCAGGTACAGGACCTCGGGATCGTGCAGCAGCGCCGCCGCGATGTCACCGCGCATCCGCTGGCCGAGCGACAACTGGCGCACCGGCACGTCCAACAGGTCCCGCAGCTCCAGCAGTTCGACGCAGCGCTCCAGGTTCTCCCGGTAACGGGCGTCCGGGACGCGGTACATGCGGTGCGCCAGCCGGTACGAGTCGATCAACGGCAGGTCCCACCACAGCGTCGTACGCTGCCCGAACACCACACCGATCCGGTGCGCGAGGCGGCTCCGCTCCCGCGAGGGGTCGATCCCGGCCACCCGCAGCCGGCCCGCGCTCGGCGTCAGGATGCCGGTCAGCATCTTGATCGTGGTCGACTTCCCCGCGCCGTTCGGACCGATGTACCCCACCATCTCGCCGCGCGCCACCGTGAACGACAGCGAGTCCACCGCCCGCACCTCGCGCCGCTCCCGCTTCAGGAACCCGGTCTTCCTGCGCACCCGGAAGACCTTCTCCACCTTCTCCAGCGCGATGAAATCAGCGTCCGCCATCCGCTAGCTCCCTGTGCTCCGATACGAACGAAGTCCCGCCCGCCACGCCAGCCCCGCCAGCGCGCAGCAGCCCACCGCCACCGGCAGCGGCGCGAACGCCACCCACTCCGGCAGACGCAGCGGATACGGCCGCCCCAGCACGTAACAGGCGGGCAGCCAGTTGACGAAGGCCAGCGGCAGCACGAACGTCACCCCGCGCACCAGCTCCCGCCCGAACACCGTCGGCGGGTACTGGAGCAGCGTCGTCCCGCCGTAGGTGAACGCGTTCTGCACCTCCGAGGCGTCCTGCGCCACGAACTGGAACGCCGCCCCCGCCACGAACACCGCGCAGAAGATCCCGAACCCGCTCACCACCGTCACCGGCAGCAGGAGCAGCTTCGGCGCCGTCCAGTCGACGTCCAGCCTGGACAGCGACCAGCCGAGGACCAGCGCGCCCTGGGTCACCCGGCCCAGCCGCCGCAGCGCGAACTTGTCCGCCGCCACCTGCGCGAGGACCGGCGCCGGGCGGACCAGGAGGGTGTCCAGCGTGCCGTCGCGCACCCGGCGGCCGAGGCGGTCCATCGAACCGATCGCCAGGTCGGCCAGGCCGAAGGACAGTCCCGACAGGCCGTACAGGAACGCCACCTCCGGCAGCGCCCAGCCGCCCAGCCGCTCCACCCGCGAGAACATCAGCATGATCGCCACGAAGTCGAAGGAGGTCGCCGCGAAGTTCCCGAACGCGGTCATCGCGAACGAGGCCCGGTACGCCATCGTCGAGCGCAGCCACATGCCCGCGACCAGCCGGTAGGCGCGGGCGCCCTCGCGCACCCGGCTCACGGTGTCCTCAGCCACCCTGAACCACCACCCGCCGCGTCGCCGCCGACTGCAGCAGCCTGCCCGCACCGAGCAGCGCCACCGCCCACGCGCCCTGGAACAGATACGTCTCCAGCGGGTCCGCCCGTCCCAGCAGCACGTCCGCCGGGCCCTGGAGCAGCGAGGACCACGGCAGCGCGCGCACGACCTCGCCGAGCGCGCCCGGGAACACGTTCAGCGGCAGCAGCATCCCCGAGCAGAACACCCCCGCCAACCAGGCCATTTGGGCCATTCCTACGCCGTCCATGAGCCAGAACGCGCTCAGCGCGACGAGGTAGCGGATGCCGAAGCCCACCAGCATGGCCAGGACGACGGCGACGAGGAAGGCCAGCCACGTGCCCGCGTCCGTGGGCAGATACGCCGGGAAACACAGGACGCCGACCACGAACGGCACGACCCCGCGCCCCAGCAACTGGAAGAACGCCCGCCCCAGATCCGAGGCCAGCCACCACAGTTGGAGATCCGCGGGCCGGTACAGGTCGATCGCCACATCACCCGTACGGATGCGTTCCATCAACTCCTCCTCGGCGCCCCCGCCGCCGATCGCGAGCGTCGACAGCAGCGCCTGGCCCAGCCACACGTAGGTCACGGCCTGCGCCTCGTCGTACCCCCCGAGGTGCGGACGGGCGTCCCACAGGGCGCGGTAGGTGGAGACGATGACGAGTCCGAAGACGGTGTTGGTGAACACCCCTGCCGCAGTGGCGGCCCGGTAGGTCGCGTACCGTCTGAATCCCCCTGCTGCGACGGCCGCGTACAACCGTCCCGCGCTCATGTCGGTCCACCTCCTGGACTCTTCGACACCGAAGCGCAGGAGCCTAGTCCGGAGGCCCGGCGGCCGGCCACGCATTTTCCGTGCCGGAAGCGTGCCTGAATCCGGGAACGGAATGCCAGGTACGAGAGTCTTCAAACTGGGGGCGCAGGTAGGCGTACGAGGCGTACGGAAACGTACGACGCGAAACAGGAGTCCGTGCACGAGATGAGCGACGAGCAGCCGCATCGGCCGACCGAGGGCGGGGCGCCCGGCGCACCGCAGCCGGCTGAGGGGCCCGAAACCCCGGGCCACCAGGCGAAGCCGGCCCCCCGGACCCCCGGGGACGCGGGCGATTCCCGCCGCGTCCCCGGGCGCCCGGGGGATGGGGCGGACCAGGGGGACCAGCCACGTGACGCGGGCCGCCCGGCCCGGACCGACGGCCCTGCGGGCCGCCCCGCCGGGGGTACCGGGGGCGCCGACCGCCCGGCTCCGGCGTCCGGCGCGGAGCGCCCGGGACAGGGCGGCCGACAGGGCCAGGGTTCCGGTACGGGTGGCCCGGGGCAGGGCAGCCAGAGCGGTCGGACCGGTGGTCCGGGCCGTCCGGCCCAGGGCGGTCGGGCCGACGGCACCGACCCCGCGTCCTCGCAGGGCTCCGGTGCGGGCCGTGCGGCGCAGGGTTCCGGCTCGGTCGGCACCGGCCGCGACGGCCAGGACGCCCGGGCCGCGGGCGCGGACCGCGCACGTTCCGGTGGACAGGCCCCACAGGGGCAGGGCGCCGGTGCCGACCGAGCGGGCCAGTCCGCAGGCGCGGGCCGCCAGGGCCAGGAGCCGTCGGCGGCTCGTACTGCCGACCGTCCGGGCCAGACCGGCCAGGCGCCCCAGGGCGCCGGTTCCGAGAGCTCGACGCAGGGCGGCCGGGCAGCCCGGCTCGGCGGCGCGAGCCGTCCGGGCCAGGGCGGTCAGGCGTCCCCGTCCGGCGGCGCGGGTCGCCCCGGGCAGAGCGGCCGGACCGGTGACGGGACCCGCTCCGCGCAGGACGGCCAGACCTCCCAGGGGGCTGGTGCCGAGCGCGCGACGCGGGACGGCCAGGCATCCCCCTTCGGTCGCTCATCCCGCCCGGGCCAGACCGGCCAGGGCAGCCGTCCCGGTCAGGGCGGCCAGGGCTCTCAGGGCTCCGGCGCCGAGCGTCCGGCTCAGGGCGACCAGGCAGCCCCGTTCGGCGGCCCGTCCCGCCCGGGCCGGACCGGCCAGTCCGGCGGCACCGGACGCCCCGGTCAGGGACCCGGTGCCGACCCCTCCGGTCGCCCCAACCCGGCCCCCCAGTCCGGCCGTTCGTCCTCGGGCGCCCCCGGCGCCAAGCAGGGCACCGCCCAGACCCCCTCCGTCCCCGGCCCCCGTTCCGGTGCCGAGGAGACGCCCGCCGCCGAGAGCACGCAGGTGCTCCGGCGGATCAAGGCACCCCAGGGCGCCAAGGACGGGAACAAGAGCGAGCCCCCGGCCACCGAGAGCACCCAGGTGCTGCGCCGGATCAAGGACCCCAAGGCCGAGCCGCCCGCCGACGAGCACACGCAGGTGCTCCGGCGCGTCAGCGCGCCCCGCCAGGGGGACAAGCAGACCACCACGCCCGCCGCCCCCACCGTCACCGGTACCGGAAGCACCGCCGCGGCCGCGGCCACCAGCGTGATCCCCCGCACCCCGGACACCGCCCCCGAGACCGCCACCGCGGCAAGCGGCAGCGGCAGCGGCGACGGCGGCAGCGGCGGCAAGGGCAAGAAGCCCAAGCGCACCGGCTGGCGCCGCTTCGTCCCCGGCTGGCGCCTGATCCTCGGCACCGTCGTCGTCGGCGCGCTGCTGCTCGTCGGGCTCTTCTTCCTCGGCTACTCGATGGTGAAGATCCCGCCCGCCAACGCCCTCGCCACGAAGCAGAGCAACGTCTACCTCTACGCCGACGGCTCCCAGCTCGCCCGCGACACCCGCGACAGCCAGGTCAACCGCGAGAACGTCAACCTCGCCGAGGTCTCCAAGAACGCCCAGCACGCCGTACTCGCCGCCGAGGACCGGGACTTCTACACCGAGCCCGCCGTCGACCCCAAGGCGATGCTCCGCGCGGGCTGGAACATGGCCACCGGCAAGGGCAAGCAGTCCGGCTCCACCATCACCCAGCAGTACGTGAAGAACTACTACCTGGCCCAGGAACAGACCCTGACCCGCAAGGCCAAGGAGTTCTTCATCTCGGTCAAGCTCGGCCGCGAGAAGTCCAAGGACGAGATCCTCCAGGGCTACCTCAACACCAGCTTCTTCGGCCGCGGCGCCTACGGCATCCAGGCCGCCGCCCAGGCGTACTACGGCAAGGACGCCGTCAAGCTCGACGCCGCCCACGCCGCCTACCTCGCCGCGCTCGTCAACGCGCCCAGCGAGTACGACGTCGTCGCCCACCCCGAGAACAAGCCCGCCGCCGTGGCCCGTTGGAACTACGTCCTGAACGGCATGGTCAAGAAGGGCTGGCTGTCACAGTCCGAGCGCGCCGGCCTGAAGTTCCCCATGCCGAAGGAACAGACCATCTCCACCGGCCTCTCCGGCCAGCGCGGTTACCTCGTCGAGGCGGTCAAGGACTACCTCACCGACAACCACATCCTCACCAAGGAGCAGATGACACGCGGTGGTTACCGCATCACGACCACCATCCAGAAGGACAAGCAGGACGACTTCGTCAAGGCCGTCAACGACCAGCTCATGTCCAAGCTGAACAAGAACAACAAGGCCGACACCTACGTCCGCGCGGGCGGCGCGTCCATCGACCCCAAGACCGGCCGCGTCGTCGCGATCTACGGCGGCATCGACTACCTGAAGCAGTACACCAACGGTGCCACCCGCGGTGACTTCCAGGTCGGCTCCACCTTCAAGCCGTTCGTGTTCACCTCGGCGGTCCAGAACGGCTCCACCACCCAGGACGGCAAGCCGATCAGCCCCAACACCTACTACGACGGCACCAACAAGCGCCCCGTACAGGGCTGGAGCGGCGGCGCCTACGCCCCGGAGAACGAGGACCAGAAGTCGTACGGCCAGATCACCGTCCGCAAGGCCACCGACCTGTCGGTGAACTCGGTGTACGCGCAGATGGCCGCCGACGTCACCGGCGCCAAGGTCAAGAAGACCGCGGTCGACCTCGGCATCCCCGCCGACACCCCGGACATGTACCCCTCGCCGTCCATCGCGCTCGGCACCGCCAACGCCAGCGTCCTGGAGATGGCCCAGGCGTACGCCACCCTCGCCAACCACGGCCGGCACGGCACGTACACCCTCATCGACAAGGTCACCAAGGGCGGCGTCCCGGTGACCCTCCCCGGCGGGCAGTCCAAGCAGGTCGTCAGCCGAGAGGCCGCCGACACCACCACCTCCGTGCTCCAGAGCGTCGTCGAGACCGGTACCGCCATGGCCGCGAAGGCCGCCGGCCGTCCGGCCGCGGGCAAGACCGGCACCGCCGAACGCGACACCGCCGCCTGGTTCGCCGGATACACGCCCGACCTGGCCACCGTCGTCGCGGTCATGGGCCAGGACCCGGTCACGGCACAGCACCAGCCGCTGTACGGCGCCCTCGGCCAGCCCCGCATGAACGGCGGCGGCCCGCCCACCGCGATCTGGGCGCAGTACACGAAGGACGCCCTCAGCGGAAAGCCCGCCGCCAACTTCGACCTGGACCTCCAGCAGGGCGCCGAGGTCGAAGCCCCCGCCACCCTGGCTCCCACCGAGCCCGGCACCGACGCGGGCCAGGACGGCGGCACCGCCACCGGCACGCCCAGCCAGGGCGCCACGCCGACCGACGGCGGCCAGACCGGCGGCGCGGCCACCGGCACGCCCACCGACGGCGGCGCGACCGGCGGCACCCCGACCGACGGCGGTGCCGCCAACGGCGGCGCCCCCACCACCGGCGGGGCGGCGACCGGCGGAGACGCCACGGGAGGCGCGGCCACCGGCGGCACCCCCGGCGGCGCGACCGGCGGGGACGCCACGGGCGGCGGCGGCGCGGCCGACGGCGGCACGGGCGGCCTCCCGGCCGGGCTCGGCGGCCCGGCGCTGAACGGGCGCCGCGACTGACACCCGAACGCCCACACGGCTGCACGGCCGCATGGCTGTACGGCTGCACCGAGAAGGGGCTGGTGACCAGGTCACCAGCCCCTTCTCCGTATCCGCGGGTCCTACAGGTACAGCCCCGTGGAGTCCTCCGACCCCTCGAACCGGTCGGCGGCCACCGCGTGCAGATCGCGCTCGCGCATGAGCACGTACGCGACGCCCCGCACCTCGACCTCGGCCAGGTCCTCCGGGTCGAACAGCACCCGGTCGCCGGGCTCCACCGTCCGCACGTTCTGCCCGACCGCGACCACCGCGGCCCAGGCCAGCCTGCGCCCGACCGCCGCCGTGGCGGGGATCAGGATGCCGCCCCCCGACCGCCGCTCGCCCTCACCGGTCTCCTGCCGCACGAGAACCCGGTCGTGCAGCATCCGGATGGGCAGCTTGTCGTGGTGGGGTGTGCTCTGCTCGTCTCTGTTGGCGCTCACGCCCCTGAACCTACCCGCCGCGGCTCAGCGCCTGCGCCGCCGGGTCGCGCCGACGACGATCAGACCCACCGCGCCCGCCACGATCAGCGCGGCCGGCACGATCCGCTCCATGCGGGGGGCGCCGTCGTCGTCGACGAACTGGTCCCGTACCTCGGTCATCACCCGGTTGGCCGTGACGAACGCCTGGCCGAAGACATGGTCGAGGTTGGCGACGGCCTTCGCCTTGGCATCGCCGACGATCGTCTTGGGGTGCACGCGCACCCCGATCTCGTCGAGCGTCTCGGCCAGCACTTCACGACGGCGCTTGATGTCCGCCTCGATCTGCGCCGGTGTTCTGGTGTCCGACGTCTCCGCCACCGTACGGCCTCCGAAGTCTGCTGATGCTTTGTGGTGAACAGTCTGTCAGTTCCTGGCCGCTCCGCACGGCGAGGCCCCCGGTCCGGCCGATTAGGCTGGCGGGATGAGCGAGCGACTCCAGCCCGGGGACCCGGCCCCGGCCTTCACCCTCCCCGACGCCGACGGCAACGAGGTGTCCCTGGCGGACCACAAGGGCCGCAAGGTCATCGTCTACTTCTACCCCGCGGCGCTTACCCCCGGCTGCACCAAGCAGGCCTGCGACTTCACCGACAACCTGGAGTTGCTGGCCGGTGCCGGCTACGACGTCATCGGCATCTCCCCCGACAAGCCGGAGAAGCTGGCCAAGTTCCGCGACACGGAGTCCCTGGAGGTCACCCTCCTGGCCGACCCCGACAAGCAGGTCCTGGAGGCGTACGGCGCCTACGGCGAGAAGAAGCTCTACGGCAAGACCGTCGTCGGCGTCATCCGTTCCACCGTGATCGTCGACGAACACGGCAAGGTCGAGCGCGCCCTCTACAACGTCAAGGCCACGGGCCACGTCGCTAAGATCATCAAGGACCTGGGCATCTGACCGCCCCCTGCCCCACGGCCCGCCCCGGAACCCCCCGGCGCGGGCCGCACTTTTCTCCGCCCCCCTGCTTTCCGCTTCCGTTTTCCGTGCGTGACCGTCCGATAACCGGTTCGTTAGTCCAAGCGGGCGACGAACGTGCGGCCGGGACGGAGGGGCTTGATGCCGGTCAGTGTGTACACGCGTGAGCGGCTGGAGGAGGCGGCTCGGGGTGCGCGGAACCTGTCGGAGGCGCTGGAGAGGCTGGGGGTGGATCCGGGGAGTTCGACCCGGTGGTACGTGCTGGCACGGATGAAGAAGCTGGGGATCGACGTCTCCCACTTCGAGCGTGAGGGCGTGAAGTGGACGAGAGAGATCCTCGAGCAGGCGGTCGGGGCCTCGACGAACATGTGCGACGTGCTGCGGCACCTCGGCCTGGAGGTCGTCGGCGGCCATCACACGCACATCAGTCGCCGGATCAAGGCGTACGGCATCGACACCTCGCACTTCAGGCTGCCAGCACGGCGAGGGACGCCCCGGCGCGCCCGGACCCCGGAGGTGTTGCTCGTCCGGCAGCCCGGGGGCAGCGCCCGGCGCATCCCGGGCGACCGTCTCAAGTGGGCGATGGTCGCCATGGGAGTACGGGAGCGATGCGCGCTCTGTGGCACGGAAGCCGTCTGGGAGGGCCTCCCTCTGCCGCTGGAGGTCGATCACGTCGACGGCGACTGGCGGGACAACCGTATCGAGAACCTCCGGTTCCTCTGTCCCAATTGCCACTCGACGACTGACAGTTACCGGGGCCGGGGCAAGGGGCGGACCAAGGGGGAGCCGGATGAGTAACGGTGTGCGGTACACGCGGGAACTGCTCACGCGGGCGGCCGGGCAGTGCTCCAGCCTCCGTGAAGTTGCCGCCGTCTTCGGCACCCCCGCGTATGACAACCTCGATTGCTACCTGTTGAGGCGCTTCGCCCACTTCGGGATCGACATCTCGCACTTCGAGCCCATCGGCCGACCGCCCCGGCCCACCCCTCAGGAGCTGCGTACGGCGGTTGCCGAGTCGATCTCCGTCGCAGAGGCGCTTCGTCGGCTCGGCCGCCCGGATAACGGCAGTCAGCGTGCGCTGCTGCGTCAATGGGCAGCCGAGGATCACCTCACCACGTCACACTTCCTGGGCCAGGCGCATCAGCGAGGGAAGCGGGGCACCACCCCGGTCAGACGTGCCGAAGACATCCTGGTGCGTCACGACGGCAAGCGCCGGACGAGGACGCACCTGCTACGTCGTGCGCTTCGCGAGACGGGAGTACCCGAGGTGTGCGCCGAGTGCGGAGTTGGTTCCCAGTGGCTCGGTATGCCCATGACGCTGGAGGTCGATCACATCAACGGAGACTGGAGCGACGACCGGCGCGAGAACCTGCGGTTGCTCTGTCCCAACTGCCACGCCACCACCAGCACATGGTGCCGAGGGGGAGGCCGAAAGCCGTGGACAGCCCGGTAGCATGGGCGAGACACGCGGCCGTTGCTGAATGGTATAAGCAGAGGTTTTAGGTGCCTCGGGGCATTTGCCCATGTGGGTTCGACTCCCATCGGCCGCACGCCTTGGAATCGAAGGGCCGCCTTGGACAAGGCGGCCCTTCGCCACGTTCAGCCCAGCAGCTCCCGTACCACCGGAACCAGCGCCCGGAACGCCTTCCCTCGATGGCTGATCGCGTTCTTCTCGGCCGCCGACAGCTCCGCGCAGGTGCGCGTCTCGCCCTCCGGCTGAAGGATCGGGTCGTAGCCGAAGCCGTTCGTGCCGGCCGGGGCGTGGCGCAGGGTGCCGCGGAGCTGTCCCTCCACCACGCGCTCGGTGCCGTCCGGCAGGGCGAGGGCGGCGGCGCAGGCGAAGTGGGCGGCGCGGTGTTCGTCCGCGATGTCGGAGAGCTGGGCGAGGAGCAGGTCCAGGTTGGCCTGGTCGTCGCCGTGGCGGCCGGCCCAGCGGGCGGAGAAGATGCCGGGCGCGCCGTTCAGCACGTCCACGCAGAGACCGGAGTCGTCGGCGACGGCGGGCAGACCGGTGGCCTGGGCGAGCGCGTGTGCCTTGAGCAGCGCGTTCTCGGCGAAGGTGACGCCGGTCTCCTTGACGTCCGGCACCTCCGGAAAGGCGTCGGCGCCGATCAGCTCATGGGGCAGTCCGGCCTCGGCGAGGATCGCCCTCAGCTCGGTGATCTTTCCGGCGTTACGGGTGGCGAGGATCAAGCGGGTCATGGGGCCAGTATTCACGCCCCCGGCGCCGGCTCCGCCCGGCCCCCTCCGGCGCGGGTGCCTCCAGGGCCCGCGCTCGGAGCCGCCCTCAAACCCTCGCACCGCCCGGTGGGCTAAAGCTCCGCCTGCCCCGCCCCGCGCAGCGTCCGCAGGTCGAAGACCGCGGCCATCTTGTGGAAGCCCAGGTCGCTGGGGTGGAGGTGGTCGCCGGAGTCGTATTCGGGGCGCAGGTGGTGGGGGGCGTAGGGGTCGCGGAGGGCGGCGTCGAAGTCGACGACCGCGTCGAAGACCTTGCCGGCGCGGATCTGGGCGTTGACCTGCTGGCGGACGACCTCGCGGGAGGGCGTCCAGCCGAGGTGGCCCTGGAAGGGCATCAGGGTGGCGCCGACGACCTTCAGCCCGCGGGCGTGTGCCTGGCGGACCAGGGCGCGCAGGCCGTCGGCGATCTTGTTCGGGTCGGCCAGGCGCGGGTTGCGCAGGATGTCGTTGATGCCGAGGTCGATGATCACGACCTTGGTGTTGGGGTGCCCGAGTGCGTCCCGTCCGAAGCGGCCGATGCCGCTGGGGTTGTCGGCGGGGCGCCCGAGGCCGTCCGCGAGGACCTGGTTGCCGCTGATGCCCTCGTTGACGACGGTGTAGCGGGGAAGGTCGTCCCCGCTCTCCACGGCTGCGCGCAGCCGCTGGGAGAGCACGTCGGGCCAGCGCCGGTTGGCGCCGATCGTGGAGGTCAGCCCGTCGGTGATGGAGTCGCCGAACACGACGGCGGTGCCGTCCGCCTCGTGGCTGATGACGTCCAGCGCGGTCAGGTACCGCCAGAAGGGCGTCTGCGCGGTGTACGGCGTCCCGGTGGCGTCCTCGGTGCGGTCGCCCGTCGCGATGTACGAGAGCTGCCGTGCGCGCGGGTGGTAGGTGACCGGTCCCGAGGGGGTGGGGGAGTACGTGGTGACCAGCACGTCCGTGTCGTGCGGGATGTTCACCCGTACCGCGTCGCTGGTGATCTGCTCGCCCGCGGGGACGACGACGCTCGCGGCGCCGTTGAAGCTGAGCCGCCGCATCGTTTCCGCACGGGCGGCGGCGGTGTTCTGGCCCGCGGAGACGGCGAGCGAGGCGTGTGTGATGGTCAGCGGGGTCTGGCCGTAGAGGTTGGACAGCGTGATGCGGGCGCTCGTACCGCCCGTGCCCACGTGCACGACGTTGCGCACCGAACGCCCCGCCATGCCGAGGGTCTCGGTGCCGGGCTCGGCGCCCGCGGGCGCGGCGGACCAGGCTCCGACCCAGGTCCCCGTGGAGGCGGGGGCGACGGTGGAGCCATGGTGGGGTCCGCTGTCGGCGACCGTGCCGCGCGTGGTGTCCTCACCGCGTGTCGTCGTGACGTAGATGACGGCGGACAGGATCACGACGAGTGCGGCGAGCGCACTGAGCAGGGCATAACCGTGGCGCTTGGTCACGCTGGTGCTGATCTCCTCGGGGCCTGGAGCCTGGGGCTCCGCTTCCAAAGATCCCATGATGGGCCATGGGACCGACGGGGTTGACAGGACCCTGCCCGTGCCACCCCTCTGACAGACGTGAGGAACCCGTGTTCCGTTCCTGAAGTCCCCAGGAAGGGACAATGTGTGTGCGGGATCACCGGACGGGTGGAGCGAGATGGAACACGCGGAACAGGACAGGCCGGACGGCACGGCGGGCCCCCGGGCCGGTATGGACGGTACGGCTGGTGCATCCGGTGCATCCGGTGCATCCGGTGCGCTCGGTGCGGTCGGGCAGCGGCAACCGGGCGGCGCGGCGTCGTACCGCACCATGACCGCCTTCACCCCCGCCGACGAGGAACGGCGGCGCGGGGTACGGCGCATGAAGCTCACCGCGACCGGGATGCTGCTGTTCGTCGCGGTGGTCTACGTCCTGGCCACCTGGGCCGAGCACGCGGGAGCGGGTTCCTGGTCGGGGTACGTCGCCGCGGCGGCCGAGGCGGGCATGGTGGGCGCGCTCGCGGACTGGTTCGCGGTGACCGCGCTGTTCCGGCACCCGCTGGGCCTGCCGATCCCGCACACCGCGATCATCCCGACCAAGAAGGACCAGCTCGGGGTGTCGCTCGGGGAGTTCGTGGGGGAGAACTTCCTCTCCCAGGACGTCGTACGGCAACGCCTGCGCGCGGTCGGCATCGGCAGCCGGCTCGGCGCGTGGCTCGCGGAGCCGGAGAACGCCGACCGGGTCACCGCCGAGCTGGCCACCGCGCTGCGCGGTGCCCTGACCGTGCTGCGCGACTCGGACGTGCAGGCGGTGGTGGGCGAGGCGATCACCCGACGGGCCGATTCGCGTGAGATCGCCCCGGCGGTGGGCAAGCTGCTCGACCGGATCGTCGAGGACGGCGGTCACCGGCGTGTCGTGGACCTGGTGATCTCCCGCGCCCACGACTGGCTGGTGCGGCACCGGGACGACGTCATGGTCGCGGTGGAGGGCGGCGCGCCGGGCTGGACCCCGCGTTTCGTGGACCGCAAGGTCGGCGAGCGGATCTACAAGGAGCTGCTGCGCTTCGTCACCGAGATGCGCGAGATGCCGACGCACCCGGCGCGCGGCGCGCTGGACCGTTTCCTCACCGACTTCGCCTCCGACCTCCAGTCCGACACCGAGACCCGGGCGCGGGTGGAGCGGCTCAAGAGCGAGGTGCTGGGCCGCGGCGAGGTGCAGGACCTGATCGCGTCCGCGTGGACGGCCGTACGATCCATGATCGTCGCGGCGGCGGAGGACGAGCGCAGCGAGCTGCGGCTGCGGGTGCGGGCGGGGCTGATCTCGCTGGGGACGCGGATGGCGACCGAGCCGAAGATGCAGGAGAAGGTGGACCGTTGGGTGGAGGGCGCGGCCGTCCACGTCGTCACCAGCTACCGCGACGAGATCACCTCCCTGATCACCGACACCGTGGCGGGCTGGGACGCGGAGCACACGACACGGAAGATCGAGGCACACATCGGGCGCGATCTGCAGTTCATCCGGATCAACGGCACGGTCGTGGGGTCGCTGGCGGGGCTGGTGATCTACGCGGTGTCGCGGGGGTTGGGAGCGTAGGGGCTGCGCCGCTTCAGCGGGGGTGCGCGGCGGGGCGTTGGCTCGGTGCCGGTGCCGGTGCCGGTGCCGGTGCCGGGGCGGGGTCGGGGTCGGGGGCGGAGAGCGGGCCCGGAGTGTAGGCGTCGGCCCGGGCTCGTAGCCGTCGGCGGGGTTGCCGCTTGGCCGGGGCGACGCTGAACCGGTGATCGCCGGGTCTGTTTCCTCCGAGCCGGGGAACCCGGATCTGCACCTTCGACGAGGAGGCAGTAGCCCATGAGCCGAGCCGAGACACCGGCGTCCCACCGCACCGCGCCCACGATCACCACCGACATCCCCGCGAGGCTGGACCGGCTTCCCTGGTCCCGCTGGCACTGGACCATCGTGATCGGGCTGGGAACCGTATGGATCCTGGACGGTCTTGAGGTCACGGTCGTCGGCAACATCGCGAGCCGGCTGTCGGAGCCGGGCAGCGGGCTGGCGATCTCGTCCGGGCAGGTCACGGGCGTGGCGGCGGCGCTGTACGTCGCGGGCGCGTGTGTCGGTGCGCTGTTCTGGGCGCGGCTGACGGACCGGTTCGGTCGCCGCAAGCTGTTCATGATCACGCTGGCGGTGTATCTCGCGGCGACGGCGCTGACCTCGCTGTCGACCGAGGCGTGGTGGTTCTTCCTGTTCCGCTTCCTGACGGGCTTCGGCATCGGCGGGGAGTACGCGGCGATCAACTCCGCGATCGACGAGCTGATCCCCTCCGATCACCGTGGCCGGGTCGACCTGATCATCAACGGCAGCTTCTGGCTCGGCGCGGTGGGCGGTTCGCTGCTGTCGATCCTGGCGCTGGACACGGCGTTCCTGCCGGAGAACCTGGGCTGGCGGCTGACGTTCGCGCTGGGCGCGGTGCTGGCGCTGGTGATCCTGCTCGTACGCCGTCACGTCCCGGAGAGCCCGCGCTGGCTGCTGATCCACGGCAGGGAGCGGGAGGCGGAGGAGATCGTCTCGGGGATCGAGCGGAAGATCGAGGCGGACAGCGGTGAGCGGCTCCCGCAGCCGTCGGGACGGCTGGAGATCCACCAGCGCGGCACGGTCACCTTCCGCGAGATCGCCCACACCCTCTTCGCCCGCTACCGCAGGCGCGCGATCCTCGGCTTCTCCCTCTTCATCGGCCAGGCGTTCCTCTACAACGCGATCACCTTCGGCTTCGGCGCGATCCTCACGAAGTTCTTCGACGTCCCCTCCGGCCACACCGGCTACTACTTCGCCGTCATCGCCGTCGGCAACTTCTTCGGCCCCCTGCTGCTGGGCAAGCTCTTCGACACGGTCGGCCGCCGGATCATGATCTCCTCGACGTACCTGCTGTCGGGGCTGCTCCTCTTCGGCACGGCCTGGCTCTTCGACCGCGGCGTACTCAACGCGGCGACCATGACGGCCTGCTGGTGCGTGGTCCTCTTCTTCGCCTCCGCGGGCGCCTCCAGCGCCTACCTCACCGTCTCCGAGATCTTCCCCATGGAGACCCGCGCGATGTCGATCGCCTTCTTCTACGCCCTGGGCACGGCGGCAGGCGGCATCAGCGGACCCCTTCTCTTCGCGGACCTGACGGGGACGGGCCGCGTCGGCGACACGGTGCTCGCCTTCCAGATCGGCGCGGCGCTGATGTGCGTGGCGGGACTCGTGGCGGCGGTCCTCGCCGTGAACGCGGAGCGGCGGGGGCTGGAGGACGTGGCGGCGCCGCTGACCGCGGTGGGCGGAGGCGGGGAGGAGAAGTGAGCCGGGCAGGGCGCCCGGGCGGGACCGTGGAGGCGGGGGCCCGCGGGCTCGCGCCGGTGAGCGGTGACCCCGCTGCGCCAGGCGGTGAGGCCGGACGACCGTGCGCCCACCTCTGCGGAGGGGGCGTAGACCGGCTCAGGAGGCGGAGTATGACGGCGTCGGCGACGGCGACGGACGGGACTGGCGGCGCCTGGAAGGGGCGTCCGGGCGCCCTTTCTCGGGCGAGGGGAACTTCACCTCGCCGGTCCGCGACGACCCCCCGGACGCGCGGGCGACGACACCCGCGGCGCCGAGGGCGGACGGTCAGGCGCCCGCCTCACGGACGGGAACCCGACCCCGTCGTTCCGCGACGGCTGCCCAGCACAGGAGGGCGCCGACGACGCCGAGTACGGACGGTCAGGCGCCCCCCTCCACGGACGCTGGAACCTAACCCCGTCGGTCCGCGACGACCCAGGACGCGAGGGCCACGGCACCCGCGACACCGAAGACCGACGGCCAGGCGCCCACCTTCTTGGCCAGGGGATGCGAACCGGCGAAGGCGGCGACGTACGCGGCGGTGAGCCCACCGGCAACCGCGTTACCGGCCTGCGCCTGCCACTGCCGGGCGGCAGCCGTACCAGCGGCGGCCAGGACGACTCCACCCAGCGGACGCTTCTTGGTCCAGCGGGCCACGCCGTAACCCCCGACAAGCCCGGCAGCAGCGATCGCCGCGCTCGGAACCCTGGCCATGAACGCCTCCTGATTGTTCCCGTATGTCGTGTCTCGGCCGAGGCTAACGCGCGCCGGGGGTCGGGCTTCGACCGGGTCGGACGCGCGCCGGCGAGCGGCCTCCGGGCGGGTGGCAGCGGCGCGCACCCGCGCCCACGGACCGCCCCCTACCCGGCCGCCGGCCGGACATTGGCTGAAACCGCACCCCATACGGCTGGAAGGACGGGGTATCCGGAGTTTCGCCACCCCATGCCACACCACGCAGGAGGAGCACAGATGACCGTGACGACGTCGCAGCCGAGAACCACCATCCCGGCACCCCTGTCCCTGACCGACGCGGTACGCGAGGCGGGCCAGTACGTGACCAGGGCGGAGGCGGCAGCCGTCACCCACACCGTCCTCACGGCCCTGGCCGCGCTCGTCCCCCTCGAAGACCGCGAGCCCCTGACCGCCACCCTCCCCCCGGAAGCCGCCAACCCCCTCCTCACCCAGCCGCCGACCCCTCACCCCCTCACGGCCCGCGAGTTCGTCGACTCGATCGCGACCGAGATGGACGTCCCGTCGGCCACGGCGCGCTGGCACGTGACGTCGGTGCTGACGGCCCTGTCCCACCAGTCGGAGATGGCGACGACGCGGCTCCTGGGCTGCCTCCCGCGGGGTTACGCGCTGCTGTTCGGGCGGGCGGAGTTGGCGACGGCGACGACCGTCTCGGCAGAAAGCCTTGCGGCCTGATCAGCTGGCCATGATGGCCGAGTACGTCCAGACGTCGGCCGGCAGCTGATGCTCCAGGCGCCACTGGATAGCCATCGGCTTGCTCCCGGTGTGCTCCACGTACGCGGCCGGACCGAGCAGCATCCACGGCTGGGACTTGCCTATGTCGGTGTTCTTGTAGCGCCGCATGAACAGCAGGACCTCGCTGCCCAACTGCTTGTGCTGCTGGTAACGCCTGCCGGTGCGGGAGTCTTCAGACGTCGCGTTCTGTGATTCCCAGTGGAAGAGCGTCGGGCTGAGCGCGTAGTCCTTGTACCTGATCGTGGGCGAGAAGTCCTTCTCGTTCTTTTCGAGGGTGACGAGAAGAGCGTCGGTCTGGAGCTCCTCCACCCACTGCACGCCCTGCGCGAAGGTGCGCGGCATCTGGCCACCAAAGCGGGCCACGCCGAGGGCGGCGAGGACTTCCGAGCGGTTGTAGGAGCTGTGCACCTTCAGCGGCACATGGCTGAGCCGACCAGACAGCGAGAGAGGGAAGTGGTCGGCCCGCTCCATGACGTACGAGAGCAACTGCGTCAGCTCGTCACGGAATGCCTTCTGGGGCTGTAGGGAGGCCAGCCCTTCCTGGTAGGTGGTGAAATCACCAGCGTTGTCCCAGATGTTGAAGAACAGCATCCGTGCGTACGCCTGGTCGAGAGGGCTCAACTCGTCGTAGGAGGGGGCGTCATCCTGGAGAAGACGGCGGTAAGCGTCCGCGCGCTGAGGGTCGTCCACATGAAGGAAGGCGTGGACCCGCTTCAGGAGCGCCGTTTCCTCAGCGGGACCGGTCTCTTCCAGCAGCCCCGCACGACGCAGAATGGCGGTCCAGGAGTTGTCGCTCTTGTACAGCTCCTTGATTTCCCGACGGCTCTCGCGGAGGTAGTCGGCGAGCTGCGGCGTGGAGTAGGTCTTCACCTCCTTCACCAGCGTCTTTACCGTCGCGCCGATCTGCGTGCGGATGTTGTCAAGGACGAAGTCCTTGGACTTGCCCTCAAGGATGATCTGGCAGCCGGAGGGCAGTTGGGGGAAGTCGTGCTCGATGTGGTCGATAAGCCGGTTCCGTGACAGGTTCGTCATGGCACGGAACTGTTCTTCGAATCGGAACTCAGCCCTGTGCTGGCCAATGAAGTCGAGGACCGTGAGGACGGGCTTCGACTCGGTGCGCCTGAGTCCTCGTCCCAACTGCTGAAGGAAGACCGTGGCGCTGTTGGTCGGGCGGAGAAGGAGCAGCGTGTCGACGTCCGGGATGTCCAGGCCCTCGTTGAAGAGGTCGACGGAGAAAATCACCTGGAGCTTGCCATCGCGCAGATCAGTGAGCGCCTGAGCGCGCACATCAGCCGGCGAGTCGCTGTCGAGGGCAACGGCCTGGAAGCCGGCCTCACGGAAGAAGTTCGCCATGAAGCGGGCGTGCGCCTTGGTGACGCAGAATCCCAGGGCTCGCATCGACCCGGGGTGGGAGACCTTGTCCTGGATCTGCTTCACGACGATCCGGGCGCGCGCATGATTGCCCGTGTAGACCTTGTCGAGTTCTTGGTCGGTGTACGAACCCTTCTGCCACTGCAGGTTCGTCAGGTCCGTTCCGTCCGGGACACCGAAGTAGTGGAACGGGCAGAGGAGATCGTTCTCCAAGGCTTCCCAAAGACGCATTTCGGCCGCGATACGACCGTCGAAGAACTCGTCCTGGACGTTCCGCCCATCCATCCGCTCGGGCGTGGCGGTGAGGCCCAGGAGTTCCTTGGGCTTGAAGTGGTCGATGACCCGCCGATAAGTGGACGCGGTGGCGTGGTGGAACTCGTCGATGACGATGACGTCAAAGTGGTCGGGCGCCAACTGCTCAAGACGCTGAACGTTGAGGGACTGGACGCTGGCGAAGACATGGTTCCACTCGCGCGGGTCCTGGCCACCGTGCAACAACTCGCCGAAGGAAGCGTCGTCTAGCACCTCGCGGTAGGTGCGCAGCGACTGCTTCAGGATCTCCTTGCGATGGGCCACGAACAGGAGCTTGGGCGGCCCGTCGTCCGACTTCTTCCGCAGACCGCGATAGTCCAGCGCCGCCATGACGGTCTTTCCCGTTCCGGTGGCGGCAACCAGCAGATTCCTGTGCCGTCCGCGCAATTCGCGCTCGACCGTAAGGCGCTCCAGCATGTCCCGCTGGTGAGGGAACGGACGTACTTCCAGACCGGACAGGTTGATCTTGAGGTCGGCTCCGCTGCTCGTCCCACTTGCCTGGGAGAGCGCTTCGTCAAGGCGCTGGCCGTGCTGGTCCGGGTCGTACGTCTCGAAGGCGATGTCGTTCCAGTAGGCGTCGAACGTCGCCTCGAACTTGTCAAGCACCGCAGGGGTTGCCACGGAGGAGAGCCGTACGTTCCACTCGAGACCGTCGAGCAAAGCGGCCCGGGACAGGTTCGAACTGCCAACATAGGCGGTATCGAAACCCGTCTTTCGCCGGAACATCCACGCCTTCGCGTGCAGCCGAGTCGAGCGGATCTCGTAGTTCACCTTGACCGTGGCGCCGAAGTCGCGCACCAGACGGTCCAAGGCGTGCCGATCGGTGGCGCCCATGTAGGTGGTGGTGATGACGCGGATCGGTACGTTGCGCTCCTTGGCTGCCCGCAGGGCGTCCTCAAGAACGCGAATGCCGTACCACTTGACGAAGGCGCACAGCAGGTCGATGCGGTCTGCCGTGGCGAGTTCGGCCCGCAGTTCGGTGCCCAGGCTCAGGTCCTCAGGGGAGTTAGTGAGCAGCGAGGCTTCGGACAGCGGCGTCAGCGGTCGGATCGCATAAGCGCCAGGTGCCTCCTGCTCGGCGAGCGCGAGAAGCTGTCGCGGGCCTTCGACGAGCGTGCTGATCGGCTCCGGGTAGCCCTGGTCGGCGGTCTGTGCGGCCAGGGAGGTCAGGAGCTGATTGGCGAACGGCACCTGCTTGTCCGCCGGGAGCTGGTTGAGTCGCTGCGCAACCAGCTCACCGATGTGCCGGGCCAGCACGTGCGGCGAGGACTCCGCGCTAACCGGCGCATCGATGGCCTTCCACCCCATGGCCTTGAGCTGGCCCAGTTCCTTCTCAAAGTCCTGGGTGATCAACTTTTCGTACACCCCAGCGGACAGTTGCCCCGACTCGTGCCCCTCGGCCACCGAAAGCCCCCTCAACTACCTGTCAATGTGCATCTGTTTTAACAGCAGCCACTGACAGGGATAGCTCTAGGAACTCTCAGCATTCAGGCCGTGACACGCCGTGTACGACACCCCCGCCCCACACCAACACCCCGCCCCCCGCTGCGGAGGCCACTCCGTCGCCAACCCCCGCGCCGCCAGAGTCGTCGCGTACTGCGGCAGCAGGGACGGGTCGGAGGGTGACGCGCCCTCCGACGCCGCGAACGCTTCGTACGACGGCACCGTGCCGGTGACGATGCCGAGGTTCGGGGTGCCGGAGGCGGCGAGTTCGCGGAGGGAGGTCTCTATCAGGAGGAGGTGGTCGTCGTGGGTGGGGTATTCGGAGGTCAGGGAGGGGTACGCCGTGAGGAGTTCGGTGAGTTCGGGGGCCGGCCAGTGGAGGACGGCGACGGGGAAGGGGCGGGAGAGGGCCTCGCGGGCGGCGTTGAGTTCGGCGTGGAGGCGGGAGATCTCCGCTTCCAGTTCGGCGGGGTTGTCCGAGCCGAGGGACCAGACGCGCTTGGGGTCGTGCAACTCGTCCAGGGAGACCGGGGACGCGTGCAGGGTGTCGGCCAGGCCGTCCCAGTCGTCGTGGGGCAGGCCCAGCATCCTGCGGACCCGGTGGCGGCCGAAGAGCAGGGCGTGGGTCGCGTACGGCGGGCGCTCCGGGACGTCGGCCAGGAGGAGCCGGGCGCCCTCCGTGTACGTTTCGTGCGCCGCTTCCAGCTCGTCGTGCGACTCCAGGGACTCCGCCACGATCACCCACGGTGCCGGATCACGCGGCGCGGCCGTGCGGATGCCGTCGATGATCGCGCGGGCCTCCGCCTCGTGGCCGTACTCCCACAGGTTCGACGCCTTCAGGGCGCGGACGAGCTGAGGATGGTCCAGCGGGGCGGCGCCGGACAGCAGGCGGTCGTACAGCGCGGTCGCCGCGGGGCGGGCGCCGGACAGCTCCAGGTGGGCCGCGGCGCGCAGCAGCAGCGCCTCCGCGTCCTCCGGGTACAGCCCGGCGGTCCGCTCCAGGCGTGCCGCCTCAGCGGTGTGGTCGACGTTCTCGGCAGGCGTGTCGGGGCGCATGGGTGACACGGTACTGCCGACCGCCGACACGGGTGGAGGGTGCGTCCGGCATCGACCTGGAGGGGAATTCCGGGATTCCTCTTCGAATCCGGAACCGGGCGCCGATCTCCCGCGTTCCCAGAGAAGAGATCACCGGAGAAGGGATCGAGGACAGGGGGTGGCGTCGGTGCGGTCGGTCGTTCTTCCGCTCGTCTTCGTGCACCTTCTGCTGCTGCAGGCCGCCCTCCTCGGCACCGGCACGCTCTCCGCCGCCGTCGCCCTCGCCGCGACCACCGCGGCCGCCTCCGCGCTCACCGTCTGCTCGCTGGTCGCCCGCCGCGTCCCCGCCGTGCCCCGCACCCGCGTCCGCACGGCGATACGCGACCGGGACCGGCGTACGGCCTTCCTGCCGCAGCGTGATCCCGACGCGGCCGGCCGCCGTCGGCCCCGGGCCCCCGGAATCGCCCTCCCGGCGATCCACGCGTAACCGGAGAAGAAGGGGACCCCGACCCGGTTCCGGGCTTCTTCGGTGCTCCCCGCGTGAGTCGTCATGCCGCCCTGCCATGCCACACCCGGCACGACGCACCCCACTCCGGAGGGTTCCACCCATGTCCGTCTTCGCCCGGCTCGTCGAGCAGCTCGCAAGCCTGCTCCAGCCACTCTGCCACGCCTCCGCGGCCGCCGCCGCGATCGTCCTGTTCACCGCGCTGGTACGGCTCCTCGTGCATCCGCTGTCCCGGGCCGCCGCGCGCGGACGCCGGGCGCAGACCGCGTTGCGGCCGCGGCTCGCGGAGCTGCGGACGCGGCACGCGAAGGACCCGGAGCGGCTGCGGGAGGCGGTGGCGAAGCTGCACGCGGAGGAGAAGGTCTCGCCGTTCGCCGGGCTGCTGCCGAGCCTGCTCCAGATGCCCGCCTTCTTCCTGCTCTACCACCTGTTCTCCAGCACGACGATCGGCGGCGGCGGCAACGGGCTGCTCGCGCACGACCTGTTCGGCGCCCCGCTCGGCGGCCGCTGGGCCGACGCGCTCGGCGGCGGCGGGGTGTTCGGGGCGGCCGGGGTCGTCTACCTCGCCCTGTTCGCCCTCGTCGCGGCCGTCGCCACCGTCAACTACCGCACCACCAGGAAGCTGGCGGCCGAGAACCCCGTCATGACGCAGGAGAACGCCGTTCCGGGGCTCGGCACCGTCGGGAAGGTCATGCCGTTCCTGTCCTTCCTCACCCTGGTGACGGTCGCGGTCGTGCCGCTGGCCGCCGCGCTGTACGTCGTCACCAGCACGGCGTGGAGCGCGGCGGAGCGGGCACTGCTGTAACCCGCCGCGCTCCCCGAGGACGCTCAGAAGAGGATCGACGCCAGCCTGCGCCACGCCTCGCGCGGCAGGTCGTCGCGGGCCGTGTCGCCCTCCACCACCTGGAGGGCGACGTGGTCGGCGCCCGCCGTGAGGAAGGACTCGGCGCGGTCGCGGATGCGGTCGGGGTCGCCCCAGGCGTACAGCGCGTCGATCAGCCGGTCGCTGCCGCCGTCGGCGAGGTCGGCGTCGGTGAAGCCGAGGCGGCGCCAGGCGTTGGTGTAGTTCGGGAGCTGGAGGTACATCGCGACGTGGCCGCGGGCGAGCGCGCGGGCGCGGGCCGGGTCGGGCTCCAGGACCACCCCGAGCTCCGGCGCGAGCAGTGGTTCGGAGCCCAGGATGTCGCGGGCCTCGGCGGTGTGCTCGGGGGTGACCAGGTAGGGGATCGCCCCGAGGGCGCGCTCGCCGGACAGCGCCAGGGTCTTGGGGCCGAGTGCGGCCAGCACTCGGCGGCCCGCCGGGACACCGGCCTTGTCCAGCTCGTCGAGGTAGGAGACCAGTGCCGAGAACGGGCGCTTGTACTGCTCCACCACCCTGGCGTGGCTCACGCCGAGGCCGAGCAGGAAGCGGCCGGGGTAGGTGGAGTCCACCTCGGAGAACTGGGCCGCGCTCTCGGCCGCGTCGTACTGCCAGATGCTCTGGATGCTCGTGCCGACGACCAGACGGGAGGTCGCCCCGAGCAGCGGGAGGGCGTGGCGCGGGGCGCTGCTGCCGCCCAACCAGGCCGCGCCGTAGCCGAGTTGTTCCAGTTCCGCCGCCGCCTCCGCGATCGCGTCACGCCGGTCGGGGTCCTCGGAGCGCAGTCCCACGCTCCAGACGCCGTACCGGCCGATCGCTTCCTTGGCGATGCGTTCGCTCGTCGACTCGCTCATCGGGTCTGTCCCTCCGGCTGGGTTGGTGCCGTCGATCGTCGGCACTCGATCGTCGTGCACGTCGGTCCCAACCGGAGGGAGCCGCGCGGTAATCCCGGTGCGGAAGGTGAGCGCGGGGCGGGTGTGTCGGCCGCGGGCGGGCGACCCGCGAAGGGCGACCCGCCCGCGAAGGGCCGACCGTCCGCCACGGGCAGCCCGCGGCAACGCTCAGCGCGTCAGGAACCGCTCCAGCGCCTCCACCACCAGCCGGTGGTCCTCCACCTGCGGCAGCCCCGAGACCGTCACCGAGCCGACGACACCCACGCCGTCGACCGTGATCGGGAAGGAGCCGCCGTGCGCCGCGTACCGATCGGCATCGAGGCGGGAGGATTCCTCGAAGGTCGTGCCCTTGGCGCGGAAGCGGGAGCCGACCAGGTACGACGCGGCGCCGTAGCGCTCCACGACCCGGCGCTTGCGGGCGATCCAGGCGTCGTTGTCCGGGGTCGAGCCGGGCAGCGCGGCGTGGAAGAGCTGCTGGCCCGCGCGGTGGATGTCGATCGCGATCGGTGCCTGGCGCTCGCGGCCCAGCTCGACCAGGAGCGAGCCGAGCGCCCAGGCGTCGTCGTACGTGAACGTACGGAACACCAGGCGCCGTTCCTGCTCCTCCAGGTCCGCGACGCTCGGGGCCGGTGCGGGAGTGGAAGTCATCAGAGCGTCACCGTCACCTTGTCGAGAGCGGAGCGGCGGGCCGCTTCCAGGATGTCGAGGGCCTCGGCGGCCTCCAGGGCGGTCACCGGGTTGGGGCCGGTGCCGCGCACGGCGGCGGCGACGGCCGCGTAGTACGCCGGGTAGTCGCCGGGCACGGTCTCGACGGGCGTACCGCCACCGGTCACCGGGGACTCGCCCGCGCCGAGGCGGCCCCACAGCTCCGGCTCCTCGACACCCCAGGCGGCCTCGGTGCCGGGACGGGCGCCGTCGCGCAGCGCGGCCTCCTGCGGGTCCAGGCCGTACTTCACGAAGCCCGCGCGCGAGCCGAGCACCCGGAAGCGGGGGCCGAGCTGGGCGGTGGTGGCGGAGACGTAGAGGTGGGAGCGGACGCCGCCGGCGTGGGTCAGGGCGATGAACGTGTCGTCGTCGGTCTCCGCGCCGTCGCGGCGGACGACCGCCTCGGCGTAGACCTCGGTGACCGGGCCGAACAGGACCAGCGCCTGGTCGACGACGTGGCTGCCGAGGTCGTAGAGCAGACCGCCGATCTCGGCCGGGTCGCCGGACTCGCGCCAGCCGCCCTTGAGCTGCGGACGCCAGCGCTCGAAGCGGGACTCGAAGCGCCAGACGTCGCCGAGGGCGCCGTCCTCGACCAGCTTCTTCAGGGTGAGGAAGTCGTTGTCCCAGCGGCGGTTCTGGAAGACGGAGAGCAGCACACCGCGCTCGTCGGCGAGGGCGGCCAGCTCGCGGGCCTCGGCCGCGGTGCCCGCGATCGGCTTGTCCACGACGACCGGCAGGCCGGCCTTCAGGGCGGTGGTGGCGAGCGGCACGTGCGTCTTGTTCGGGGACGCGATGACGATCAGGTCCAGCTCGTCGGCGCGCTCGAACAGCTCCTCGGGCGTGGCGGCCACGCGCACGTCGGGGAACTCGGCGCGGGCCTGCTCCTGCCGCTCGGGGTTCGCAGTGACGACCGTGTCCAGGACGAGGTCGTCGGTGGCGGCGATCAGCGGGGCGTGGAAGACGGAGCCGGCGAGGCCGTAGCCGATCAGGCCGACGCGGAGAGGGGTACCAGTCATGCGTCCCACTTTCGCAACGCTGTTGCCAAAGTGCAAGCGGCGGGGACAATGGACCGTGTGAACAGGACGAAGAGCGGCCCCGGCCCGGTGGGAGCGAACCTCCTCGCGGTGCGGTCCCACAACACCGCGCTCGTGCTCGATCTGCTGCGGGGCGCCGGGGCGGAGGGGATCAGCCGCCTGGAGCTGGCCGAGCGTACGGGGCTCACCCCGCAGGCCGTCAGCAAGATCACGGCGCGGCTGCGGGAGGAGGGGTTCGCGGTGGAGGCCGGGCGCCGGGCCTCCACGGGGGGCAAGCCGCGGACGGTGCTGCGGCTCGTGCCGGAGGCGGGGCACGCGGTCGGTGTGCACCTGGACCGGGACGAGTTGCGTACGGTGCTGCTCGACCTGAACGGGACGGTGGTGGGGGAGCGCTACGGCACGGTCGGGCTCGGCGGGGGCGCGGAGGCGGTGCTCGATCTGGTCGCGGCCGAGGTGACGGCGCTGGTCGGCACGGTGCTGGGCCGGGGTGCGCCCGCCGACGCCCCGACGTTGCTCGGGGTCGGGGTCGCGCTGCCGGGACCGCTCGATCACGTCCGGGGTGTGCTGCACCGGGTCACCGGGTTTCCCGAGTGGGCCGGGTTTCCGCTGCGGGACGCGCTTGCCGAGCGGCTGGGGGTGCCGGTCGTGGTCGACAAGGACACGAACGCCGCCGCGCTGGGCCTCGCGGCTGCGGGTGAAGGGGGGTCCTTCGCCTACCTCCACCTCGGTACGGGCCTTGGTGCGGGGCTGGTGATCGGGGGGCGGGTGCATCGGGGGGCGCGGACCGGGGCGGGGGAGTTCGGGCACCAGGTCCTGCAACTCGACGGTCCGGTGTGTCCGTGCGGGAACCGGGGGTGCGTGGAGGTGCTGTGCCTGGCGGCTGTGGGGCGGGGGGAGACCTCCGAGGCGGCGCGGGTGCTGGGCGTGGGTGCGGGGAATCTGGTGGGGTTGCTGGACATCGACCTTGTGCTGCTCGGGGGGCGGACGGTCGCGGGGGAGCCGGAGGCGTACGTGCGGGGCGTGACGGAGGTGCTCGCGGCACGGGCCCGGCGGGCTGTGGGGGCGGGGGAGGCGGGACCGGAGGGGGTGCCGGACGGGGTGCCCGTACGGGTCGCCTCCGGCGGGGAGCGGGGGGTGGCCGTGGGGGCCGGGCAGTTGTTGTTGGGGCCGGTGTTCGGACGGGACGGGTAGGGGGCGTCGGCTTTCCGCCTCGGCTTCGCCTTCGGCGGGGGTCCGGTTCGCACCCGCACCGGCCGTGCGGCTTTCGTCGTCTCGGGCGCGGGTGGTCCCCGTGCGGGGGTTCTCGCCGTCGGCGGCTTTCGGGGGTGTGCTGCCGTTGGGGGTGCGCGGGGGAGCCGGTTGGGGGAGGAGGCTGCACTGATCGGGCGGAGTTGGCGTGTCGTCCGGGGGTGGGGGGCGGTTTTCCGGGGTTCGCCGGGGTTCGCTGGGAAGTTCATATGGTCATGCGATCGTCTCCCCTCGCCTGCCTTCCTTCGGTCTTCTGCCTTGCCTCGGCTTCCGTCCTGCTCCCGTTGAGTCCCTCCGCCGCCCACGCCGCCACCGCCGGGTGTGCTCCCACCGGGGACGGCCGGACCTTTCCGCTGGCGACCCGGATTCACGGGGGGCCCAACTCCTATGTGGCGGGCGGTGATTTCGGGACCTGGTACATCGACCTCACCAACACCTCCAAGGTCGCCTGCACCGGGGTGCACCCGGTCGTCGTCCTCGTGGACGAGCGGCGGGCGTTGAAGCCCGCCCAGCCGAGGATGGATTTCTACGACGGCTCGCGGGCACGGGCGGTCCGGTTCGTGAGTACCGATGAGCAGGAACTCATCGGTGTGCTGGAGGGTGAAGGGTTCGGGGGGTTCACGGTGGCCCCCGGCAAGACGGTGAGCGTCGAGGTGCGTCTCGCCCTGGCCGCCGACGCCGCCCTCGAACAGGTGACCGCGAACGCCGCCGTCATCCAGCGCAAGGGCGACGACGGGGACTGGGTGGGGGAGTCCAACGTCTATCGGTTCGGCATCACCGACGAGGAGAGAGGTGAGGAGGAGGTGCCGTCAGCACCGGTGAGTTCCTCAGCGCCGGCTGTTCCCTCAGCACCGGCGATTCCATCGACACCGGCCGTTCCCCCGACACCGGCTGTTCCTTCAGCGCCGACCGGCGTGCCCCTCGTCCCCACCGGCAGCGCCGGCCCCGGTCAGGACGGCACCGGCACCCCCGAGCCCAAGGCCTCCGGCACCGCGAGCCCCCGGACCCCCGTCTCCCCCCTCACCCCGGCCCCCACCCACACCGGCACCGAATCCCCCGGCCCCACCCTCTACCCGACCACTCCCCGGCCCACCCCGACCGCCAAGGCCCCCGGGACCGCCGAGACCGCCGCCCCCGACATCCCCTCCACCTCCGACGACGTAACCGAGCCGGAGGACGCAGGGACCCCGGACGACACGGAGACCTCGGACGGCACCGACACCACCTGGGACCCCGAAGGCTCGGAAGACCCGGAACTCGCGGCGACCGGCCCCACCCCCACCGGCCCCCTCCTCGCCGCCGCCTCCACCCTCCTCGCCCTCGGCGCCGTCGCCTTCCTGATCGCCCGCAGGCACCCCCGTACCCACCCCCGCCGACGTCACTGACTCCGTCCCTCTCACTACGCTGGGGGCTGCACCGCACTCAAGCCGGGAGACGGAGACGTACATGGCAGACCGCAAGCCCATCGAGTCGTGGCTCACCGACATGGACGGGGTGCTGATTCACGAGGGTGTCCCGATCCCCGGTGCCGATGCCTTCCTGAAGAAGTTGCGGGAGGCGGAGCGGCCGTTCCTGGTGCTGACCAACAACTCCATCTACACCGCACGCGACCTGCACGCCAGGCTGCGCAGGCTGGGCCTGGACGTGCCGGTGGAGAACATCTGGACCTCCGCGATGGCGACGGCCCAGTTCGTGAACGACCAGCGCCCGGGCGGCAGCGCGTACGTCATCGGGGAAGCCGGGCTGACCACCGCGCTGCACGACGTCGGCTACATCCTCACCGACCACGAGCCGGACTTCGTGATCCTCGGGGAGACACGTACCTATTCCTTCGAGGCCATGACCAAGGCGGTCCGGCTGATCAACGACGGCGCCCGGTTCATCGCCACCAACCCGGACAACGTCGGCCCCTCCACCGAGGGCGCGCTGCCCGCCACCGGGTCGGTCGCCGCGCTGATCACCGCCGCCACGAAGAAGAAGCCGTACTTCGTCGGCAAGCCCAACCCGCTGATGATGCGCGCCGGGCTCAACGCGATCGGCGCGCACTCGGAGACCTCCGCGATGATCGGCGACCGCATGGACACCGACGTGCTCGCGGGCCTGGAGGCCGGGATGCGCACCTTCCTCGTCCTCACCGGCGTCACCCAGCCCGACGAGGTCGACCGCTACCCCTTCCGCCCCTCCAAGGTCGTCGACTCGATCGCGGACCTGGTCGACCTGATCTGAGCCCCGGACCGGGGCCCGGGCCACCGTGCCGAAACCCGCCCTCACCCGAGCCCCACCCGGGTTCCACCCCGGCCCACCCGTTCGGAGCAAGCGCCCCCCTCCCGGGGATGCGGGGGCGCTCCGCTCGGGGGAGCCTCCAGATATCTGGAGGTTCACGATGTGCTCAGCTCGCCTCACTCTCTGTACGTCACTTCTGGCGGTGGCCGCCCTCGCTCCCGCCTCGCTCACCACTGCCCACGCGGCGGACGGCGGGGTGACCGTGTCCCCGGCCGCGCCCGCTCCCGGCTCCGACGTGTCCCTGCGGGTACGCGGCTGTTCCGGCTCGCAGGGCAGCGCGGCATCGTCCGCGTTCGTCTCGGCCGCCCGGCTGATCGGCAGCGGGGGCGCGCTGACCGGGGACACCCGGGTGCGCACCGCGCTGCAGGCGGGGGCGTACGACGTCACGGTCACCTGCGCCGGGTACTCGTTCACCAGCCGGATCACGGTGGCCGACCCGGTCGCCGGTGACTCCGGCCAGGCGACGGGACCCGACGGTTCGGCGGACGACTCCGGCGAGGAGCCGCTGACCGCCGCTTCGCCCATCGCCCCGGTCCACGCGGGCGGCGGCGGCACGGCGCAGGGCCTCACGGCCCACGACCTCGCGGCGGACGGTCTCGCGGCGGACGGGGAGAGCGACACCCTCTTCGCCACGGTCGCCCCCACCGGCTCGGGACCCGGCGCCGCGCAGGCGCTGTCCGGGCTGGCTCTCGCGGGCTGCGCGGCGGCCGGAGTCGTCCTTCTCCGGTCCCGCCGGAGACGCGGCACCGACTGAGGGCACGGAACGCGTCATGCCCGATGAATCCACCGCGTCCGGCGAGGGCGCGCACACCTCCGGAACCGGCCGGCTGGTCATGCTCACGGCCTGGGCGGTCCTGCTCCTCGGGCTGTGGCTGTGGGGCCGCGAGGTGACCGGACTGCCGGACACCTCGGCCGGCGACCTGGCCGGGCTCGGCAGGGCGTACGACGGCACCCCCCTGCCCGCCCCGGCGAAGCCGCTGGACGCCTCGGCGCCGCGTCGCCTCGACATCCCCCAACTCGACGTCCAGGCACCGGTGATGTCACGCGGCCTGGACAGCGAGGGCGCCATCGTCCCGCCGCCCTTCAACCAGCCAGGAGTAGTCGGCTGGTACGGCGCCGGCACCACGCCGGGCGCCGTCGGCACCGCGCTCGTGGTCGGGCATGTCGACACCACGACCCGCGCCGCCGTCTTCTACCGGCTCAGCACCCTCAAGCCCGGCGAGAAGGTCCGTGTCGTCCGCGCGGACAACACCGTCGCGGAGTTCACCATCGACGGCGTCCAGGTGATCCCCCTGGCCGGCTTCGACGCCGACCGCGCCTACGGCACCCGCGAGCCCGGTCGCGCCGAGCTGCGCCTGATCACCTGCGGCGGCACCTTCGACCGCACCACCCGGAGCTACACGGCCAACGTCGTCGTCTCGGCGTACCTCACCGCCACCGGCCCCTGACCCCGGCCGTCTGGAAGCCTCGACTCCCCTTCCTGGACAGCCTCGTGGCGTCCGGACCGGTATGCCACGATTGGTACCCGACCGGATGCGCTCCAGGGGGGAACCGCATGTACGACGGCAGGGGGGACCGTCCTTCGGGACGGGCACGGATGTCCGCGATGCTGCTGGGGGCGGCACTGCTCGCGGCCGGATGTTCCTCGGGGGACGGCGGCGGCAAGGACACGGGGGCCAAGGACACCGGCGGGCGGATCACCCAGCAGCCGCGCGCGACCGACCCGTTCTGGGTGAACCCGGACGGCAACGCGGCACGCCAGGTCGCCGCCTACGAGAAGGCGGGCCGAAGGACCGAGGCCGACCGGATCCGCAGGATCGCGGAACAGCCGACGGGGGAGTGGATCGGCCCGGAGAACCCCGAGCAGGAGGCCCGCGGCTTCACCGAGGCTGCCGAACGCTCCGGCCGCACCGCCCTGCTGGTGCTCTACGACATCCCGCACCGCGACTGCGGCCAGTACTCGAGCGGCGGCGCGGCCGACGGCGACGCCTACCGCGCCTGGATCGACGGCGTGGCCCGGGGCATCGGCGACCGCTCCGCCACCGTGATCCTCGAACCGGACGCCCTGCTCCATCTGGTCGACGGCTGCACCCCCGCCGAGTTCCACGAGGAGCGCTACGACCTGCTCTCCGGCGCGGTGACCCGGCTCAAGTCCCTGAAGAACACCAAGGTCTACCTCGACGCGGGCAACGCCGGCTGGGGCCACCCGGACCAGATCCACGCCCCCTTGCGTCGAGCGGGCATCGCCCGCGCGGACGGCTTCGCCGTCAACGTCGCCAACTTCTACTCCACCAAGGACTCCCTCGCCTACGGCAAACGCCTCTCGGCCAAGGTCGGCGGCAAACACTTCGTGATCGACACCAGCCGCAACGGCAACGGCCCCTACACGGGCGGCAACCCCGGCGAACGCTGGTGCAATCCGCCGGGGCGGGCCCTGGGCGCCGCCCCGACCACACGGACGGCGGACCCCTTGGTGGACGCCTACTTGTGGGTCAAGCGCCCGGGGGAGTCGGACGGCACGTGCAAGGGCGGCCCGAAGGCGGGAGATTGGTGGCCGGCCTACGCCTTGGAATTGGCGGAGGCTGCAACTCCCTGAAGGGGTGCGGGGCCGCTGTGCCGATTCGCGGCTCCGCCGCGCGGGTGCGACAAGCCACAGCGCTCCCGCACCCGCTCACAGAGCCCGCGGGAGCGCTACGGCACGCGAACCCACCGCGCCACCGACGGAGTCCCCTGGTCATCGTCCACGAACAGCATGTACCACCCCGACTGCACCAGATTCCGGCTCTTCGGCACGGTGACGGTCACCCGGTCCCCAGCCGCCTTGAAGTCCAGCGCGATGGACCGCTGATCCACATCGGTCACGTGCGTGGACGCGCTGGGCCGGATCAACCGCACCTTGCGGATACTCCGCGCATGGCGAGAGGTGAACGTCCCCGAGGCCCCCCGGGCAAGGACACCGGGCCCCCCGCTCAACTCCGGCCGCGCGTCCCGGTAGAGATACGGCGGGCTGTAGACCTCCACCCGCTGCTCGAACACCCCCGGCTTCGTGTTCGCCCTGTCCCCGTACAGCGAGTCGGAGCCGAAGAACAGCACCCGCCCGTCCGGAAGGAGCAGGGAGCCGGAGTGGTAGTTCCGGCCCACCAGCGGGTCCGCGACGCGGGTGAAGCTGTTGCCGTCGGGGTGGTAGAGCCGCGCCTGGTGGATGTCGGAGTCGCCACGCCCCCGGTAGTCCTCGGAGCCGCCGGAGACCAGCACGGTGTCGTCGGGCAGGATCGAGGACTGCGGATACCTGGTCCCCTTCTCCAGCCGCGGCCCGTCCGTGAAGCGCGGCCGCTCGGCCTTGAGGTCGATGAGCCGCGTCTTCCTGCTGGACAGCGCGGACTCGCCGACCCCGCCCCCGCCGATCACCAGGAACCGTTCGTCCTGAGCCGGAGGAAGCAGCACGGTCCCGGAGGTCTCCATCCGGTCCGGGTCGCCGAGCCCGGGCAGGTCGGTGAACTTGTTGCTGTCCAGGTCCCAGATCCCTGGCGTGCGCCCCACGTCGTCGGGGCCGTAGCCCGCGTTCGACCCGGAGTAGAAGATCTTGCCGTTCTGGAGCAGGAACAGTGCCGGATAGGTCGGGAACTGGCGGATCTTCTTGGTGTACGTCCACTTCTTCGTCCTGGGGTCGAAGATCTCGTTCTTGCCGGGAACGAGCTGACCGATGTCGTCGAGCCCGGAAACGCTGAGGATCTTCCCGTCGGACAGCGTGGTGAGCGTCGGGTACCAGCGGGCCTCGTGCATCGGGTCGACCTTGATGTACCGCTCGGCCACCGGGTCGAACTCGTAGGCGTCGCGGATGCCCTGGAAGTCCTTCTTGTCGAGCGCGAGCTTCTGCGCGATGCCGTACGTGTTGCGCGCCTCGGCGCCCTGGAGACCCTGGACGCGGTAGTTGTCCTGCGTACCGGTCTCGTACCTGGCGCCGCTGCGCCGCGCCTCGACGTAAATGCGCCCCAGACCCGGGTCGTTGTGCAGGAACCTGCCCGTCCTGCGGTCGAAGACCTTCTTCGCGCGCGGGACGAGCACCGGGTCCTTGGAGACGAAGGTCCTGCCGTTCGTCCGCCCGGTGAACTTCGTGCCCGCGGGCAGCGTCATCGGCTTGTCCGGGTTCTCGTTGTGGACGATCATCAGGCCGCCGGCCTTGGTGACGTCGCCCTTGAGCTTCTCGTACCGCTTGGTGCCGCCCGCGATCAGCAGGTTGCCGTTTGCGAGCTGGGTGTGGCCGGTGCAGAACAGGTCGCTGGGCGTGGGGATCTTCTTGATGGTGCCCTTGACCGGGTCGTAGAGCCGGGTGTCGAACTTCTTCCTGTCGAAGTTGTCCTGCTTGTTGCCCGACCCGGCCACCAGCAGCACCTTGCCGGTGTGCAGGAGCGCCGCGTGGATGGTGTCCTGGCGGTACTGCGGGGGGAATTCGATGACGTCCCAGTGCCCGTTGGCCGCCTTGTACTCGGGCTCGTTGATCTTGTACTGGTGGTACTGCGCGGTGCCGAAGCGGTAGAGCCAGGGGCCGTTCATCCCGGCGAGCGCGAGCACGACGACGCTGCCCATGGCGAGCCGGCGGACCCGGCGTCGCCCGGTGTGGTTTCTCATTCCCCACGCCCCCCGAGTCCACCGAAGGCGATGGGCAGGGTGTCGTCGCGCTCACCGTCCGGCGGTGGCCCGCCCCAGGCGGGGCGGGGGTGCGGGATGCGCGGGGTGTCTTCGGCGACCACCTGCGCCACGCCCCCGCCCGCGACCTCGGCCCCGGTCTCGGCCACGAAGTCGGACTGCGCCGCCCGCCCGACCGCCCGCCGCTCCTGCCACAGCGTGTACCGCCACGCGAAGATCGGCGCCGCCGTGATCAGCAGCGCGAACACCGCCCACGTGATCATCGCCGGATGCGCGTGCCCGAGTGCGAAGCCCGCGGTCAGCGATCCCGCGAAGACCGCGATGAAGAACCAGTGGATGCGGAAGGTACCGAACAGCGTGTCCGGGCTGGCCGACTCGCCCTTGGGCGTCACCACGAAGCGGCTCTTGCGGCGCAGTACGGCGTCCATCAGCGAGCGGGCGTACACCGGCGCGGACAGCGCCGACATCACCATGCCCGCGACCCCGCCGGAGCCCTCCGGCTCGTGCGGGGAGACGTTGTGCCGCCGGTTCCAGACGTACAGCCCGATCTGGAGCGCGGAGGCGTTGCCGTAGAGCATCAGCCACACGGTCGGGTCGATGTTCACGCCCGATGCGCCCAGGCCCAGGAAGAGGGCGCAACTGAGTGCCGCCAGAATCCAGTTGAGGGCGGACATCGGATAGAACACGATCATCATCGTGTAGTTGAAGAGCTTGCCGGGCGGCAGCGTGAACAGGCCCTTCCAGTACTGCTTGAGGATCGTCTCGTACGTGCCCCGGGACCAGCGCAGTTGCTGGGTGAAGAAGTCGGTCCAGGCGTTCGGGCCCTCGCCGACCGCGAGCACGTCGGGGGTGTAGACGGACTTCCACTTGCGGCCGGTGGCGGGGTTCGTCGTCCGGTGCATCTCGAAGCCGGTGGCCATGTCCTCGGTGATCGAGTCGTACAGCCCTCCGATCTGCCGGATCGCACCGATCCGCACCGCGTTGGAGGTGCCGACGAACATCGGGCCGCCGTACCGGTTCCCGGCGCGCTGGACGAGCGCGTGGAAGAGGAACTGCTGGGACTCGGCGGCCTTGGTGACGAAGGTGTCGTAATTGCCGTACACCTGCGGGCCGATGACGAAGCCGACGTCCGGGTCGCGGAAGTAGCCGAGCATCCGCTCCAGGTAGTTGGGGAGCGGGACGTGGTCGGTGTCGACGGAGGCGAAGAAGTCGTACGCCTCGCCGTGCGCCTCCAGCCAGGCGTTGTAGTTGCCGTGCTTGGTCTTCGCGCGGTACGGCCCCTCGGGCCGGTTCCAGCGCTCGACGCCCTTGCGGCTGAAGTGGTGGACGCCGAGCCGGGCGCAGACCTCCTTGACGGCCGGGTCGTCGCCCTCGTCGAGGAGCCAGACGTGCAGCAGACCCCGGTGGCGCAGCCGGACGGCGGCCTCCAGGGTGCGGGTGACCATCTCCAGCGGTTCCTTGCCCGGCACGAAGGTGGTCAGGAAGGCCACACGGGTGCCGGTCTCGGGCACCACCGGCACCGGGTCGCGGGCGACGAGGGTGGCGTGCGCGTTGGACAGCACGTTCACACAGCGGAACAACTCGATCAGGCCGATCGAGACCAGCATCACCGTGTCCAGCGCGGGCAGGGCGGCGAAGGCGGGATAGTCGCGCTCGGTCCAGTGCTCCGGCTGAAGCAGCCAGGCCAGCAGGACGAGCGAGAGCAGCGGGGCGGCGCCGAGCATGAGCGCCGCGCGTATACGGTGCGGCTCCTGCGCGAGCAGGGAGCGGTAGCGGACGGTGTAGGGCCGGCCGGGCGGCGGCTCGGTCAGCGGCCCGGCGAGGCGGCTGTAGTGCTCGTAGTCGTATCTGGGCAGGTTCCTCCTGATCCTGCGGAACTGGCCGTCCCGGTGCCGGACGGTGTGCGGATGCGTGGTCCGCGACGGATCGTCGCTCTGGTCATGGCTCTGCCGGGCGCCCTGCGGCGTCGACGTCATGAGTGATCCCCCCACACGCGCGTCGGCGCGTGTTTCGTCGGTCTTCCGCCCCGCCGGTGCCCCCTCGGCCGTCGCGGGACGGTGAACTCCGGTTGACGCGGCATCCCCCTCGGCGCCGCTCGGTCGGCGGGCTCCCCTCCCGCCGGTCGACCACCGGTATCAAACCCCCAACTACCGTGTTTCCACGGCATGATGGACAACAGGGTTCTACGGCGTCGAGCATGATCGCAAGATGCGAAACACGGTGTTTACCGGTCAAAAGTGTTCATGTACCGCACAACGCGATCAGGCCCCTCGTTTTCACGAGAGGCCTGATCGTTGTCTGTGCGCCGCCAGGGACTCGAACCCCGGACCCGCTGATTAAGAGTCAGCTGCTCTAACCAACTGAGCTAGCGGCGCCTGCTGACAGAGAAAACTCTACATGACCTGGAAGGGTGCTCCGACCACCCGCGGGGCGGTCCCGCGCTCCCCGGCCTGCGGGGGAGTGGTCGGCGTACATCATTCGGACCGTCAACATGCGCGTCCCGCCGACAGTTGTGAGACTGATCGACGTGCACACTCGCGGACAAATCCACCCCGAATGTGAGGTAGATCGCATGATCGCTCCGGTGTTCGAGGAAATCGAGCCCGCGAGCGACTGCGACTGCCCCGGCTGCGTCCTCGGGCGGCGGACGGCGCCCCGTCCGTCGCCCGGCGGTTTCCTCGGCCGCCCGGTGGCCCGGGGCGCCGCGGTCGTGGCCGCGGCTTCCGCCGCCTTCGGGGCCGTCCCGCAGGCCGTCGCGCTGGCCGGGGAGCACGCCCCGGCCAGCCCCGGCGGCCCGGCGGCGGACGGCGCGGCCACCACCCCGCAGGGCGGCACCGCCCCACTCTTCGGGAGCGGCACCTCCCAGCCCCCGACCAGCCGCTCCCCGGCCATGACCCGGACCCAGATCATCAACCGGGCCAAGCTGTGGGTGGACGCGCAGGTGCCGTACAGCACGGGCAAGTACTGGTCCGACGGCTACCGCCAGGACTGCTCGGGCTACGTCTCCATGGCCTGGGGTCTGCTCTCCAACGAGTGGACGGGCAGCCTCGCCCAGTTCGGCGTCCGGATCACCAAGGAGGAACTCCAGCCCGGCGACATCCTGCTCTTCCACAACGCCGCCGACCCGCAGAACGGCTCCCACGCCGTGATCTTCGGCGGCTGGACCGACTACACCCACACCGCCTACACCGGCTACGAGCAGACCCCGCCGCACACCCGCCGCCAGAGCACGCCGTACCCCTACTGGAACAACGCCACCAAGTACGTCCCCTACCGCTACAAGAACGTCACCAGCGGGGCGTCCGGTTCGGAGCCCGCCACCGGGGGCGCGCTCACCCCCTTCCCCGGCGCCTCGCGCTTCGGCCCCGGCGCGAACAACGCCTACGTCACCCAGCTCGGCCGGATGCTGGTCGCGCGGGGCGGCGCCTCCTTCTACAACAAGGGCCCGGGGCCGGTCTGGGGCGAGGCGGACCGGCGGGCCACCGAGGCGTTCCAGAAGGCGCAGGGCTGGACCGGCCCGGCCGCCGACGGGCTCCCGGGCCCGCGCACCTGGGAGCTGCTCGTCACCAACGCCGGCAAGGACATCCCGCCCGTCAAGGCGGGCTCGGTACCCGCCTATCCCGGCCGGGACCACTTCCGTCCCGGCGCGAACAACGTCTACGTCACCCGGCTAGGGCAACAGCTCGTGAAGAAAGGATTCGGCAGTTACTACGCCACCGGTCCGGGTCCGGTCTGGAGCGAGTCCGACCGGCGGGCCGTCGAGGCGTTCCAGAAGGCCCAGGGCTGGCGCGGCTCGGCGGCCGACGGCTATCCGGGCCCCGACACCTGGCGCCGCCTCTTCACCTAGCCCCGCCCGCACCCGCACTCACCCCCCGGAGGCGGAGCCGGACGCCCCCGGCCCCGCACCGCCCGACCTCGTCACTCACCCGCTGATCCCTTGGCCCATCCCTTTGTCATGACGCATCTGGCGCGGAGGCTGGAGGCACCCATGAGCACGACCGCACCGCACACGCACGAGTCCGAGTCCGAGTCCGAGGAGCAGACCGAGGGCGCCCCCCTGGGCGCGAACGGCCACCGGCCGCCCCGGCTGATCCACAACGAGGCGACCACCGAGATCCCCGTCCATCTCCTCTTCCGCGACGACCCCGCCCCCGCGCCCGTCCCGCTGAAACCCGCCGTGGTGGGCCGTCGACAGGGCGCCGGCGAGCCGAGCCTCGCGCCCCCGGCGCCGCAGAGCCGCCCCCGTCCGGCACCTTTGGCCGACCCGGAGCTGGTGGAGCGCCCGGCGCGGGTCCTGCCCGGGGCGGCCGGGGTGTGCGCGGGGCTCGGCGGGGTCGCCGGGTGCCTGGCCACCTCGTGGTGGGCGGGCGTGCTGCCGCCGCTCCTCCTGGAGTCGCTTCGGCTGCCCGCGCAGGCGGGCGCGGGGCTCGGCCCGGCGCAGTGGGCGGCGTACGCCGGGGCCGGGATGGTCGGGCTGTCCGGGTTCGCGGGGCTGGCCCGGGGGCGCACCGGACGGGCCTGGGTGCTCGGGATGTTCGGCCGCTACCGGGGCACGGTCCGCCGTACCGGTCTGCTCTGGGTGAACCCGCTGCTGCGGCGGCGCCGGGCGGACGTGCGGCTGCGGCACTGGCGCAGCGAGGCGATCCCGGCGGCGGACGCGAGCGGGGTGGCGCTGCGGGTGTCGGTCCTCCTGGTGTGGCGGGTGCGGGACACCGCGCGGGCGCTGCTCGGGATCGAGGACCACGAGGGCTATCTGCGCGAGTGTGTGGAGGCGGCCCTGGCCCGGGTGCCGGTGGAGGCTCCGGGCGGTACCCGCGGCGGCGCGGACGCGTCGGCGGAGGTGCTGACCCGGCTGGTGGCGGGGGACGCGGCCGCGGCCGGTCTGGAGGTGTTCTCGGTACGGCCGCTCCGGGTGGAGTACGCCCCCGAGGTGGCCGCCGCGATGCACCGGCGCCGGATCGCCGCCCTGGACGCCCGGCAGCGGGCCACGATGCTCGGCTCGGTGGTGGATTCGGTGGAGGACACGGTGACCCGGCTGACCGTGCGCGGTCTGGTCGAGCTGGACGACTACGAGCGCAAGGCGCTGGTGCGGGACCTCACCGTGGCGTTCTGCTCGGGGCGCGGGGAGCCCGCCTGAGGTCCGGCCGCCCGGGGTGCGCGCACGGTATGGACATGTTCAACTCCCGGTAATAATCTGACACTTGGTCTAGACCTACTGCACGGCTCAGTGAACTTCCCCCACGTTCTCCCAGGAGCGGCAGCATGAAGACCAAGTTGTCCGTCGCCCTGCTCGTCGCGGTGACCGCGGGAGCCTTCGGGCTCTCCACCACCGCGGCCAGCGGGCACGGCTACACCGACCTTCCGGTCAGCCGGCAGAAGCTGTGCCAGAACGGCACCGTGGCGAACTGCGGCGACATCCAGTGGGAGCCGCAGAGCGTCGAGGGCCCCAAGGGCTTCCCGGCCTCGGGTCCCGCCGACGGCCAGCTCTGCAACGGCGGCGTGAGCCGCTTCGCCCAGCTCAGCGCGCCGGTCACCCCCTCCGGCGGAGCCTGGCCCACGACCAGGGTCACCGGCGGCCAGTCGTACACCTTCCGCTGGCAGTTCACCGCCTCGCACGCCACCACCGACTTCAGCTACTACGTCACCAGGCAGGGCTGGAACCAGAACCACGCGCTCTCCCGCTCCGACCTCAACCTCACCCCGTTCCTCAAGGTGCCGTACAACAACCAGCGGCCGCCGTCCTCGCTCAGCCACAGCGGGACGCTGCCGACGGGGCTCAGCGGACATCACGTCATCCTCGCGGTGTGGACGATCGCGGACACGGGCAACGCGTTCTACGCCTGCTCCGACGTCACCTTCTGACCTCCGGCCGATCTCTGAGCTTCGCTTGAGGCCGAACCCCCTGCGGGGTGGGTACGTTCACCGCAGACCGCTCGGCAAGGGGGAACCTCATGGATCTGGTGCTCTACGTCATTCCGTCGATCATGATCGCGCTGTGCGTCCTCTTCGCGGCCAAGCTGGTGCGGCGCAGCCGCCGGGTCGGCCGGACCTGGGCGCACGGGCTGACCGCCGAGGGCCGCTGTCTGCACACGTACGCCACGACCGGTGGCGGCCGGGACACCAGCGTCCACACCACGCTGCACCACGTGTACGAATTCACCACCCGCGAGGGCCGGACCTACCGCTTCGACGAGACGGACGGCTCCCCGATGGTCGTCACGGGCGATCACGTCACCGTGCGCTACCTCCCGGAGGAGCCGGAGGGCGCCACCGCGCTCCCCCCGCAGCCCGGTCGTCTCGCCCTGGTCACGGGGGTCGGACTGGCCATCCTCGGCGTGGTGGTCGTCGGCTGCGCCGTCTTCATGGGTGTCGTCCACGAGGGCTCCGCGAGCGCGGCGAGCCTGATGCCCTGACCGGTCCGGAGCACGCTGAAGGCCCCCCGCTTGCGCGAGGGGCCTTCGTTCTGTGCGCCGCCAGGGACTCGAACCCCGGACCCGCTGATTAAGAGTCAGCTGCTCTAACCAACTGAGCTAGCGGCGCGTGACTCTCGCCTTCCGCTCTTCGCGGCCGGCGACAGAGAAAATACTACCTGGTCCTGGAGGGTGCTCGTGACCACCCGCCCAGCCCCCTACAGCGCGAGCGACAGCAGTACCGGCGCCGCGCTGCGGTGGAGCGTGTCCGCCGCCTGCCGCAGCCGGTGCGCCCGCTCCACCGGGAGCGAGACCGCGAGGCAGCCCACGGCGGAGCCGGCCGTGACGGGGACGGCCGCGCAGACCGTGCCGACCGCGTACTCCTGGAGGTCCAGGACCGGCGCCGTGGGCGGCTGCGCGGCGAGCCGGGACAGCAGCAGCTTGTCGCTGGTGATCGTGTGCGAGGTGAGCCGGGCCATCCGGTGCCGGGCCAGATGGTCCCGGCGGGCGCCCGGGTCGAGCTGGGTCAGCAGGCTCTTGCCGACCGCCGTGGCGTGCGCCGAGCAGCGGAAGTCCACCCACTCGTTGACGGCCGGGGTGGTTGGGCCCGCCGCGTAGTGGGTGACCCGGACCTCGCCGTCCACGTACCGGCTCATGTAGACCGCCGCACCCACCGAGTCCCGCAGCCGGTCCAGGACCTGCTGGATCTTCTCGCGCAGCGCCCGCTCCCGGCCGTGCGCCGAGGTGAGCCGGCGCAGCGCGTCCCCGGTGACCCAGGCGCCGTCGGTGAGCTGCTCGACGTACCCCTCGCGGCGCAACATGCGCAGCAGGGCGGTCAGTCGTTCGGCGTCCAGGGCCGTACGGCGGGACAGGACGGCGTCGGTGACGCCGGCGGAGTGCCGGGCCACCCACTCCAGCACGCGCAGCGCGTCCTGGGCCGAGTGGTACGGGGCGGTCGGCTCGTGCTTCAGCGCCACGGTTTCCCCCTGCGCTCGCTCGCTTGTGGCCGCGAGGTCCGGTCGGGACCGTTTTCCACGATAACGGCCAACGGGCCCCGGAGAGGAGGGGGTTGACAAACTCGCCCGCGCCCCTGCCGACCCCCTCCGAGCTGCGGCGCGGGCCCTGTGGCATATGCCTTAGGCATCACCCAATGCCTGGACCTCGGCTTCCCGCGTTCACCCTGGGTGCTCACAGCACCGCGCTGAGGAACTCCCGGGTCCGCTCCTCCTCCGGATCGCTGAAAATCCTTTCCGGCGGACCCGCTTCCACGATCCGGCCCTCGTCGAACATCAGCACCTGGTCGGAGATGTCCCGCGCGAAGCCCATCTCGTGGGTCACGCACAGCATGGTGATGTCGGTGCCGCGCGCGATGTCCCGCAGCAGATCCAGCACGCCCGCGACCAGCTCGGGGTCGAGCGCGCTGGTCACCTCGTCCAGGAGCAGCACCCGGGGCCGCATCGCCAGCGCCCGGGCGATCGCCACGCGCTGCTGCTGGCCGCCGGAGAGCCGGGTGGGCCGCGCGTCGCACTTGTCGGAGAGCCCGACCAGCTCCAGGAGCTCCCGGGCCCGCGCCTCGGCCTCGTCCCGGTCCAGGCCGAGGACCTGGACGGGCGCCTCGGTGATGTTGCGCAGCACCGACATGTTCGGGAACAGGTTGAACTGCTGGAACACCATGCCGATCTTCTTGCGCACCTCCCGGATCTGCTTCTCCGGCGCCGGGAAGAGCGCCTCGCCGTCCACGGTGATCGTGCCCTCGTCCGGCTTGGTGAGGGTCATCAGCATCCGCAGGATCGTCGTCTTGCCCGAGCCGGAGGGGCCGATCAGGGTCACATGGCGGCCGGCGTCCACGGAGAAGTCGAGGCGGTCGAGGACCGTGTTCTCACCGAACTTCTTGCTCACCCCGGCCAGCCGGATCAGCTCGCCGCCGGGGGTGCTCCCGGCCGGGGTCGGGTCGGCGGCCGTCGGGTCGATGTCAGCGGACAAGGCGTCGCTCCAGGGCTCGCAGGAGAAGGGAGGCCAGATAGGACAGGACGATGAAGGCCACCCCGATCACGGTCAGCGGCTCGGTGAACTGGAAGTGCTGCTGGGAGAAGAGCCGGGCCCGGCCCAGCATCTCCAGCACCGTGATCACCATCAGCATCGGCGTGTCCTTCAGCATGGAGATCACGTAGTTGCCGAGGGCGGGCACCACCCGTCGCACGGCCTGCGGCAGGATCACCGCCGTCCAGGTCCGGCGCCGCGACAGGCTCAGCGCGGTGGCCGCCTCCCACTGCCCGGCGGGCACGGCCTCGATACCGGCGCGGTAGACCTGCATGGTGTACGTCGAGTAGTGCAGCCCGATCGCGACGACTCCCGTGGTCAGCGCCGAGAAGGTCAGCCCCCACTCGGGCAGCACGTAGAACAGGAAGAACAACTGCACCAGCAGCGGGGTGTTGCGCACGAACTCGGTGACCGTGCCCACCGGCCAACGCACCCAGCGCGAGGGCAGCCGCATCAGCAGCGCCCACACCAGTCCCAGCGTGAAGGACAGCAGCGAACCGAACGCCAGCACCCGCAGGGTGACGAGCAGGCCCTGCCAGAAGTACGGCATGAAGCCGCCGACCGCGTTCCAGTCCCAGGTCATGCCGCACCACCCCCGCCGGTGGCGACACCGGTCGTCTGCGCGCGCTTGTGCTCACGCGCCGCCGTCCCGGTCCCCGCGTCCTTGCCGAGCCCGGCCTTCAGCCGCTTCTCCAGCGCGCGCATCAGCCGGGTGAGGACGAAGGCGATCACGAAGTAGATGAGCAGCACGTACGCGTAGATCTCCGCGCTCTGCTGGAGCGCGAGCCGCACCAGGTTGGCGCTGAACGTCAGATCGCCCATGCCCATCACCGACACCAGCGCGGTGCCCTTGAGCAGCTCGACCAGCAGATTGCAGAAGGAGGGGATCATCTCCGGCACCGCCTGCGGCAGCAGGATCAGCCGCAGCCGCTGCCAGGGCGTGAACCCGAGCGCGATCCCGCCCTCGCGCTGCGCGGGGTCGACCGCGCTCAGCGCGCCGCGCACGATCTCCGCGCCGTACGCGCCGTAGGTCAGCCCGAGCGCCAGGGTGCCCGCCCACAGCGGCACCAACTGCCAGCCGAAGGCGATCGGCAGCACGAAGAACACCCAGAAGATCATCACCAGCGCCGAGGTGCCGCGGAACACCTCGGTGTACAGCCCCGCGAGGAAGCGGGTGATCCAGCGCCGCCCGGTGCGCGCGATGCCGGCGGCGAAGGAGGCGACCGTCGCCAACGCAGCGCTGAACAGCAGCAGTTGGAGCGTGGTCCAGACGCCCTTGAGGACGAGTATCCAGAGCCCTGAGGTCATCGGCCGCACAGCTCCTTCGCGGTCAGGTCCGTCATCTCGTCCTTCGTGAACCCGAAGGGCCGCAGAATCCGGAGCAGTTCGCCGCTCTTCCTCAGCTTGTGCAGCTCGGTGTTGAAGGCGTCGCGCAGCCGGGTCTCGCCGGGCCGGAACGCGAACGCCCCTCCGTCCACGTGCCGTCGGCCCTTCACGATCGGTGCGAACGGCTCGGTGGCCTCCGCCTTCGCGGACTTCTTCACCACCTCGCGGACGGTGACCGCCGTACCGGCGAACACGTCCACCCGCCCCGCCTCGACCGCGTTCAGCCCGGCCACCTGGTCGGGCACGATCAGGATGTCGCTCTCCTTGTAACCCGCCTCGACGGCGTACTGGATCTCCGCGTACCCGGTGCCGGTCGCGAACTTCGCCTTCTTCGCCACCACGTCCTGGTACGAGCGCAGGCCCTTCGGATTGCCCTTGCGGACGACGAAGGAGTCCAGCATCTGATAGTCCGGGTCGGCGAAGACGACCTGCTCGCAGCGCTCGGCGTTGACGTACATCCCCGCCGCGACCACGTCGAACTGCTGGGAGTTCAGGCCCGGGATGAGTGAGCCGAACTCGGTCGGCACGGGCTGCACCGCGTCCACTCCGAGCCGCTTGAAGATCACCCGGGCCAGCTCGGGCGCCTCGCCCGTCAGCCGCCCCTGCCGGTCGATGTACCCGAAGGGCACCTCACCGGCGATCCCGAGCCGTGCGACGCCCTGCGCCCGCAGCCGGTCGAGCAGTTCACCGCCCCGCGTGCCCGCAGCCGGAGCCACCCGTGTGCAGCCCGCCGCGCCGAGCCCGCCGAGCGCGGCCGCCCCGAGCAGCAGCGAGCGTCTGCGCACGGGTGGCCGGATTACGTCTCTGCCGTTGCCTGGTGGTGAAGCCATGGCGGCGCCGCTACCCAGACGTTCACGGGGTATGCCCGCCGCTTTTCGCCGGGATCAATGACCCGGCACGTAACCCCGCTTCTTGTCCACCATGTTGACCAGTGGACGGCCCGCCGCCCAGCGCTCGTACAACTCCACGAACTGAGTGCCCAGTTCATCGCGCCAGCCGACCGTGTCACCGGCCATGTGCGGGGAGACGAGTAGACCCGGCGCGTGCCACAACGGGCTGTCGGCGGGCAGGGGTTCGGTGGCGAACACGTCCAGGGCGGCGCCCGCGATCCACCGGTTGCGCAGGGCCCCGGCGAGGGCGTTCTCGTCGACCAGACCGCCCCGGCCGACGTTCACGAACACCGCCGAGGGCTGCATGACCCCGAACCGGCGCGTGTCGAACATGCGGTACGTCCGCTCGGTCAGCGGCGCGGCCGCGATCACCCAGTCCGAGCGGGCGATCAGACGGTCCAGGTCGGCCGGGCCGTGCACCCCGGTCCTGGGCACCCGGCCCACCAGCGCCGGGGTCACCCCGAGCGCCTTCAGCGTACGCGCGATGGCCCGGCCGATCGGCCCCGAGCCGACCACGCACGCCCGCGTGCCCGCGACCCGCCGCGTCTCGCGGTGCCGCCACTCGCGCCGCCGCTGGAACTCCACCGTGCCCGGCAGGTCCTTGGCGACGGCCAGCACCAGCGCCGCCACGTACTCCGCGACCGGCTGCTCGAACACCCCGCGCGCGTTGGTCACCACCGTGTCGCTCGCGGCCAGCTCCGGGCACAGCAGATGGTCCACGCCCGCGCTCGCCGTGTGCACCCACACCGGGCGGGAACCGTCCCCCGGCCACGCCTCACGGACGGCGGTGGAGGCGAAGTCCCACACGAGCAGCACATCGGCCTCGGGCAGCCGCCCGGCAAGCCCGGCCGCGTCGGTGCGCAGCACGCGGACCCGGCCGGTGAGCCTGCCCAGCCGGGGCGGCGGATCGGCGTCCAGCACCAGCAGGGTGGGACGGGTCGGAACGTGCATCGGCCTCCCGGGTCCGGGGGCGCGCGGGGCGTCCGGCACAGGCGGACCGACCACGTTGGCACGCATGCCGGACCCCGTCAACGACCACGGCCCGCTCGGCCACGCGGGGACGGTGGCGCCGTTCACCCCATGGGTTCGGCTCCGACGGGGTACGTGACCGGGAGGCGGCCGCCCGGCAACCGGGGCGGCGCGCCGACGGCCGGGCCCGCACAGGGACCGGCCCGCACACGAACCCGACGGAAGGGCCGACATGACCGCACTCGGACTGCTCTGCACGGACCACCGGGGCGAGGACGACTACCCCCGCATCGAGCAGCTCCTCGGCAGCGACGTCCGGGTGGACCTCGTACGCCTCGACCCGGGCGCGGGGATCGCGGGCGCCGCGGAGGAGCTGCGGCTGGCCGGGGCCGACGCGGTGGTGCGTACAGGGGAGGGCTTCGCGCACGACGCGGAGGACGAGGCCAACCGGGCGGAGGAACTGGCCCGGCAGACCGGGATGCCCGCCTCCTCCACCGCGCTCGCCTTCGTCAACGCGGTCCGCGACCTCGGCGTGACCCGGGTCGCGGTGGCGGCGCCCGCCGGCACCCACGAGGACACGGCCCGGCTGCGCGGCTTCCTGCGCGCGGGCGGCCTGGAGGTGACCGGCACCCACACCGCCGGACCCGCCCCCGCTTCCGGCACCGGCACCGGCACCGGCTCCGACGAGGACGTCCTGCTGGCGCTGGTGACCGCCGCCGACACCCCGGACGCCGAGGCCGTGCTGCTCACCGACCCCGCGCTGGAGGCCGCCGCGCAGGTGCCCGCGCTGGAGAAGGCGGCCGGCAAGCCGGTGCTCACCGCGAGCCAGGTCACCGTGTGGGAGGGGCTGCGGCTGGCCGAGCGGCGGGTGCACGCCCCCGATCTGGGCGCGCTGTTCACCCGCACCCCCGCCTCGGAGCTGTGACACCGGGAGACCGGCGGCGGTGGCGGAAATAAACGGAGACCGTCTCCTGTTGGCCCGTGGCAGGAAAGCCACGCCGGACAGCAGGAGGCACCCACCGTGTCGGCAGACGAGATCCGGGGCGCCGCCCTCGGCACCGCCCCCGTCCCCCTCTCCGTACTGGACCTGGTCACCGTCGGCGCGGGCAGCACCGCCACCGACGCGCTGCGCACCAGTGCGGACCTGGCCCGGTTCACCGAGGGGCGCGGTTTCCACCGCTTCTGGGTCGCCGAGCACCACTCCATGCCGGGCGTCGCCTCCTCCTCGCCCGCGGTGATCCTCGCCCATCTCGCCGCCCACACCGAGCGCATCCGGCTCGGCTCGGGCGGCGTCATGCTGCCCAACCACGCCCCGCTGGTCATCGCGGAGCAGTTCGGCACCCTGGAGGCGCTCGCGCCGGGCCGGATCGACCTGGGCCTCGGCCGCGCCCCCGGCACCGACGGGGCGACCGCCGCCGCGCTGCGCCGCAGCGACACCCTGCACGAGGGCGCCGACGACTTCCCGCAGCAACTGTCCGAGCTGACCCGCTTCCTGGACGACGACTTCCCCGACGGCCACCCCTACGCCCGCATCCACGCCGTACCCGGACCGGTGCAGGCCACCAGCCCCGGCGGGGTGCAGTCCCCGCACCGCCCGCCGATCTGGCTGCTCGGCTCCTCCGGCTTCAGCGCGCAGCTCGCCGGGATGCTCGGTCTGCCCTTCGCCTTCGCGCACCACTTCTCGGCGCACAACACCATCCCGGCGCTCGACCTGTACCGGGAGACCTTCCGCCCCTCCGCCGTGCTGTCCGCGCCGTACGCCCTCATCGGCGTCTCCGCGCTGGCCACGGACGACGAGCGCGAGGCGCCCCGTCAGGTGCGGGCGGCGGCACTGAACATGGTCCGGCTGCGCACCGGGCGCCCCGGGCTCTTCCCGGACCCGGAGGAGGCGGCGAAGCACGAGTTCAGCCCGATGGAGGAGGACTTCGCGTCCTCCTGGACGAAGAACATCGTGCACGGCACCGCCGAGGAGGTCCGCGCGGGCCTGGACGACCTGCACAAGCGCACCGGCGCCGACGAGCTGATGCTCACCACCCACGGCCACCGCGGCGAGCTGCGCCTGCGCTCCTACGAACTGATCGCGGACGCCTACGGCCTGCCGGCGGTGTAGGACTTCCAGGGGGGAGACGCCTCTTAGGGGGCGACCGCGGGCTGGCTCCCCGCCGTACAGGAGCGCACGCCGAGCAGTTCGGAGATGCCCTCCGGTGGCACCGGGCGGGAGTAGAGCCAGCCCTGCCCGGTGTCGCAGCCGATCCTGCGCAGCCGGGTGGCCTGCGCCGAGGTCTCCACGCACTCGGCGGTGACGGTCAGCCCGAGCCGGTGCGCGAGCTGGATCATCGCCTCCACGATCACCTCGTCGGCGGGGTTGGCGGGCGCGGCCGAGGTGTCGCGCTCGCCCTCGTACTGGAAGCCGCGCACGAAGGAACCGTCCAGCTTGAGCACGGACACCGGCAGGCGGCTGAGGTAGGCCAGGTTCGAGTAGCCGGTGCCGAAGTCGTCGATGGCGATGCGCACGCCCATGTCGCTGAGCGCCTGGAGCGCCTGGATGGGCCGTCCGGCCGAGCCCATCACGGCCGACTCGGTCAGCTCCAACTGGAGCAGATGCGGGGCGAGGCCGGTCTCGGCGAGGACCGCCGCCACGTCCGTGACCAGGTCGGAGTCCCACACCTGGCGCACGGCCACGTTCACGCTGACGAAGATGGGCGGCTCGCCCGGATGGTCGAGCTGCCACTGCCTGGCCTGGCGGCAGGCGGTGGCCAGGGCCCAGCGGCCGAGCGGCACGATCGAGCCGTCCTCCTCGGCCAGACCGATGAACCGATTCGGCGTCAGGGTGCCGAACTGCGGATGGTGCCAGCGGATCAGCGCCTCCACTCCACTGAGCGAGCCGTCCTCCATGCCGACCAGCGGCTGGTACTCCAGGGCGAACTCGCCGCGCTCGATGGCGGGGCGCAGCGCGGAGGTGAGGGCCTGACGGGTCATGAGGTGCGCGTTGCGCTCGGGGTCGAAGAGGGTCCAGCGGGCCTTGCCGTCGGTCTTCGCCCAGTACAGCGTGGTGTCGGCCGCCTGCATCAGACCGGTCGCGGTGGTCCCGGCCGTGTGCCGTTCCACGACGCCGACGGAGGCGGTCAGGTTCAGCCGCCGGCCGCCCAGGTCGAAGGGCTCCTCCAGGGCGTTCAGCGCGGACCTGGCGAGGTCGGAGAGCTGGTCGGTGCCGGTGGAGTCCTCCACGAGCAGCGCGAACTCGTCGCCGCCGAGCCGGGCCACCAACGGCGTACCGGCGCGGCCGTGACCGCACTCGGTGGCCACCCGGGTCAGCCGCTCGGCCACGGCCGCGAGCAGCCGGTCGCCGACGCGGTGGCCGAGGGTGTCGTTGACGGCCTTGAAGCCGTCGATGTCCAGATGGCACAGGCCGATCCGCCCGGTGCCGCCCGACTCGCCGGGCTCGGTCTCCAGGGCGGCCGACAGACGCTCGAAGAACAGGGTGCGGTTGGGCAGCCGGGTCACCGGGTCGTGCATCCGCAGATGCCGTATACGGGCCTGGAGTTCTCGGCGGGCGCTGATGTCGGTGAGCGACAGCAGGACACCCGGACGGCCGTCGGCCAGCGGGGCGACGGTGATCCGCGCCCACACCGCCGTGCCGTCGGGGTGTTTCAGGCGGCGGGTGCAGCGCAGCCGGGCACGGCGGCCACGCAGCACCTCGCGGTAGGCGTGCCAGGCACGGGCGTCGGTGGTGAGGCCGGTCAGATCGGCGGCCGGACGGCCCGTCAGGGTCTCCGCGTCGGTGCCGAGGAGGCGGCCGAGGGCGGTGTTCGCGCTGACCACGAGCCCGTCGCCGTCCACGAGGGCCATGGCGAGCGGGGCGGCCGCGAAGACGCGCCGATAGGTCATGTAGTCACTGTCTGTGACGGCTGACCGGTCGAGGTCTGCCGCGGGCGTCGGCCCTTCGGACGTTCCGCTCACCGCTCGCTCCCGCAGTGCACTCGATCGTGGTCCGTCGTTGTCCGTGCCGGAAAGTGTGCCGATCATAGAGGCTGGTACCGGGGCCTTCCAGCCGGTCTCCAGTGTCCCCGGCGGACCCCACGTTCCGACAGATCGTTTCTGCTCGCACCTGGACGGGTTCTTCAGGGCTCCGACCGGTTGTGACGTTGCGTGAGTGATTCGGGGTGTCGTCCGCCGGTGCACACCGGCGCACGAACGGGCGCACTCACCCTTCCGGTTCAGATAAACAGGGCATCTTCTGACAAACCGCCACAGGCTGGATCCGGTGTCCCCTGAACCGCGTCCGGAGGTCTGTCCGTGCCCATGCTGCGCAGTGCCGCCGCCGTGGCCACCACGATGTCGGCGCTCGCCGCGACCTCGATCCTCGGCGGTCCCTCCGCCGCCGAACCCTTCTCCGCGGCCCCCTGCGCCCTGCACCGCACCACCGCCCACCACTCGGAGGGCGCGGACACCTGGAACCCCGCCTACGTCCGCCCCCTCGGCACCCGCGACGCCGTGCTGGTCTTCCTGTCCTTCCCGGACGCCGTCCCGCGCACCACGCCGGCGCAGCTGACGGCCGACCACTTCCCGGAGACCGGCGACTTCTACTCCCGGGCCTCCTACGGCCGCTTCACCCTGCGCCCGCACCCCGTGAACCGCTGGTTGCGGATGCCACACCCCTCCACCTCGTACGCCATGAAGCGCGACTGGGCCGCCGCCGACCGGTCCGCCTATCTGCGCGACGCGTTCACCGTCGCCGACAAGGCGGTGGACTTCTCCCGCTACGACGTCGTCTACCTCGTCGCCGACCCGGACGCGCCCGGCGTGGACTCCGACGCGACGAAGGTCGTCAACCTGGAGACGCCCGTCCGGTTGGACGGCAAGGACGTGCGCCGGGTCGTCACCGTCTTCGAGCAGCATCCGCCGGACCGTCTGGTCCTGGCCCACGAGACCGGTCACGTCTTCGACCTGCCCGACCTCTACCACCGCCCCCGGGACGGCAAGGGCGACTGGGACACCCACGTGGGTGACTGGGACCTTATGGGCAGCCAGTTCGGTCTCTCGCCCGACCTGTTCGCCTGGCACAAGTGGCGGCTGGGCTGGCTCGGCCCTCGCCAGGTGGCGTGCGTACGGGGCACAGGTCCCACCCGGCTCACGCTGGAGCCTCTGGAGGCCGGACCCGGGGTGTCGGTGCCGGGTGCGGCCGGGGTTCCGGCCTTCGGGCTCGGGCGCGGCACGAAGCTCGCGGTCGTGCGCACCGGGGCGGACAGCGCGCTGGCCTTCGAGGCGCGCGCCTCCGCCGGGAACGACGAATCCGGCTGCCGGGAGGGCGTCCTCGTCTACCGCGTCCGCGCCCGCACCGAGTCCGGTGACGGGCCGGTCCGGGTGATCGACACCCACCCGCACAGCGCCGCCTGCTGGGAGAACTCCGTCTACCCGCCGCTCGCCGACGCCCCGCTCGCGGCGGGGGAGAGCTTCACCGTGCCGGGGGACGGCGTGAAGGTGGAGGTGGAGGAGCGGACGGCGTCCGGGGCGTGGACGGTGTCCATCACGCCGGGCGTGACAGGGTGAGGGGCGGGTTCGTGCAAGGTATGCCGGAACGCGATCAGGCCCCCCGCTCGCGCGAGGGGCCTGATCGTTGTCTGTGCGCCGCCAGGGACTCGAACCCCGGACCCGCTGATTAAGAGTCAGCTGCTCTAACCAACTGAGCTAGCGGCGCCTGCTGACGTCGTAGACCTTAGCATCCTGGTCGGCGGGAGGAAAAATCGATATCCGCACCGCCGCGCGGGCCGCCCGGACCGCCGCCCAGAGCACCACCTCGGGACCGGGCAGCCACGGCTGCCGGGTGTCCGGCGCGACCAGCCAGCGCGACCCCGCCGGGCCCGCGGGGTCCTCGCCGTGCAGCGCCGGGACGGTCACCGCGTCCCCGGTGCCGTGGCACAGCAGGGGCGGTACGGCGTGGGTGCGCGGACCCCACTCCTCCCAGGTCAGCAGGGAGGGCAGCCGCTGGGCCGTGCCCGGCGCGGCGAACAGCAGCATCCGGCCCCGGTGCACCGCGACCGGACCCGAACCCGGGCCCTCGCCCCACAGCCGGTCCAGCATCCGCCGTCCGAAGATCGCCGGGGCGCTCACCACGTCGAAGACGCTCCCGCAGGGCAGGACCACCGGGGCGCCCGGCCGCTCCTCCCACAGGGCGAGCGTGCTGCGCGGATACGTACCGGCGGAGGCGAGCCAGGCGGCGCCGTCGGCGGTGGCTGCGGTGACGTTCGGTGCGCTGCTCATACCGACAGGTCTACCGCCGGTGAGCACCCGCTTCCCCTGGGTTGCGGAAAATAGGGACAGGGGGGTGCGGGAGGGGGTATCTTGCCCGCTCGGCATATGCCAGACGGGTCGGACACGGGTGACGTCAGCGGCGTCAGCGCGGGTCGACGGGCGTACGGCCCTCCGTCTCGGCGCCACGCATCAGGTCCCGCCCGAACTCCACCATTCTCCGGGCATAGTCCTCGGTCCACTCCGCGCGCTCGGCGAGGTCCGCCGAGGTCAGCCGGTCGAACCGGCGCGGGTCGGCGAGCTGGGCCGCCGCGATGGCCTGGAACTCCATCGCGCGGTCGGCCGCCGCGCGAAACGCCTGGGTCAGCTCCGTCGCCCGGGTCAGCAGCGTCCTCGGGTCCTCGATCGACTCCAGGTCGAAGAAGTGCTCCGGGTCGGCGGACGCCTCGGCGGGCTCGAAGAGCAGGGGCGCGGGGCGTAGCCGCGGTTCGTTCCGACGCGGCGTGGGCTCCGCCATGTCCACATCTCCTCCTCTGCGTTTCCGGCCCGCCTCGGGGTGGGCCACCGTCCATTGTCCCGCGCGGACGCGACGGGACGCACTGGCCCATGCCTACCCGGTGCCGCGCCCGCTCATGGCTTCCAGCTCACCCGGTGCTCGGCCAGGTGCGCCAGGACCGCGTGGTTCGCCTCCCAGCCGTCGGGGCTGTGTCCATCGGCCGCCTCCGGCGGCGTGCCGGACTCCCTCCGGCGGGAGGGGCGGCGGCACACCGATCGCCGGACCAGGCGGGCACCGCAGAGAGCGGGCGCCGCGGGGACGCACCCTCATGGTTTCCAGGTCACCCGGTGTTCCCCCAGATGCGCCAGCACCGCATGATTCGCCTCCCAGCCGTCAGGAAACTTCACCAGCGTGCCGAGCTGGACCGGCTCCGTGGAGGGGTAGTCGTCCAGGAGGGTGTCGACGCCCGCCCGGCAGACGACCACGCACGCGTGGCGGTGGCGGGAAGCCAGGACGCAGAGGCGGCCGGTCTCCAGGTGGAAGGCGGTGGCGTCGGGGCGGCCGGAGAGGGGGTGCAGGACGACCGTGACGTCGTACTCGCGGCCCTGGAGGCGGTTGGCCGTGTCGACCGTGACGCCCGCTACGCCCAGGTCGGACAGGGCCGTGCGGATCGCCGCCGCCTGGTCGCGGTGGGCGGTGCCGACGGCGACGCGGGCGGCGGTCAGGGGGGTCGGGTCCGGGGAGCGTTCCGAGAGAGCCGCGCCGCCCCGGTCCAGCAGGCGGCGTACCACCAGGGCTACCGCCCGCACCGCCTCCGGGTCCGTGCGCGGGGTGTGGCGGGGCGGCAGCTCCAGCAGACCCCAGCCGGACTCCGCCGCCTCGTCGATCACCCGGTCGGGACCCGAGCCGTCCGAGGGCACGGCGAAGGACAGACGGCGGTCACCGTGGCCCGTGCCGCTGCGGAACGGGGTGTACGGGTAGAACGCCGCCGAGACCAGCGGAGCCGCCGAGGCGGGCAGCCGCCAGGACACCGGCAGCCGGTGCTGCGGCAGCCGGGGGTTGTGCGCGAGGAGCGTGCTCACGGCCGACGCGGACGGGTCGTACGACAGCCCCGCCCACTGCTCGCCGCCCACGATCGAGAACGGGTCGAGCTGCCCCGGGTCGCCCACGAACAGCGCCCGCTCGAAGAGCCCGGCCACGGCCAGCAGCGAGTCCGAGCGCATCTGGTACGCCTCGTCCACGATCGCGTGCCGCCACGGCTCGTCCACCGTCACGTGCGCCCACTTCGCGGCCGTGGACAGCACCACCGGGAGCCCGGCGAGGTCGGCCGCCTTCGCGGAGGCGCGCACGTTCGGCAGGGCGTCGAGGGAACGGTCGTAGGCGTCGGCGTCGCTGCTGTGCAGGCGGCCCACCGGCAGGTCGGGGTTCTTCTCCGCGAGCCGCAGCACGAGGTCGTCCACCTGCGCGTTGGTCTGCGCCACCACCATCAGCGGGCGCCCCGCGTCCGCGAGTTCGAGCGCCGCGCGGACCACGAGGGTCGACTTGCCCGCGCCGGGCGGGGAGTCCACCACCACGCCCCGCTCGGTGCCGTGCAGGGTGTCGTGGAGGATCGCGTCCGTGGCGCGCCCGGCGGCGGTCCCCGGATCGAAGTCCACCGTGGTCACAGCACGTCCTCCTCGGTCATGGCGTCCGGCGCCTCGGTCACGGCCTCGCCCGGGGGGCCGCCGTGGGTCCACGGGGTGTCCTCCTGGTCGGGGAGCTTCGCCCCGCCCCGCTGCTCGTGCTCGAAGAGCGTGAAGCAGAGCCGGTCGCCCTTCTCCGGCACCGAACCCGCCTCGGGCTCCTTGCCCCGGCCCATCTTGTCCATGATCCGCAGCACGAGCAGCCCCTCCTCGGGGTCGCCCTCGTACCCCACGAACTCGGCGGACTGCGGCTTGCCGTTCAGCGAGCGGTACGCCTTCGCGCGCTCCGCCAGATACGGCCGGTCCTCGGTGCGCACGGTCACCAGCGGGCGCGGACTCGGCCGCTTGCCCTCGCTGTACGCCATGACCACGTCGACGACCTCGCCCGCGAACGCCTCCCCGGCCAGCCGCCGCCCCGCCATCACCAGGGGGTCGTCCAACGCCTCCTGCGCCTCCAGGCGGGACTGCTCGCGCTCGCGCGTGGCCAGCTTGTTCGCCGCCGTCACCGCGTCGTCCCGGCGCGGCTGCGGGGGCTCACCCGCCAGTACCCGGTCCCGGTGACCGGTGAACGACCAGCGGTCCCGCGTCCACCGCTCCTCGACGTGCGCCCCCTCGGGCAGCGCCCGCAGCAGGTCGAGGCCGTCCCACACCGCGTCCCAGGTGGGCCGGGTGACCCGCTCCACCAGCTCGCGGATCCGCCGCTCGGCCTCGGTGACGGCGGCCGTACGGTCCTCCGCCTCCACCGGGTCCTCGGCGGCGGCCAGGGCGGTCCGCGCCCGGTCGTACGCCTCGATGGCCGGGGCGAGGAGCTTGTTGTCGAACGCCGGGTCGGTGGCCGGACCGGCGGGCGGGCAGGTGAGCTGCCCCTGACCGTCCCGCTCGCGCTCCGCGCGGAAGGCGGCCTCGGCGCCCGAGCCGTCCGCGGGCGGCGCGATCCAGGCGAGCAGGGCGCCCAGATGCTGGTCCTCCAGGCTGCTCTGCCCGGTCGCCCAGTGCCGGGACAGCACCTCGGTGAGCGCGAGCAGCAGCGAGGAGCCGGGCACCCGGGCCCGCTCGCCGTAGTGGGTCAGCCAGCGGCCGAGCAGCGGCACCCGGGGCGGCGCCGGGTTGGGCGCCTCCGGCTCCTGCTCGGCGGTGCGACGGAAACGCGTCGAGCGGCCGAGCAGGCGCACGTACTCCACGCCCGCCCGGCTCGGCACGACGAGCTGCGCCGCGTCCGCGCACAGGTCGACCTCGACCTTGACCCGCTTGCCGGTCTCCGGGTCGGTCTCGGTGCGCTCGGCCGCCTCCACCGCCTCGGCGTGGGAGTCGATGTACGGCAGCGCGATGTCGGCCAGTTCGGCGAGGAACGCGAAGCGCAGGTCGCGGTCGCGCGGCTGGGGCACGACCAGCAGCCTCGGCGCGTCCCGGTCGGTGCCGACCAGCGCGCCGAGCGGGGCGCCCGCCTCACCGGAGGTGGTCAGCGGCACGAACACCAGCGGGCGGTCGGAGAGATGACGGTGCCGGACCGTCGTGAGCGGCTGGGCCACACCGGTGCCGACGGCCTCCAGCCGGGCGAGGGTCGCGATCAGGGACACAGGGACACCTCCCGCGCCGCCGCCGCGTGCGCGAGCGCCTCCGCGCGCAGGGCGGCGGCCCGGCGCAGCGCGGCCACCGCCGGGTCGTCCGGGTCGCCGCTCTCGCCGCGCGCCGCCGAGAGGACCTCCTCCACCGTGCGCAGACCGCCGAGTTCGGCCCGCAGGGGGCGGCCGAGCCGGGTCACCGCACCGGACGCGCGCGAGCGCTCCCGGCAGTGGAAGGCCAGCTCGCAGGAGGACAGACACTCCGGCGCGTACGTCGCCGGAACCGCGTCGACGGCCGCCGTCAGCTCCTCGGACGTGCGGTCCGGGGCGAAACAGGTGCCCTCCGGCAGCGCGTCGGCGATCTCCTCGATCCGGGTGAGCCGGGTCAACTGCCGTGCCGTCACCGCGCGCTGACGGCGCACGTCCACCGCGCGCGCGGTGGGCAGGTTGGAGAAGTCCTTCGGGCACACCAGCAGCACCTCGTGCCGTACCCGGGGCGCCGGGTCCAGCCGGGCCGCGACCTCCTCGAGGGCCAGTACGTACACCGCCGACTGGCGGGCGGCCGCGCCCACCTTCGACGGATCGGCCGAACCGTCCAGCATCGGGAACGACTTGATCTCCACGACCGTCCACACACCGTCCGGGTGCACCACCACCGCGTCCGGCTCCAGGAACACGGGCGCCCCCGCCACCTCCAGGGTGAGCATCGGGTGGTCCAGGAGGGTCCAGCCGCCCGCCTCCGCGGCCTCGCGCAGCGCCAGTTCCGTACGCGCCGTACGCCCCTTGGGTCCGTCCGCGGTCAGGTCGGGCACGGCGGCGGACGCCGCGGGCTCGGTGGCGGGGTCGAAGCACGCGTGCGCGAGACGCAGCAGCTCGGCGCCGCGGTCCGCCTTCACGCGGGCCTCGAAAACGTTGCCCCGGATCAGGGCGAACTGGGACTGGCCGTAGTCCGAAGGGGAGCCGAGACCGGTCGCCAGGCGCGCCTTGTCCACCCCGGCGCCGTCCAGGATCGCGCGGCGGCTGCAGCCCGGGTTGGACGCGAGCGCCGCGAGGGCGCGGGCGTCCAGGGGCTTGGCCGGAACCTCGGGGCCGCGCAGCTCAGCGAGCCGGTGCCGGAGTGCCGTCGCCCGCTCCGCTGGGGGAGGCGTCCGGTCCTGCCGGGGGATCGACCCGAGACTCGCGCTGCCGTGGAATTCGCTCACCCGTGGAAGTCTGGCATCCGCCACTGACAACGGGGGAGAGAACACCGGCCGGAGCGGCCCCGGCGAGGCTCAGCCGCGCCTTCACCGCGTCGGCCGCGCGCAGCACGTACGGCGCGAGCAGCAGCCCGGCGCCCATCACCGCCGCGCCCGCCACCGCGTCCAGCAGATAGTGGTTGGCGGTGCCCATGACCACGAGCGCGGTGAACAGCGGATAGACCACCGCGCCCGCCTTCGCCAGGGGGCCGCGGCCGTAGCGCCACAGCATCACGCCGCAGAACAGCGCCCAGCCGACGTGCAGGCTCGGCATCGCCGCGTACTGGTTCGTCATGCCGCCCATGCCGCGCGGGGCGCTCGCCTCGCCGCCCCACCAGCCGTACGAGCTGTAGTACGCCATGGTGTCGGTGAAGCCGTGGCCCGGATGCAGCAGGCGCGGCGGGCAGGTCGGCAGCAGCGTGAAGCCGATCAGACCGATGAACGTGGACGTCATCAGCCAGGTGCGCGCCGCCCGGTAGCGCACCGCGTGCGAGCGGAACAGCCAGACCAGTATCGCGGGCGTGACCAGGTAGTGCAGCGAGGCGTACCAGAAGTCGGCGGGCACGCCGAGCCAGGGCTCGCGGGTGAACAGACGGTTGAGCGGGTGCTCGGCGTCCAGGTGCAGGATCTGCTCGATCCGCAGGATCGCCAGACCGTGGTCCACGGCCGAGGAAACGTCCCCGCGCGCGAGGAGCCGGCCGGCCGAGTAGCAGCCGTAGACCAGCAGGATCAGCGGCAGTTCGGTCCACCAGCGCAACCGGGGTCGCGGCGCCGCCTCGGTGCCCGGTGTCTCGGTCTGCGGCATCCGATCGCCCTCCCCCTCCGGTGCCCCCGCGCGTACGCCCCCGTCGGGCGCCGTGACACTTTACGTGCCGCTCTCCGCCCCGCGGGGACGCTTCAGCCCTGGAAGACGCCGTCGCCGCCCGCCGGGTTGCCCGCCCCGCCGGTGCGCGATGATGGAGGGACCTGGGCTGTCGTTACCCCGGCGGCCATCTGGCATTCCTCTCCCGGAAAGGTCTCTCATGGCACCGCGCATCCTGCTGGCCCGGCACGGACAGACGGCCTGGTCGCTGTCCGGCAAGCACACCGGCAGGACGGACATCCCCCTCCTGGAGGAGGGACGGCGCGGCGCCAAGCTCCTCGGCGAGCGGCTGCACCGCACCCCGCTGGACGGGCTCCCGAACGCGGAGGTGCGCACCAGCCCGCTCGTGCGCGCGCGAGAGACCTGCGAACTGGCCGGTTTCGGCGAGCGCGCGACCACCTGGGACACGCTCATGGAGTGGGACTACGGCGACTACGAGGGCCTGACCCCGGCGGAGATCCACGCCGAGCGGCCCGGCTGGCTGATCTGGCGCGACGGGGTGCCCGGCGGGGAGAGCGTCGAGGACGTCACCGCGCGCGCGGACGAGGTCGTCGAGTGGGCCCGCTCCGCCGACCGCGACGTCCTGGTCTTCGCCCACGGCCACATACTGCGCTCCATCGGCGCCCGCTGGCTCGGCCTGCCCCTGGACTTCGCCGCCCGCATCCGGCTCAACCCGACCTCGCTGTCGGTGCTCGGCTGGGCCTACGGCGAACCGGCGATCGAGAACTGGAACGACGTGGGTCACCTGGTGGGCTGACGGGCTCCCGCGCGCGGGACGGCGTACTTCGCGGCAGGCGGCCGTACGCGCGCGTGCCCGTGCGCTCAGGACTGCCGGGGCCGGGGCACCGAGGCGTGGCGTTCCAGGAACTCCGACACGCCGGACGCGCGCCGGTGCGGCAGCAGCACGCGCGCGGTGCCCGCGAGCATCGTCTGGATGCGCGAGGACTGCACCTGGGTGAGCAGTTCCAGGACCCGCAGTCCGGCGGAGGCGGCCTCGTCGGGGCGGCCGTCACGGGCCAGGTCGTCGGCGAGTTCCGCGGTGTAGAGCGCGATGTTCCGGGTGAAGTGCGGATCCTGGAGGTCCGCCGCGCGCCGCGCGTGCCGGGCCGCGCGCCACCAGTCGCCCAGCGTCGACCAGCACTGCGCCTCCAGCCCCTCCAGCTCGGCCCGTCCGTAGAAGCTCATCCACTCCGGGTCGGTGTCCGACTCGCCCCGAGCGAACAGCGCCTGCGCCCGCGCCATCGCCTGACGGCACCCCGCGCGGTCCGCGAGCCCGGCCCAGCCGCCCGCCTCGCGCAGCGCGAGCAGCGACATCAGCCGGGGTGAGCCCAGCGGGCGCGCCGCACGCTGCGCCGCCTGCGCCGCCCGCACCGCCTCCCGGGGGCGGCCCGCGTCCCGCGCGAGGAACGCCGTGTTGCAGAAGGCGTGCGCCTCCAGAGCCGCGTCGCCGGTCATCCGGGCGGTGGCCAGCGCCTCCGCGTAGTGCGAGCGGGCGTCGTCGAAGCGGCCCGAGTCGTGGGCCAGCCAGCCGACCGAGATGGCCAGTTCACCGGCGCCCGAGTGCAGCCGGTCGGCGGTGGACTGCCGGGCGGCGCCGGCGTCGAGCAGTTCGTAGGCCAGGCGCAGCGGCTGGGCGGCGTGCCGGTACAGCCCGTCGGCGCCGTGCTGGTCGTCGAGCACCCGGATGCGGCGGACGGCCTCCTCGACGGCGGCGGCCTCCGTCGTGCCGGGGCGGCGCGGTGTCCCGGACGCCGAGGCGTCCGTGGCGAGCCCCAGGGGGCCCAGGGCGGCGGCGGCCATCGTGGCGCCTCCGCCGGTCATGAATGCGCGACGCAGCACGTCGCTCTCCTCGTGGTTCAGTGGGTCGTTCTCGTCCGGCTCGTCCGGGCGGTACGGGTCGTGCGGGTGCGGGTCGTACAGGCGCGGCCGGTCGTACGGGTGGCCCCGTGGCAGCTCCCGGGTGGCCGGCGCCGGACCCGGCCGCTCCCTGGCGGGACCGGCCGGCCGGGCCGCCCGCCCGCGGACGGCCGAGCGCGGCGCGAAGCCGAGATCGGTCAGGGTGCGGCCGGGGAACATGTGCAGGAACACCCGCTCGTACGCGTAGTTGGGACAGCGGATCTCACCCGCCTCGACCCTGCCGACATAGCGCGCGTCACAGCTCACCCGCTCCCCGATCTCGCGGGCCGCGCGCCGTACCAGCGCGGCGAACTCCGCGGGGGAACGGCGGCCGCGCAACTGCCGGAAGGCGGTGTTGGGCCGGGGCGGCCGGTCGGGCTGCGCCGAGGTCTCGGTTGACGACGCCATGGCGGTCCTCTCGTACGAACCGTCGAACCGTGCCGGGTCCGGGGCGAATTCGGGCAGAGCTGCCCGGGTGACACCCTGGTTCCGGCGGGCACGAACGTACCGGCTGTGTCCGGCCCGACACGCAGTGTTTGGCTACAAAACGGATATCTCATCCACGATCTGCCATGAACTGCCATCCTTTGCGGCACACTTGCGCCGTAGCCGTTGACGGCATCGCGCGTTGTACCCCATGGACCGCAACGGGGCAGCGTGGGGAGGCCGGCATGGAGACCAGCCAGAACAACGAACCTTGTACGGCGCCGACATGGTCACGGGCGCCGGGCGACGCGGGGTGCGACCTGGTGACGGTGCCGACCCGGCAGGGCCTGGAGGCCGTGGACATCCTGCGCCGGGGCGCGCTCGCGACGGTCGGCCCGGTCCTGCACGACGACGGCCGGGACACCCTCGGCTTCCTGGTCCCGGCCGGTACGGCGGCGGGCTGGGACCTGCCGGGCAGCACCTGCGTGCGCACCGAGGGCCGCGGCCTGCGCCTGACCCCCGAGCCCCCACTCGCCGGCTCCGACTGGCTCCTGCCCCCCGACGACGGCGACCCCGCCACCGACCCGGCGGTACTGCGGCGGGCCCTGGGGGAGGCGGCCAGGCTGATCGAGGCGGCGGACAGCTGCCGATGACGGGGCGCTGCCGCCGAGCTCGCGAAGAGGGGCGGGGGCCGTTCTCCGCCGCCACGGCATGGGGCTGAGCGCAGGCGTCGTGCCGCTCCTACGCGCTACCGCCGAGGGCGGTCGCGGTCGTGCCGTCCGCCGCGGCCGAGTCGGGCCGGGGCTTGCCGACCCGGTGCCGCTCTGCCGACAGGCCGGCCGGGACGCCCGCTGCCGTTCTGCCCCCGACGCCGCTCGGCATCCCCCTCCGTCGCCACCGAGAGCCGACCCGAGGTCGCCGCCCGGCTGCCGATCCGCCGCCCTGGCCGCATCCGCGTCCACGCCGCCGGGGCCGCTGCCGCGCCTGCCCCCGGCCCCGTCCGGCGGGCCCCCGTGCCACCTGCGAGAATGGGGCGATGGGCAGGTCCAGGAACAATCGGCGCGGGGCGGCCGCCGAGGCTGTCGTGGAGGCGGTCGACGGTGGGCTCGCCGAGCTGATCCCGGACCCGGACCGCTCCCGCGCCTGGACCCTGCTGGTCGACGGCGCGCCCCAGTCGCACGTGGACCTCGACGACCCGGCGCACCTCACCTTCGAGTACCAGCGCCGCATCGGCCATGTCATCGACCTCGCCGCGCCGCCCGGCAGGCCGCTGCGCGCCGTCCACCTCGGTGGCGGCGCCCTCACCCTGGCCCGCTACGTCGCCGCGACCCGGCCCCGCGCCACCCAGCAGGTCGTGGAGCGTGACGCGGCGCTCGTGCAGTTGGTCCGCCGGGAACTGCCGCTCGACCCCAGCTCCCGGATACGGGTGCGCTCGGCCGACGCCCGCGAGGGCCTGGCCAAGGTGCCGGACGGCTGGGCCGATTTGATCGTCGCGGACGTCTTCAGCGGCGCCCGCACCCCGGCCCACCTCACCTCCACCGAGTTCCTGGACGAGGTCCGCCGCGCCCTGAGCCCCTCCGGCCTCTACGTCGCCAACCTCGCCGACGGCCCGCCGCTCACCCACCTCCGCGGCCAGATAGCCACCGCCGCCGCCCGCTTTGCGGAACTCGCCCTGATCGTCGACGCGGCGGTCCTGCGCGGCAAGCGCTTCGGCAACGCGATCCTCGTCGCCGCCGACACCCCGCTCCCCACGGCGGAGTTGACCCGCCGAGCCGCCTCCGACCCCCACCCCGGCCGCGTCGAACACGGCCGCGCCCTCCTGGACTTCACCGGCGGCGCGGCCCCGGTGACGGACAGCGCTGCGGTGGCGTCACCGGCTCCGCCGTCGGGAGTGTTCCGCTCCAGGTGACGCCGGGCGCCGACTCGTGGGGTCACGGGGTTCGTGGCGGCACGGTGTCCCAGTCGACGCGGGTCCACGGAGTGACCGGCAGGGTTTCGAGCGCGGGCTCGGCCAGAAGCAGCCGGGCCGTCTCCGCCGAGCAGCCGACGTAGGTCGACAGCAGGTCGTGGTCGGTGGTGACCACCCAACCGCGGTCGCTCGGCCACCAGAACTCCGGGCCGCCGTCCCCCACCAGGTCCACGACCGCCTCCCGTACGCTCTCCAGCTCCGCCAAGGACGCGCTGCGGACGAGGGGTTGGTCCTCCCCCCCGGAGCAGAGCCGCGAGATCGTAGGCGAAGTGGACCGGCTGGTCACCGGAGACCTGGGCGAGCAGACGGGCGAGCGCCCGTCGGCTGCCGCTGTCGAGCGCGCCGTCCTCGGCCAGCCAGAGCGGGCGTTCCGGACCGTCGGCTGCTTTCCGCAGCCAGTGGTGGGACAGTTCGGGGCGGAAGGGGACCGCCGCCTCCTCGGCCCAGGCGCGCCAGGTGCGGACGCGGCCCGATCCGTCCGTGGCCTCGAAGCGGTGGAAGATCCGCACGTACGCCTCGTAGCCGCTCGGTACCAGCTCGGACACCACGTGCCCGGGACCGGGGTCCGGGCGGCCGAGCCGGTCCTTGAGCCAGGACAGTTCGGTGCCGTCGTACGTCCAGGGCTTGGTCTCCGTCATGGCGCCATTCTCGCCAACCGGCCGACGGCGACCGGCACGGCGGCCAAGGGGACTAGTACGTCTGCACGTCCACGTGCGGCGGGCCGTCGTGCCAGTCGCAGAAGACCGTCACGCGGTCCGTGCTGCGGCTGAACTCGACCCGGATCCAGGTCTCCGTCTTCCACACCTGCATGGACCAGCCGGTGCCCGGGGTCGCGGAGACGAGGGTGGCGCTGGTCGGGCCCACGTCGAAGACCGCGCGGCCGCCGGGGGTGTCGTAGGGCTTGACGTCGCCTGCCGGGGCGGGAACCGAGGGCGTGGGGGACGAGGGGGCCGGCCTGGAGGAGGGGGTGGCCGTACGGGCCGGAGGGTGCGACGGGGTGGGGGTCGCCGCGCGGGGGGCGCCGCCGGTCGTCGGGGACCGGCGGCTCGTGGCGAGCGGCGACGGTGGGGCATGGGCGGCGGCGGCCTCGGCGGCCGTGATCGGGACGGCGCGCGGCGGGTCGTACGCCGTGCCCGCCATGACCGTGTGCACGCCCCACCAGGAGAGGGCAACCGCCGCTCCCGTGGCGAGCAGCCACGCCAGTACGTGTACGAGTCCTCTGCGCATCGGGGCCATACTGCCTCAGCCGCCACCCGCCGCGCACGGGGCCCCAGTTGTCCACAGGGAGTTGTCCACAGGCCACGACCCGGCTCGTCCGCATGGCGTACGGTGCGGCGCATGGCAAGTGTGCTCGTGGTCGAGGACGATCAGTTCGTCCGCTCGGCGCTCATCAGGCATCTCACCGACGCCGCCCACACCGTGCGCAGCGTGGGCACGGCGCTGGAAGCGCTGCGCGAGGTCGCCCACTTCCGGTTCGACGTGGTCATACTCGACCTCGGACTGCCGGACCTGGACGGCTCCGAGGCGCTGAAGATGCTGCGCGGCATCACCGACGTACCGGTGATCATCGCCACCGCGCGGGACGACGAGACGGAGATCGTCCGGCTGCTCAACGCCGGTGCGGACGACTATCTGACCAAGCCCTTCTCCGTCGAGCACCTCTCCGCCCGTATCGCCGCCGTGCTGCGCCGCGCCCGCTCCGGCGGCGGGGAGGCGCCGCCCCCGGCCGTGATCCGGGTCGGCGGTCTGACCGTCGACCCGCTGCGCCGCCAGGCCGAGCTGGACGGCAGCCGACTCGACCTGACGCGCCGGGAGTTCGACCTGCTCGCCTTCCTCGCGGGGCGCCCCGGCGTGGTCGTCCCGCGCAAGGAGCTGCTCGCCGAGGTCTGGCAGCAGTCGTACGGCGACGACCAGACCATCGACGTCCATCTGTCCTGGCTCAGACGCAAGTTGGGTGAGACCGCGGCCCGGCCGCGCTATCTCCACACCCTGCGCGGGGTCGGCGTGAAGCTGGAGCCGCCGCTCGCGGGGGAGTCGCCGCGATGAGATGGGCCCTGGTCAAGGTGTGCCTCGCGGTCACCACGATGGTCGTGGTCGCCTTCGCCGTACCGCTCGGTCTGGTCGTCCAGGAGATGGCCCGCGACCGCGCGTTCTCCAACGCCGAACGCGAGGCGGCCGCCGTCGCCCCCGCGCTGTCCATCACCACCGACCGGGACAAACTGGAGCGGGTGGTGGCCGCCGCCGGGGTCGAGTCCGGCATGGCCGTGCACCTGCCCGCCGAGGACGGCCGCGCCGCCACCGACCTGGGCCACGGCCGGGCCGCCGCCCGTGACATCGAGGCCGTGCGCCGGATGGGCCGCGCCTCCACCGCCGAGGTGCCCGGCGGCTCCGCGCTGCTCCAGCCCGTCGCGCTCGGCTCCGGGGCCATCGCGGTGGTCGAGGTGTGGGTGCCGGAGGCCGAGATGAGCAACGGCGTCGGCACGGCCTGGGCGGTGCTGGCCGCCGTCGGCGTCGCGCTGATCGCCGGGTCCGTCGCGGTCGCCGACCGGCTCGGGGTGCGCATGGTGCGCCCCGCGCGACGGCTCGTGGAGGGAGCGCGCGAACTGGGCGAGGGGCACCTGGGGGCCCGGGTGCCCGAGTACGGTCCGACCGAACTCCGGCTCGCCGCCGTCGCGTTCAACTCCATGGCCGACCAGGTCGTCCAGCTCCTCGCCAACGAGCGCGAACTGGCCGCCGACCTCTCGCACCGGCTGCGCACCCCGCTGACCGTCCTCCGGCTGAACGCCGCCTCGCTCGGCGCCGGGGCCGCAGCCGACCAGACCCGGGCCGCCGTCGCCCAACTGGAGGGCGAGGTGGACACCATCATCCGCACCGCCCGCGAGGCCAAGCCGCAGACGGCCGCCGCAGGACCGGGCGCGGGCTGCGACGCGGCCGAAGTGGTGCGCGAGCGGATGGAGTTCTGGTCCGCCCTGGCCGAGGACGAGGGCCGCAAGTGGCGGGTCGCGGGCGCCGAGCGTCCGGTCCGCGTCCCCGTCGCCCGCGCCGACCTCGCCGCAGCCCTCGACGCCCTGCTCGGCAATGTTTTCCGGCACACCACGGAGGGAACGGCTTTCGCGGTGGACGTGCACAACGCCGACGACGCGGTGATCGTGCTCGTCTCCGACGCGGGCACCGGCATAGCCGACCCGGAGACCGCCATGGCGCGGGGCCAGGGCTCCGGCACGGCGGGCTCCACGGGACTCGGACTCGACATAGTCCGCAGGCTGGCGGAGTCCACCGGCGGCGACGTGCGCATCGGCTCCTCCGTGCTCGGCGGCACGGAGGTGCGCATCTGGCTCCAGCTCGACGGCCGCAAGCCGGACCGCCGCGGCCACCGGGGCACCGAGCGGCGGCGCAGGCGCGCACCCGCGCTGCGCTGACGGACGAGCCGCCGAGGTGGCCGCGAGACCGCGAATCCGGCGTATTGGTCTCGACCTTTAACCGCTCCCGATCTCTTCCTTAAGCGCACCCTAAGGTCTCGAACGCCCGTCCCTATCAAGCCGATTGCCCGATTCCGCATCGGTAGCGTGCTGCCTCACCACCCCCCACCCCGCTACGAAAGACAGGCACGCGCATGAGCAGCACGCACCGGCGCAGGATCAGCGGCAGGAACAAGGCGATAGGCGGCATCGTCGCCGCGGCCGTCGCCGGTGGCGGCGCCTTCTTCGTGACCGGAATCGCCCACGCGGCCGGTGTCGGCGCCGTCTACACCAAGAACAGCGACTGGTCCTCCGGCTACAGCGGCCAGTACGTCATCTCCAACGACACCGGCCAGACCGAGAAGTCCTGGACCCTGGAGTTCGACCTCCCCCAGGGCGCCAGGCTCAGCTCCCTGTGGAACGCCGACTCCAGCGTCAGCGGACAGCACGTCACCGTGAAGGCCGCCAAGTGGGACGAGGGCATCGCCCCCGGCAAGTCCCTCACCGTCGGCTTCGTGGTCAACGGCAGCGGCGACCCCACCGGCTGCCAGATCGACGGCACCTCGTGTTCCGCCGACTCCACTGCCACTCCCGAGCCGAGCGGCCGCCCCACCGAGGCCCCCTCGCCCCAGCCCAGCCAGTCCGCGCCCCAGCCCGAGCCCACCAAGAGCGACACCCCCGCCCCCACCAAGAGCGCGGGCAGCGGCACCACCAAGACCGCCGGCTTCGCGCCGTACGTGGACACCTCGCTCTACCCGGCCTTCGACCTGGTCGGCACCGCCGACGCCACGGGCGTGAAGAACTTCAACCTCGCCTTCGTCACCGACGGCGGCGGCTGCACCCCCAAGTTCGGCGGCGTCTCCGACCTGACCGCCGACGGCGTGGCCTCGCAGATCGGCGCCCTGCGCGCCAAGGGCGGCGACGTCCGCGTCTCCTTCGGCGGTGCCACCGGCACCGAGCTGGCCACCACCTGCTCCTCCGCCGACGCGCTGGCGGCCGCCTACGGCAAGGCCGTGGACGCCTTCAAGCTCACCAAGGTCGACTTCGACATCGAGGGCGCCACGCTGCCCAACACCGCGGCCAACACCCGCCGCGCCCAGGCCATCGCCAAGCTCCAGGCCGCCCACCCCGACCTCAACGTCTCCTTCACCCTCCCGGTGATGCCCCAGGGCCTGACCCAGGACGGCGTCAACCTGCTCTCCGACGCCAAGTCCAACGGCGTGCGCGTCGACGCCGTCAACATCATGGCGATGGACTACGGCCCGGCGTTCAGCGGTGACATGGGCGACCTGGCCGAGCAGGCCGCCACCGCCACCCAGGCGCAGATCAAGGGCGTCCTCGGCCTTTCCGAGGCGGACGCCTGGAAGACCGTCGCGGTCACCCCGATGATCGGCGTCAACGACGTCGCCTCCGAGATCTTCAAGGTCGAGGACGCCACGCAGCTCGTGAACTTCGCCAAGTCCAAGGGCCTGGGCGCGCTGTCCATGTGGTCGGGCACCCGCGACAAGCAGTGCGACGGCGGCACCAAGCCCACCGCCGACGCCACCTGCAGCTCCGTCAACCAGGACAAGTTCGCCTTCTCCAAGGCGTTCGCGGCCTACAACTGACCTGCTGATCAGGGGGGACTGATCAGAGGAGCGCCGATCGGCGGAAACGGATCGGCGGCTGACGGCGACCGATGACCCGGGGGCCCGGCGGTGACACACACCGCCGGGCCTTCGCCGTACAGCCGTACGGCCCCGCGCAAACCGCGCAACTCACGCAACCCGCGGAACCGCCCGGGCTCAGCCCGCCGACTCCACCGCCGGCAGCGCGCCCGTCCGCGCCACCTCCGCGTACCAGCGCGCGCTCGACTTCGGCGTGCGCTCCAGCGTCGCGTAGTCCACGTAGACCGCGCCGAACCGCTTCTCGTAGCCGTAGGACCACTCGAAGTTGTCCATCAGGGACCACAGGTAGTACCCGCGCACGTCGGCGCCGTCGGCGAGGGCGCGGCGCACGGCGGAGAGGTGGCCGTGCAGATAGGCGACGCGCTCGGGGTCGTGCACCCGGCCGTCCGCGTCGGGCTTGTCGTCGTAGGCCGCGCCGTTCTCGGTGATGTAGAGCGGCAGTCCCGGCGCCTCGCGGGTGTAGCGCATGAGCAGGTCGTACAGGCCGCTCGGGTCGACCGTCCAGCCCATCTCGGTGCGCTCGCCGGGGGTCTGGTGGAAGAGGACGTCGTCGGCGGCGGGCCAGGGGGAGTGCTCGCTCGCGCCGTGGCCGTCGGCGCGCGGGCCCTTCAGCTCACCCTCCGCGGCCGAGACGAGGGCGGGGCTGTAGTAGTTGAGGCCGAGCGCGTCCAGCGGGGCGTTGGCGGTGCGCAGGTCGCCGTCGAGCACGAAGGACCAGTCGGTCAGCCGGGAGGTCGCCTTCAGGAGCGAGTCCGGGTAGGCGCCGCGCAGCAGCGGGCCGTGGAAGACGCCGTTGGCGAGGTCGTCGATGCGACGGGCCGCTTCGAGGTCGGCCGGGCTCTGCGACAGCGGGCGTACGACCGCCGAGTTGAGGCTGATCGCGACCTTGTTGCGGGCCGGCATCGCCGCGCGCAGCGCCGATGCGCCGAGCCCGTGCGCGAGGTTGAGATGGTGGGCCGCCTTCAGGGTGGCCACCGGATCGGTGCGGCCGGGGGCGTGGACGCCGGAGCCGTAGCCGAGGAAGGCGCTGCACCAGGGCTCGTTGAGGGTGATCCAGTTCTCCACGCGGTCACCGAGCGCCTCGCCCACCAACTGCGCGTACTCCGCGAAGCGGTGGGCGGTGTCGCGCTCGGGCCAGCCGCCCGCGTCCTCCAGCTCCTGGGGCAGGTCCCAGTGGTAGAGGGTGACGGCGGGCTGGATGCCCTTCTCCAGCAGCTCGTCGACCAGGCGGCGGTAGAAGTCCAGGCCGATCTGGACGGCCGGGCCGCGCCCGGTCGGCTGCACGCGCGGCCAGGAGACGGAGAACCGGTAGGCGCCCAGGCCCAGGTCCGCCATGAGGGCCACGTCCTCGCGGAAGCGGTGGTAGTGGTCGACGGCGGTGTCACCGGTCTCCCCGCCCGCCGTCTTGCCGGGCGTATGGCTGAAGGTGTCCCAGATCGACGGCGTACGGCCGCCCTCGCGCACCGCCCCCTCGATCTGGTACGCGGAGGTCGCGGCGCCCCAGAGGAAGCCGGGCGGGAAGGTGACCGGAGAGGCGGCGGGGGAGGTGACCGGAGAGGCGGTGGGGGAGGAGTCGGGCATGGAAGCGCTCCCATCGAGAGTCGGGAAGACCGAGGGTCGGCAAGACCTGGGGGAACCTGAAGGGAAGGGGGGAAGGGGCCGGGGCGACGCTGACCCGGCCCCTGGAGGAAAACCGGTCAGCCCTTGATCGCGCCCTGCATGATGCCGCCCACGATCTGCTTGCCGAACAGCAGGAAGGCGACCAGCAGCGGCAGCGTGCCCAGCAGTGCGCCCGCCATGATCACCGACTGGTCCGGGACATAGCCGGTGCCGAGCGAGTTCAGGGCCACCTGCACGGTGGGGTTCTGCTGGTTGAGCGCGATGATCGGCCACAGGAAGTCGTTCCAGGCGAACACGAAGGTCAGCAGACCGAGCACCGCCATCGCGGGCCGCGCGGCCGGGAAGACCACGTGCCAGATGATCCGCAGACTGCTCGCCCCGTCCACCCGCGCCGCCTCGATCAGCTCCGTCGGCAGCGCCTGCACCAGGTACTGCCGCATGAAGAACGTGCCGAACGCCGTCACCAGGCTTGGCAGGATCACCGTCTGGAGCTGGTTCGACCAGCCGAAGTCGCTCATCCACAGATACAGCGGGACGACCGCGAGCTGCGGCGGGATCATCATCGTGCCCACGGTCAGCAGGAGCAGCAGCCCCGAGAAGCGGAACCGCAGCTTGGCGAAGGCGAACCCGGCCAGCGTCGCGAAGACCACCGTGCTCACGGTGATCGTGCTCGCCACCAGCAGCGAGTTGAGCATCGCGGTGCCGAGCCCGGCCTGCTCCCAGGCCGCCTGGAGGTTCTTGAACAGATTGCCGCCGAACCACAGCGGCGGCGGGGTCTGCGCGAGCCGTCGGTCGGTGCGCGAGGCCGCGATCGCCGTCCACACCAGCGGCGCCAGCGAGATCAGCGCGAAGACGGTCAGCGCCACGTACGTCACCGGGCCCGCGTGCAACTGCTTGCCCGCGCCCGTGACCCGGCGCCGCCCGGGCGACGGCACGGGCTTCGCCGCCTTCGGCAGGGTCAGTTCACTGGTGGTCATTGGGACTTCCTCAGCCATCGGGTGAACAGCAGGTTGACCGCCGCGACGATCAGCAGGATCAGGAACATCGACCATGCGATGGCGGACGCCTTGCCGAGGTTGCCGATGATCCAGCCCTGGTCGTACATGTACAGACCGAGCGTCTGGTACTGGTGCTCCGAGCCGCCCTTGGACCCGCTGACCCCGCCGAACAGCAGCGGCTCACCGAAGAGCTGGGTGGAGCCGATGGTGGAGACGACGATGGTGAACAGCACCGTCGGCCTGAGCTGCGGGATGGTCACGTGCCGGAACTGCTGCCAGCGGTTGGCTCCGTCCAGCGCCGCCGACTCGTACAGGTCCGCCGGGATCGCCTGCATCGCGGCCAGATAGATCAGCGCGTTGTAGCCGGTCCAGCGCCAGATGACGATCGTGGACACCGCGAACTGCGAACCCCAGTCGGACTCGCGCCAGTTGACCGGGTTCACGCCGAAGAAGTGCAGAATCCAGTTCACCATGCCGCCGTCCCACGAGTACAGCAGCGTGAAGACGAGCGTCGCGGCCGCGACCGAGGTGGCGTACGGCGTCAGCATCACCACGCGCCACACGGTCGAGCCGCGCAGCTTGTAGTTCAGCATGTGGGCCAGCCAGAGCGCCGCCAGCAACTGGGGGACCGTGGAGATCACACCGATGGTGAAGGTGTTCTCCAGCGCGTTCCAGAAGAACTCCGAGGACAGCAGGTTGCGATAGTTGGCGAGACCGGTCCAGGACTGGTGGTCGAGCGCCGAGAGCTGTACGTCGTGCAGCGAGTACCAGGCCGTGTAGAGCAGCGGGACCAGGGTGAAGGCCGCGAACAGCAGGAAGAAGGGGGACACGAACGCGTACGGCGACGCCTTGGTGTCCCAGCGGTAGAGCCGGCTGCGCCAGGAGACGGGCGCGGCCGGCGCACCGCGGTCCCGAGCGCCCCGGGCCGCGCCCGGCGGGGTGCCGGGCGCGGCCTCGGCGCTCGACGCGGGATGCGCGAGAGCCTCTTTGGACGTCACTGGCCGAGCACGTCCTTGATCTCGGCGGACGCCGCCTTCCAGCCCTCGGCCGGGGACTTGCCCTTCTGCTCGACCTGGAGGATGCCGATGTCGCTGATCGCGCCGTCGATCGGCTTGTCCTTCGGACCGAGCGGCTGGGCCGGGATGGTCTTCGCGGCGTCGGAGAAGATCTGCGTGAGCGGCGCGTCCGAGAAGTACGCGGTGGTGTCGGCCGCGGGCTTCAGGTTCGCGTACGCCGCCGGGGTGGACGGGAAGCTGGCCTGCTTGGCGAAGACCTTGGCCTGCTGCGCGGGCGCGGTCAGCCACTTCGCCAGGGCGACGGCCTCCTTCTGGTGCTTGCTCGCGGTCGGCACGCCGAGGAAGGAGCCGCCCCAGTTGGACGCCGCCGGAGCCGGCGCCACGTCCCACTTGCCCTTGCCCGAGTCACCGGACTTCTGCTCGATGTAGCCGATCATCCACGCCGGGCAGGCGACCGTGGCGAAGGAGGCGTTGGCGAAGCCGTTGTCCCAGGTCGGGTCGAACTGCTTCAGCTTGGCGGACATGTTGCTGGTCGCCACGCTCATCGCGGCGTCCCACGCGGCCTTCACACCGGGGGACTTGTCCCAGACGACCTTGCCGTCCTTGTCGTAGTTCCGCTCGGAGGCACCGCCCACCGCCGCGTTGTACACCGAGGCCGCCGAGTCGACGTACTTGGTGCCCTTGGGCGCCTTCTTCATGTACTTCTTGCCGAGGTCGACGTACTTCGACCAGTCGCCCTTCCACAGCTCGGCGAGCTTGGTGCGGTCGGTGGGCAGACCGGCCTTCGCGAAGAGGTCCTTGCGGTAACAGACCGCCATCGGGCCGGTGTCCGTGCCGAGACCGATGAGCTTGCCGTCCTTGGTGGTGGCCTGGGCGAGCTTCCAGTCCAGCCACTGGGACTTGTCGACGTCCTTGCCGAGGTCGACGAACTTGTTCGCCTGCGTCTGCACGGCCTCGGTGATGTTGCCGACCTCGATGGCCTGGATGTCGTCGGTGCCCGCGCCCGCCTGGAGGCGGGTGAGCACCTTCGGCCAGTACACGTCGGTACGGGTGGTGACGTTCTCCTTGATGGTGATGTCCGGGTGGAGCTTCATGTACTCGTCGTACAGGCCGGCCTGCTTGTAGCCGAAGACGCCGAAGGTGCCGACGGTCAGCGTGGTCTTGCCGTTGCCACCGCCGTCCGCGTTCGACGAGCCGTCGTCCGAGTCCTTGGAGCAACCGGCCAGCAGCCCCGTGGTCAGCGCGGCGGCGGCCATCAGGGCCACCGTTCCGCGAGACCTGCGGATGCTCGTGCGCATTGCGTCCTCCTGTTGCCTGACGTGCCGACCCCCCGGCCAACTGCATGGAACTACTGCTGGAGCTGGGCCCGTTCGTACGCGCTGCGGCTCGGGCGGGGAACGTGCGGGATGTGTAGGTGTCAGGTACCGTGGGAGCGCTCCCACGAGTGATGTGTTGAAGGGTCGTCCGTCCGGGGCGGGGTGTCAAGGGAGTGCGCACGCCCAAGTCCGTTCAGTTATCGGGCTGTTAATTAGTCCGGCGCGACGACGCGGAACGGGCGTCCGGTGGTGGTGCCGCGGGGCACTGTTACATTCCAGGCCGGGAGCGGGTACGACCCGCGGTACGGGTCCTCGGTGGACGGACACGGCCTGCGCGGCGGGCTGTTGACAGAGGTGTACGGGTCGGGAAAGGCGGAGGCCATGGCGAGCCACGGAGCGCGGGGCGGCCGGAGCGGGGGGCGGCCCACGCTCGAGGAGGTGGCCGCCCGAGCCGGGGTGGGCCGGGGCACGGTCTCCCGGGTGATCAACGGTTCGCCCCGGGTCAGCGACGCGACCCGCGCCGCCGTCGAGGCCGCCGTCGAGGAGCTCGGCTACGTTCCCAACACCGCGGCCCGTGCCCTCGCCGCCAACCGCACCGACTCCATCGCGCTGGTCGTCCCCGAGCCGGAGACCCGCTTCTTCGCGGAGCCGTACTTCTCCGACATGCTGAGCGGGGTCGGCGCGGAACTGGCCGACACGGAATGGCAGTTGCTGCTGATCTTCGCGGGCAGCGACCGCAAGCGGCAGCGGCTCGCGGACTATCTCTCCGCCCACCGCGTCGACGGCGTCCTCCTGGTCTCCGTCCACGCCGACGACCCCCTGCCCGACCTCCTCGACCGCCTGGAGATCCCGGCCGTGATCAGCGGCCCCCGCTCAGCGGGCGAGACCCTCCCCTCGGTCGACTCCGACAACTACGGCGGCGCCCACTCGGCGGTCTCCCACCTGCTCGCCCGCGGCCGCCGCCGCATCGCCCACATCACTGGCCGTCCTGACGTGTACGGCGCCCAGCGACGGGTGGACGGGTACCGGGACGCGCTGCGGTCGGCGGGGGTGACCCCGGACGAACTCCTCGTGGAACCGGGCGACTTCACGGAGGACGGCGGCCGTCGCGCGATGACGGCCCTCCTGTCCCGCCGCCCCGACCTGGACGCGGTCTTCGCGGGCTCCGACGTCACGGCCGCCGGCGCCCGCCGCGTCCTGCGCGAAGCGGGCCGCCGCATCCCCGAGGACGTGGCCCTGGTCGGCTACGACGACTCCGCCATCGCCCGCCACATGGACCCACCCCTCACCAGCGTCCGCCAGCCCATCCAGGACATGGGCCGCGCGATGATCGGCCTCCTCCTGGAAGAAATCGCGGACCGCCGCCCGGCAGCCGCGCGCGGGCTGGAGCGACGGCACGTGGTGCTGCCGACGGAGCTGGTGGGCCGGGAGTCGGCGTAGGGCCTGTCTGACAATTCCCGTCGTCGCCCGGCAGACGAGAATTGTCAGACAGGCCCTGGGGTCCCCAGGACGACCGCCACCCCCGTCGACCCGGCGAGCATCCTTACCGGGAGCCGTGGAACTGGCGACCGGGACCCGTGGAACCGACGCTCGGCGGACGAACTCAGTCGACACGCGCCCCCCGGCGCGTCACACTCGCCCGGTGACCCGACGAACCGACACGCCCCCCACCTGGGACGAGCGTGCGCAGCTCACCACCTTCCTCGACTACGCCCGGGACACCGCGCGGGCCAAGTGCGAGGGGGTGTCAGCCGAGGACGCGCGGAAGGCGCCGCTGCCGGGGTCGCCGTTGATGACGCTGTGCGGGCTGATCAGCCATCTGCGGTGGGTGGAGTACTACTGGGTCCAGGTGATGTTCCTCGGGGAGGAGCTCCAGGGGCCGCTGGCCGACGCTACCGAGGAGGATCCCGACCCGGAGATGCGGACGGCGGTCGACGTTCCGCTGGCGCGACTGCTCGCCGAGTACGAGGAGCAGGGCGACCGTTATCGCCGGCTGGTGTCCGAGTACGAGCTGGACGCGAAGGCGAAGCGGCCCCTCGGGGACGGGCGGCACGTCGATCTCCGGTGGGTGATCCTGCACCTCATCGAGGAGACGTCCCGGCACAACGGCCATCTCGATGTGGTCCGGGAACTCCTCGACGGGCGGACCGGCGCCTAGGCACCGTCCGGCGGCGCACGGAGCGGACGCTGGCCAGGCGGCGGCTTCGTGCGCACATGACAGGGAGGGTGGCGGGGTGGCCGTCCGGTGCGGAAACGACTTGGGGCCGATCCGTCGAAACGGATCGGCCCCAAGTCCATCAGGGTGAGTGACGGGACTTGAACCCGCGACATCCTGGACCACAACCAGGTGCTCTGCCAGCTGAGCTACACCCACCACGACCGGCGGTTGAACTTGTCGTTCCCCGACCGGCCGAGAAGAAGTCTACAGGGTTCTCGGGGGTGCTCGCGCACACGTTTCCGTGCGGGGGCTACTGCCGGGGCAGGACGTACTTCGCCGCGATCGTCTTCGCCGTCTCCGAGTCCGGCCCGGGCTGGGGGACGAAGACCGCCTCGCGGTAGTAGCGCAGCTCGGCGATGGACTCGCGGATGTCGGCGAGCGCGCGGTGGTTGCCGTTCTTCTCCGGGCTGTTGAAGTACGCCCTCGGGTACCAGCGCCGGGCCAGCTCCTTGATCGAGGAGACGTCCACGATGCGGTAGTGGAGGTGCGCCTCCAGCGTCGGCATGTCGCGCAGCAGGAAGCCGCGGTCGGTGCCGACCGAGTTGCCGCACAGCGGGGCTTTGCCCGGCTCCTTGACGTGCTCACGGATGTAGGCGAGCACCTGCTCCTCGGCGTCGGCCAGCGTCGTACCGCCGGCCAGCTCCTCCAGCAGGCCGGACGCGGTGTGCATCTGGCGCACCACCTCCGGCATCGTCTCCAGCGCGGAGTCCGGCGGACGGATGACGATGTCCACGCCCTCGCCGAGCACGTTCAGCTCGGAGTCGGTGACGAGGGCGGCCACCTCGATGAGCGCGTCGTCGGACAGCGAGAGGCCGGTCATCTCGCAGTCGATCCACACCATGCGATCGTTCATGTGTCTCACCTTACGGTGAGCCGACCCCACCTGAACCCGGCCGTGCCCCAGGTATGGGAGAGGGGAGGAGGCGTGTGACTTCCGCCTCCTCCCCTCCCTCCACAGCTCAGACCCCGCCCCGCGCCCCCGGCAGCAGACTCACCGCGCCCGCCGCGTGCCTGCGGCTCTGGAGCGGGACTCCCCCGTCACGCTCCGAACGCTCCGAGTGCAGTACGGCGGGCACCTGACCGACCACGCCATGGCCGGCCAGACCGACCGCGGCACCGGGCACCCCGGGCGGCGGCAGCGGCGACTCCTGCTCGACCGGACGTTCGCCCTGTGGCCTGCGGGCCCGGTAGGCGGCCCGGTAGGCGGCGGGCGACGAGCCCAGCTGACGGCGGAAGTGCCCGCGCAGCGCGACCGGTGAGCGGAAGCCGCACCGGCCCGCCACCTCGTCCACGGAGTAGTCCGAGGTCTCGAGCAGCCGCTGTGCCTGGAGCACCCGCTGGGTGATCAGCCACTGCAGCGGCGCGCTGCCGGTGAGCGAGCGGAACCGCCGGTCGAACGTACGGCGGCTCATGTAGGCGCGTGCCGCCAGCGTCTCCACGTCGAACTGCTCGTGGAGGTGTTCCAGCGCCCAGGCGACGACCTCGGCCAGCGGGTCGGCGCCGATCTCCTCGGGTAAAGACCTGTCGAGATAGCGCTCCTGACCGCCACTGCGGCGCGGCGGGACCACCAGACGCCGGGCGAGTGCGCCCGCCGCCTCGTTGCCGTGGTCCGTCCGCACGATGTGGAGACAGAGGTCGATCCCGGCCGCCGTCCCCGCTGAGGTCAGCACGTCGCCGTCGTCCACGAAGAGTTCCCGCGGATCGACGTGCACCGACGGATAGCGCTTGGCCAGCGTCGGCGCGTACATCCAGTGGGTGGTCGCCGGGCGGCCGTCCAGCAGGCCGGCCGCGGCCAGGACGAACGCCCCGGTGCACAGGCCGACGATGCGGGCCCCCTCCTCGTGCGCGCGGCGCAGCGCGTCGAGCGCCTCCTCCGGCGGTGGGGAGGTGATCGAACGCCAGGCCGGTACGACGACCGTCCCCGCGCGGGAGATCGCCTCCAGGCCATGCGGCGCGGTGAGTTCCAGGCCCCCTGTGGTCCGCAGCGGGCCGTCCTCGCCTCCGCACACCAGCAGTCGGTAGCGCGGTACTCCGGCGTCCTGGCGGTCGATCCCGAACACCGAAAGCGGTATGGAACTCTCGAAAATGGGGCCGCCGCTGAACAGCAGCACCGCGACGATCTCCTTGCGGCGTCGCCCGGCGAGCTTCCGGGCTGCGGCATCCGGCGCTGCGGTGGAGTCGTGGCTCATACTGCTAAGCCCCCCTCGGTGGTCGCGGCTCCTCGGTTGTGTCGCTCCTGCACGTTTCCCCTCGGTCCTGCACGAGTCCCCCGCCGTAAGACAGTCAAGATCGAATCTACTGGCTGCCGTGGTCTGCCGGTGGCCAGTTCTCTACGTCACGCATTGTCGACATGACAACTTGGCGTGAAGCATTCGATCACGAAGGGTTGCACTCGTGGGCCGCGCAGGGAAGTACGCCTCGGCGCGGTGGCCAAACCGCATAGGGTGCGTGGGGTCTCGTGGACCCTGTTTGTGCAGGTGGAACGGGGGATGAGGGGTGGTTGCGACCCCTCCGGAGCGATATTCAGAAGTTGGCTGAAAAGCAGCGTTCCGAGGCGCGGAAACCGGTCAGTCAACCGGTGTCTGTCGTTCCGCCTTCGTCGCGGCGCGCTCGAAGTGGCGCAGCAGGACCCAACACGCTCCCGTCACGCCGGTGAGCCCCAGGCCCGCGCCGGCGGCGGTCACCGGCGGGGTGCCGCACCACAGCAGGACGACGGGGACGAGCAGGCACCCGAAGACCCCCCAGCCGATCAGGTCACGCACGGTGTCCGGCGCGGAGGAGCCGGACGGAGCGGACCGCGCCGGCGATCCGCAGGGCGCCGACGACTCGGCGCGCGGTGCGGCGGCGGCACGGGGCCGTGGTGCGGGCATCGGGATGCTCCCTGGGGGCAGCGGTTCACGGGGTTCAACGCGGCCGCGCCCGCTCGGTCACCCGCCGGGCCCGGATTTCCGTACAACGGTCACCCGTCGGCCCCGGGCGGGTCCCGCGCACGTCCGCCAATCCCGCACAAAACCGCGTGTATGGGGCAGCGACCATTGCGCCCCGGGCGTCGCTCGTGCATTCTCCGGGGAACCCCCTGGGGCACCCCGGAGGGCCGCTCACGGAGCGTGCGGGAGATCTGGGCCCGGGAGGCGTGCCGCCGTACCCTTGGGGGTATGGGCTTGGGAAGACGAATCCCGGACACAGCTCCGCCGCACGATGTCCCCCTCCCATAAAGGATCACGACGCCGAGACAGCCATGGCCGGTCACGAATTCTTCGAACCCGCGGACCGCAAGCGGCCGGTTGCCGAACCGACGGCGGCCGAACCCCTGGCGGCGGAAGAGGCACGCCCTTCCTGCGATCCCGCCTTCCAGCACGGAGTGGTCGTCGGCTTCGACGGCTCCACCTCCAGTGAGCGCGCCCTCGCCTACGCGATCGGCGTGGCCCGGCGATCCGGCTCCGGCCTGATCATCGTCCATGTGGCCAACCGGCTGCCCACCACCGTGTGGGCGGGCTGCGAGCCGCCCGTCTTCGTCGACGTCCCCGACCACCGCACCGAGGTCCTCGGTCTCGAGCTGGCCTGCGCGGACCATCTCGCCGAGGTGCCCTGGATCCTGGTCGAGCGCGGCGGCGACATCTGCCACGAACTGGAGGAGGTCGGGCAGGAGTACGAGGCGGACGCGATCGTGGTCGGCTCGACCCACGGCCTGGTCGGCCGGCTCTTCGGCTCGGTGGCGGGACGGCTCGCCAAGCGGGCCCGCCGTCCGGTGATCGTGATCCCCTGACGTCCCGTGAGGGCGCGCGCCGCGGCGCGCAACCTCAACGCGCCTGCCAGTGCGCCGGGTTGAACAGTCATCCAGGTGTCCGGAAGCCCCCGGCGGGGCATGCATCCCGCCGGGGGCTTCGGTGCGTGTCGCAGTGCCGGCGGGTGACGGCCGCCGGCCGAGGGGGCGGCACGGAATGGACCCCCGCGTCGGGCACGTAGGGGTCCGTTCTCCGAGACGGGTGGACTACTCCACCGTCACCGACTTCGCCAGGTTGCGCGGCTTGTCGATGTCGCGGCCCAGGACCTTCGCCGCGTGGTAGGCGAGGAGCTGGAGCGGGATGCCCATGAGGATCGGGTCCAGCTCGTCCTCGTTCTTCGGGACCACGATGGTGCGGTCCGCCTTCTCCTGCTCCTGGTGGGCGACCGCGAGGATCTGACCGCTGCGGGCCTTGATCTCCTCGAGCGCGGCGCGGTTCTTCTCCAGCAGGTCGTCGTCGGGGACGATGGCGACCGTCGGCAGGGCGGGCTCGATCAGGGCCAGCGGGCCGTGCTTCAGCTCGGAGGCGGGGTACGCCTCGGCGTGGATGTAGGTGATCTCCTTGAGCTTCAGGGAGGCCTCGCGGGCGACCGGGTAGCCCCGCACACGGCCGATGAAGAGCATCGAGCGGCTCTGCGCGTACTCCTCGGCCAGCTCGCGGACCTGCTCCTCCTGCTTGAGGATCTCGGCGATCTGGGCGGGCAGCTTGCGCAGACCTTCGATGATCCGCTTGCCGTCGCGCACCGAGAGGTCGCGGGTGCGGCCGAGGTGCAGCGCGAGCAGCGCGAAGGCGACCGTGGTGTTGGTGAAGCACTTGGTGGAGACCACGCACACTTCGGGACCGGCGTGCACGTAGATGCCGCCGTCGGCCTCGCGGGCGATGGCCGAGCCCACCACGTTGACCACACCGAGGACGCGCGCGCCCTTGCGCTTCAGCTCCTGCACCGCGGCCAGCACGTCGTACGTCTCACCGGACTGGGAGACCGCGACGTACAGCGTGTCGGGGTCCACGACCGCGTTGCGGTAGCGGAACTCGGACGCCGGCTCGGCGTCGGCGGGGATGCGGGCCAGCTCCTCGATCATCTGGGCGCCGATCATGCCCGCGTGGTACGAGGTGCCGCAGCCGAGGATCTTCACGCGGCGGATGCGGCGCGCCTCGCGGGCGTCCAGGTTGAGGCCGCCGAGGTGCACGGTGGAGAAGCGGTCGTCGATGCGGCCGCGCAGCACGCGGTCCACGGCGTCGGCCTGCTCGTGGATCTCCTTGTGCATGTAGGTGTCGTGGCCGCCCATGTCGTAGGAGGCGGCCTCCCACTCCACGGTGGTGGGCTCGGAGCTGGTCCGGGTGCCCTCGGTGGTGTAGGTGCGGAAGTCGTCGGCCTTCAGGGTGGCCATCTCGCCGTCGTCCAGGGTGACGATCTGACGGGTGTGGGTGACCAGTGCGGCGATGTCCGAGGCGACGAACATCTCCTTCTCGCCGATGCCGAGCACGACCGGGGAGCCGTTGCGGGCCACCACGATGCGGTCGGGGAAGTCGGCGTGCATGACGGCGATGCCGTAGGTGCCCTCGACGACGCGCAGCGCCTCGCGGACCTTGTCCTCCAGCTTCTCGGCCGCCGAGCGGGCGATCAGATGGGTGAGGACCTCGGTGTCGGTGTCGGAGAGGAACTCGACACCGTCCGCCTCCAGCTTGCGGCGCAGGTCGGAGGCGTTGTCGATGATGCCGTTGTGGACGACGGCGACCTTGTCGTCGGCCGACATGTGCGGGTGGGCGTTCACGTCGGAGGGGGCGCCGTGGGTGGCCCAGCGGGTGTGGGCGATGCCCGTGGTGCCCTTGAAGCGCGCGGGGACCTTGGCCTCCAGGTCACGGACCCGGCCCTTGGCCTTGACCATCTTCAGGGCGGCCGACTTCGGGGAGGACACGACGATGCCCGCCGAGTCGTAGCCCCGGTACTCCAGGCGCTGGAGACCCTCAAGCAGCAGCGGAGCGACGTCCCGCTTACCGATGTATCCGACAATCCCGCACATGTATGTCTTCCCTCACCCTGGAGTTTCTCAGCCGTAGACCATGCGGCGCAGTTGCCTGAGCGTCAGCTCCGGCGGCGCCACGGCCCGGTATTTCAGGTCCGCCTCGATCTGTTCGAAGATCGCCGTGTTCCGCAGGCCCTCGGCCTGCAGTTCACGGTGGCGGCGACGGACGTACTCCTGGGTCGTCTCGTCGAAGTAGGCCAGCACGTCCTGGATCACCCGCAGCGCTTCGCCCCTGCTCAGCGGGGTGGAGCGCGTCAGATGATCGACAAGTTCCTCGTGCACCCGGTAGATCCTCGGGCACGATCGCCACTTTCGCAAGAATCCTGCCCGAAATCGGGCAAGCGCCTGTTGGGGCTCCGATGGGGTGCTGTTAGCCGGAAGTCCACCCGGCGTCCTGGGCGGCGTCGCCCGCGGGGGGCACCTTCTGGTGGCATGGACATTCCTCGTATGGGCGTACCCGAGAAGCTGGCCGACCGCATGAGCATGGCCGAGCAGCACGAGTATCTGCGCTCCAGGTTCTCCCGGCGGACCATGATCAGAGGCGGCGCCGTGACGGTGGGCACCGTGGTCGGCGGCGCGTTCGTCTCCGGCGCCTCGGCCCAGGCGGCCGCGCCGACGGCCGGCACCGCCGCCACGATCCCCGCCCACCGCCCCGCCGAGAGCGTCGACGGCGCCCTCGTCGCCCCCTTCGGACGCCATCTGGCCTGGGGCAACGACCCGCGCACCGAGGTCACCGTCTCCTGGCAGGTGCCCGTCGCGGTCAAGCGGCCCTTCATCCGGGTCGGCGCCCACCCCTGGGACCTCTCCCGCAGGATCCAGGCCGAGGTCCGCACTCTCCACACCCCGGCCGGAGTCGGCGCCAGTGGCGACCACACCCAGTACTACGTCCACGCCAAGCTGACCCACCTGCGCCCCGGCCAGACCTATTACTACGGCGTCGGCCACCAGGGCTTCGACCCCGCCGCGCCCCACCTGCTCGGCACCCTCGGCACCTTCACCACCGCCCCCGCCGGGAAGAAGCCCTTCACCTTCACCGCGTTCGGCGACGAGGGCGTCGGCTACCACGGACTGGCCAACAACGCCCTGATCCTCGGCCAGAACCCCGCCTTCCACCTGCACGCCGGCGACATCGCCTACGGCGACCCGGCCGGCCAGGGCAAGACCGCCGACACCGGCTTCGACTCGCGCACCTGGGACCAGTTCCTGCACCAGACGGAGTCCGTCGCCAAACAGGTCCCCTGGATGCCCGCCTACGGCAACCACGACATGGAAGCCTGGTACTCGCCCAACGGCTACGGCGGCGAGGAAGCCCGCTGGACCCTCCCCGACAACGGCCCCGACCGCAAGAACCTCCCCGGCGTCTACTCCTTCGTCTACGGCAACACCGCCGTGATCTCGCTCGACGCCAACGACATCTCCTACGAGATCCCCGCCAACCTCGGCATCTCCGGCGGCACCCAGACCACGTGGCTGGAGACCCAGCTCAAGAAGTACCGCGCCGCGAAGGACGTGGACTTCATCGTGGTCTTCTTCCACCACTGCGCCTACTGCACCTCCACCGCCCACGCCTCCGAGGGAGGGGTACGGCAGGAGTGGGTGCCGCTGTTCGAGAAGTACACCGTGGACCTGGTCATCAACGGCCACAACCACCAGTACGAGCGCACCGACGTCATCAAGGGCGACAAGGTCGTCAAGAAGCTCCCCATCGGCGGCACCGCCTACCCGGAGAGCGAGGGCGTCGTCTACGTCACCGCCGGTGCGGCCGGCCGCAGCCTGTACGCCTTCACCGCGCCCGACTCCTACGAGGGGCACGAGCACGAGGTCGAGTCCGTGGCCTCCTTCGTCAACCTCAAGGACGGCAAGCACGACGAGTCCGTCACCTGGTCCCGGGTGCGCTACCTCGACTACTCCTTCCTGCGCGTCGACGTCACGCCCGCGCCGAAGGGGCACACGGCGAAGCTGACCGTGTCGGGCATCGCGGAGACCGGCGAGCGGATCGACCACTTCACGGTGGCGCGCAAGGCGAAGTAGGCGGCGGGCACGGGAACGGGCACCCCGGAGGACCGTAATCCGGGGTGCCCGCGCCCTGTGCTGCCGCTCAGCGCCCGGCGAGCGGGTTCCGCAGAGTGCCGACGAGCTGGAGCGCGCCGGAGGGATCGGCGAGGTCCACCATCTGCCGGTTGTCGCGCAGTTGCAGCCGGTTCAGGCAGGACAGCGCGAACTCCGGCGCGAAAATGTCGTACCGCGCGAACTTCTCCGCGAGCTGCGGGTTGGCCGCCTGGTACGCCCGGGTGACCTCCGCGACCGTGCCCCAGAACTCGTCCTCCGACAGGACGCCCTCGGCCGCCAGGCTGGCCGCCAGGAAGCGGAAGAAGCAGTCGAAGACGTCCGTGAAGACCGACAGCAGCTTCGTGTCCTCGGGCACCTCGACCCGGATGCGCCGGACCTCCGGCGGCAGCACCGCGTCCGGGTCCAGCACGGCGATCTCCTCCGCGATGTCCTTGTACACCGCGCGCCGGACCGCGCCGTCGGCCAGGACCAGGATCACGTTCTCGCCGTGCGGCATGAACACCAGGTCGTAGGCGTAGAAGCTGTGCAGCAGCGGCACGTAGTACGCGCGCAGATAGGCGCGCAGCCAGTCGGCGGGCGGCTGCCCCGAGCGCTCGATCAGCGCGGCCGCGAAGGAGGCGCCGTCCTGGTCGGTGTGGAGCAGGGAGGCCATGGTCGCGAGCGACTCGCCCTCGGCGAGCCGGGTCACCGGGGACTCCCGCCACAGCGCCGCCAGCATCTTGCGGTACGGCGAGTGGCGGTCGGCCGCCCGCTCGAACTCCAGGTGCCGGTAGCCCACGGCCGCCCGCTCGCGGATGATCGTCAGGCCCGTGTCCCGCAGGACCGGGTCGCTCTCCACCAACCGCGCCAGCCAGTCGTTGATCGCCGGGGTCGCCTCCATGTAGGCGGCCGACAGGCCCCGCATGAATCCCATGTTGAGGACGGACAGGGCCGTCTTCACGTAGTGCTTCTCCGGGTGCGAGGTGTTGAAGAAGGTCCGGATGGACTGCTGGGCCAGATACTCGTCCTCGCCCTCGCCCAGGCACACCAGGTTGCGGCGGGCGACCTCGGCGGCGAAGGTCACGCTGAGCTTGTTCCACCACTGCCAGGGGTGGACCGGGATCAGCAGATAGTCCTCCGGGTCGAGACCCTGGCCGGTGAGCACGCCCCGGAACCGCTCCAGGGTGGCCTCGCCCAGCTCACGCCGGAAGAACTCCTCGTACTCGACGCCCGTCCCGGCGGTGAACGCCGCCCGCGAGCGGTGCGCGGCCAGCCAGACCAGTCTCACCGGGCTCGCGGTCTCCGGCGCGTACGCCAGGTACTCGTGCACGCCGAAGCCGAGCCGTCCGTTGTTCGCGACGAAGCAGGGGTGGCCCTCGGTCATCCCGGTCTCGATCTCCTGGAACGAGCCGGCCGCCAGCTCCTTCGCGCTCACGCGGGGCTTGGCGAGCTTGTAGCAGGTGCCGGACAGGGTGGAGGAGATCTCCTCCAGGTACACCGGCAGGATCTCCTCGCTCAGACCGAGCGCTTCCCGGAACTCGACGAAGAAGTCCAGCGCGGCGAACGGGAGTTCGGCGCCGTCCCGGTGCCGGGTGATCGAACCGGCGTCGACCTGCCAGTGGTCGAGCTCCCGGCGGACGGCCGCGAAGCGGTACGAGGTGAGCCTGTCGTCGCCGCGGACGACGTACCGCTCCCCGTCCTCCTCCGGCGTGAGCAGCCGCTCGTGGGCGAACTCCGCGAGAGCCTTGCGGATCAGCAGCCGGTTGGCCTGCTCCCAGCGCTCGGGGGAGAGGTGGGCGACGGAATCGGCGAGCGTCACGCGCTCACCCCCGTCGCCGCCTCGAACCGCTCCCGCGTACAGATACTCAGCAACGCCCGCTTCTCCGGCTTCGCTATCTCCCGTACAGCCTCGAAGCCGACGGTCTCGTTGAGCACGTGCACGGCCTTGTTGCCGACGTCCGGCTCCACGACCACCCGTCGGGTCGCCGGGTCCGCGAACAGATGCGCCATCACGGCCGTGATCACCGACCGGGTGAACCCGTGCACGGGCGTGTCCGTGGACGGCACCAGGAAGTGCATCCCCACGTCCCCCGGCTCCGGCTCGTACAGCCCGACCAGCTCCCGGTGGGCGGGGTCATAGCTCTCCATCAGGAAGGCCGGCACCCCGGACCCGTCCAGCCCGATGAAGGCGTGGTGGTGCGCGTCGGCCGCGATCTCCATGTACGCGCGCTCGACGTCCACGAGCCGCGCGTCCTGCATCATCCAGAACGCCGCCTTCGGGTCCGTGACCCAGCCGTGGACGAGACTGGCGTCCTTCAGGGGGTCGAGGGGGCGGATCGTGAAGCCCAGCAGGGGGGTACTACTCATCAAGAACTCCTCGGGTGCGTGACTTCGTGCGGCAGATCTCGAGGGCACGCACGTTCATCCGTTCGGGTGCGGTATTCAGCGGATGCGCAGGATGGGTTTCTCCGGGCGGCTAGATTCGGGCCATGGGGGAGCAGCGTGTGAAGCGAGCCTTCAAGTACCGCTTCTATCCGACGTCGGACCAAGCTACGCAGCTTGAGCAGACCTTCGGCTGCGTTCGCAAGGTCTACAACATGGCGTTGGAGGCTCGTGATCGAGCGTGGACCGAGGAACGCCGCCGGATTCGCTATCCGGAGACGTCCGCAATACTGACCGAATGGAAAAGGCGAGATGACCTCGCTTATCTGTCCAGCGTCTCCTCGGTCCCGCTCCAGCAGGCGCTGCGTCATCTCAACGTGGCACGGGACCGCTTCTTCGCCAAGCACTCCGGACGGCCCCGCTTCAAATCGCGGAAGCGCTCCCGGCAGGCGGCCGAGTTCACGCGATCCGCATTCAGATGGCGCAACGGTGAGCTGACGCTGGCAAAGATGACGGCTCCGCTTGATATCCGTTGGTCGCGACCGTTGCCGGACGCATCCCGGCCGACCACGGTGACGGTGTCGCGCGATGCCGCCGGACGCTGGTTCGTGTCCATTCTCGTGGAGGACCGCATCCGATGGCCTCATCGGAAAACCCATACGGCAGCCGGTATCGATGTCGGTTTTCACGGCCTTGTGACTCTGTCCGCCGGTGAAAAGGTGTCTCCCTCCAGAGTTGATGCCAAGCAAGCCGGTCGTCTTTCCAGGGCGCAGCGAGAGTTGGCCCGTAAGGAGAAGGGGTCCAGGAATCAGGTCAAAGCCCGCCGGAGAGTGGCCGCACTGCACGCGCGTATCGCTGACCGCAGACGTGATGTCCTGCATAAGATCTCGACTCGAATCGTCCAGGAGAACCAACTGGTCGTGATCGAGGACCTCCCCGTCCGGAATCTCATGGGTAACCGGCCGCTGGCGCGGTCCATCGCCCATGCCGCGTGGGGCGAATTGCGGCGAATGCTGGAGTACAGGCTTCTGGCCGTCGGGCAGGCGGTGTCGGCCTGTGGAGCCGATGTAAGACCTCAACGGAAACTCTCCGGGCGGGCGGTCGGTGACGAAGCAGGAATGCTCAGAGCGCGAGCTGTGAGGGTCCCCGCCCCTGTGGGGCGGGGAACATGTCAAACGGCGAACTCCTGGAAGGCGATGCTCTTCTCCACCGGGTAGTACTCCCTGCCGAGCAGGTCGCGGATGATGGAGGCGTTCCGGTACGGGCCCATGCCCAGGTCGGGGCTGGTGACGCTGTGGGTGTGGACGCCGGCGTTCTGGAGGAAGACGCCCCGGCCGGTGACGTCGATCGCGTAGTTGCGGGCGATGTCGAAGTTGCCGCGGGAGTCGTGGCGCAGGCGGTCGCGGACGGGCCTCAGGAACTCCGGCTCGCGGTACCGGTAGCCGGTGGCCAGGATCAGCCCCTCGCTCTCCAGCTCGAAGTCCTTGCCCTGCTCCTCCTGGCGGAAGGCGAGGGTGTAGGTGCCGTCCTCGTAACGGGCTTTGGTGAGCGCGGAGTTGGTGAGCAGGCGGGTGGGGACCGGGCCGCCGAGGTTCTTCTGGTAGAGCAGGTCGAAGATCTCGTTGATCAGCTCGCCGTCGATGCCCTTGAACAGGCCCTTCTGCGCGGTGGTGAGGCGGTAGCGGGTGTCCTCCGGGAGCGCGTGGAAGTAGTCGATGTACTCCGGGGAGGTCATCTCCAGCGTGAGCTTGGTGTATTCGAGCGGGAAGAAGCGCGGGGAGCGGGTGACCCAGTTCAGCCGGTAGCCGTGGACGTCGATCTCGCCGAGCAGGTCGTGGTAGATCTCCGCGGCCGACTGGCCGCTGCCGACCAGGGTGATGGAGCGCTTCTTCTGGAGTTCCGCCTTGCTCGCCAGATAGCGGGAGTTGTGGATGAAGTCGCCGCCGAGGTCCTGGCACGCCTCGGGGATGTGCGGCGGGGTGCCGGTGCCGAGGACCAGGTGCTGGGCGCGGTAGATGTCACCGGCGTCCGTGTGCACGGCGTACACGCCGTCCTCGTACGTGACTTCGGTGACCGTCGTGCCGAAACGCACGCTGGTCAGCTTGTTGGCCGCCCAGCGGCAGTAGTCGTCGTACTCGACCCGCAGCGGGTAGAAGTTCTCGCGGATGTAGAACGCGTACAGACGGCCCTTCTCCTTCAGGTAGTTGAGGAAGGAGTACGGCGAGGTCGGGTCGGCCAGGGTGACCAGGTCCGACATGAACGGCGTCTGGAGGTGGGCGCCGTCGAGGAACATCCCGGCGTGCCACTCGAAGTCGGGCTTGGATTCGAGGAAGACGCCGTTCAGCTCGTCGATGGGCTCGGTGAGGCAGGCAAGGCCGAGGTTGAAGGGGCCGAGGCCGATGCCGACAAAGTCGAGGACGGGGCCGGCGTCAGGAAGCGCGGTCAAGGGACTCTCCCAGGTACTGCTCGGCGTGGCCGGCGATCAGATCGAGGACGGCGGCGATGTCGGCCGGGGTGGTCTCGGGGTTGAGCAGGGTGAACTTCAGGTAGTGGCGGCCGCCGACCTTGGTGCCCGCGACGACGGCGTCACCGGAGGCGAACAGGGCCTTGCGGGCGTAGAGGTTGGCGCGGTCGATCTCGGCGGGGTCGGTGACACCGGCCGGGACGCACCGGAAGACGAGAGTGGACAGGGTGGGCTCCACGACCACCTCGTAACGGGGGTCGGCGGCAAGGAGTTTCCAGCCCTGCCGGGCCAGTTCGCAGACCTCGTCGAAGAGTTCGCCGATGCCGTCGGCGCCCATCACGCGCAGCGTCATCCAGAGCTTGAGCGCGTCGAAACGGCGCGTGGTCTGGAGGGACTTGTCGACCTGGTTGGGGATGCGCTCCTGGACCGTGCGACGGGGGTTGAGGTAGTCGGCGTGGTAGGTGGCGTGGCGCAGGGTGGCCACGTCGCGTACCAGGAGGGCGGACGAACTCACCGGCTGGAAGAAGGACTTGTGGTAGTCCACGGTGACCGAGTCGGCGCGCTCGATGCCGTTCAGGCGGTCGCGGTGCTTCAGCGAGGTGAGCAGTCCGCAGCCGTACGCGGCGTCCACGTGCATCCACACGCCGGACTGGGCGCACAGCTCGGCGATTTCGGGCAGCGGGTCGATGGAGCCGAAGTCGGTGGTGCCGGCGGTGGCGACGACCGCCATCGGGACCAGGCCGTCCTGTGCGCAGCGCTCCAGCTCGCGGGCGAGCGCGACGGTGTGCATCCGCTTGTCGTGGTCCACGGGGATGGTCACGACCGCGTCGGGGCCGAGGCCGAGCAGTTTCGCGGACTTCCTCACGCTGAAGTGGCTCACCTCGGAGGCGAACACCCGCAGTTTCTCCAGGGGTTCGGCCTTCGCCTCCTCGCGGGCGAGCAGCAGGGCCTGGAGATTGGACTGGCTGCCACCGGAGGTGAAGACCCCGTCGGCGTTCTCGCCGAGGCCGATGCGTTCGGTGGTCCAGTCGATCAGCTTCCGCTCGATGAGCGTGGCCCCGGCCGACTGGTCCCAGGTGTCCAGCGAGGAGTTGACGGCGGAGAGCACGGCCTCGCCGAGCACCGCCGGAATGACGACCGGGCAGTTGAGGTGGGCGAGGTAGCGGGGATGGTGGAAGTAGACGGCGTCGCGGAGGTACAGCTCCTCCAGCTCGTCCAGCACGGCGGCGGTGTCGCCGAGCGGGCGGTCCAGGTCGACGGCGTCGATGCGGGGGGCGAGGTCGTCGGCGGTGACGCCGGTGAACGGACGTTCGGTGGTGGCGAGTTTGGCCGCCACCCGCTCTACTCCTTCGGTCACGGAGCGGCGGTAGTGCTCCGCGGTGAGGCCATTGAGCAGGTGCGAGCGCATGTGGGGTCCTCCGAGGGGACTGTCCGTGCGGGAACGTCAGCTTAGGTTAGCCTAACCTTAGTTGACTTGGGGTTGATCGCGGAGGTGCGGTGACGGGGGTCACGTCGCTGGTGCGCTCGGCTTCGACGGTGAGGGTGTCGGGTGTGCTGGTATCAGGCGCGGGGGGCCGGGGCTCAGGGGTGGGGCTGTGCGCTCGCTCGCGTGGGGAGCGTCAGGGCGCGGCCGACTGTGGCTGATGGGCCGGGGGTGGGGGTGCGGCCGGTCGGGTGGACGCCTCTTGGCGGGGTCTTCCGGGCGTCGGGCAGCCAGAGTTCGCCCCCGTGACCGGGGGTCGGGGCCGGGGCGGCCGGGTGGGCGTCGGCCAGGGGTGTCTGCGTCACCTGCCGTACGCCGTCGTGGTGTTCGGTGCGCTCCGCTCAGGCGGCGGGCGGCCCCGCATGCGAACCAGGCCGCCCCTTTCGCGGCGCCCCGGGGGATGGGTGGCGGATCAGGGCGGCCTGGGCCGTCGTCATGCGGGGGAGGGCTCCTGAAGGTCAGGAAGGGGAAGGTCAGCCGACCTTCTTCGCCGTTTCGATGGCCTTCGCGAGGTTTTCGAGGAGCGGGGCGCACTTGGCGTAGGACAGGATCGGCTCGGCGGAGCGCGGGATGACCTGGCCGGCCTTGACGGCGGGGAGCTTCTTCCAGGTGGCCTTGGTGATGTCGGCGGGCTGGAGGGCCGAGGTGCGGTCGTCCATCATGATGATGTCGGCCTTGTACTTGTCGACGTTCTCCCAGCTCAGCGTCTCGAACCAGCCGCCGGTGGCCTTCTTGGCGGACTCGGAGGGCTCGACGAAGTTCACGCCGAGGGACTTGAAGTACTCCAGGTCGGCGGAGAGGTGCGTGCCGGAGACGTAGAAGACGCTCGGGGCGGCGGAACCGGCCATGACCTTGATCTCCGGGCGGGACTTCGCGGCCTTGCGCAGCCGCTCGGAGGCGTCCTCGAAGCGCTTCTTCGCGGCGAGCACCTCGGCGGCCTTCATGTCGGCGCCCAGCGACTCGGCCAGCTCCCACACGCGCTGGAGCGGCTTGGACAGCGGGCGGTCGAAGACGGAGATCGCGACGCTCGGCGCCAGCTTGGCGATCTTCGAGGCGGACTCCTGCGGCACGTACCAGAGGGTGCCCTTGGCGTCGAAGCTCGTGGAGATGAGGACCTGGGGGCCGAAGGCGGCGTACTTCTCGATGTTGAACTGGTCCCAGGCGTTGCCGAAGACGGTCAGCTTCTTGACGTCCAGGTCGCCGGCCTGCACGTCGGCCTTGCCGTCCTTCGTCGTGGTCGGGCCGAACACGCCCTTGACCTCGACGCCGTAGTCGTGGAGCGCGGCGGCCATGCCGGTGAAGGCGACGATCCGCGTCGGGACGCTGTCCAGCTTCACGGTGGTGCCGCGGTCGTCCTTGTAGCTCCACGCACCGGACCTGCCGGGCTTGGCCTGCCCCTCGGCGTCACCGCTCTTGCCCTTGTCGTCCCCGCAGGCGGCGAGCGCGACGCCGAGCCCGAGAGCGCCGCCCGCGGTGAGCAGGCCACGACGAGTGAGGGTGGTACGCGAGTGGGACATGGAGTGACTGCTTTCGACCGGGGCGGGTCGCCCGCCGGACTGGTTTGGAGCAAGGTTAGCCTAACCTTGCTCCATGTCCAGGGGGTGGCAGGGGCCTTCCGGTGTGCGATCGATGCCCGAGGGGCCGTCAGAACCTGTGATTCGTGACGACGGCGTTGCCGAAGACGTCGTAGACGGAGACGAATCCGGCCGTGGAGTCCTTCCACGAGGCGAATGCCTCGGCGATGGCGTCCGCCGCCCCCTGCGGGTCCGCGACCGGGGTGCGGCCGCCGCCGATGTCCGTGGCGACATAGGCGTTGCCCGCGTGCGCGTCCCAGGTGCCGACGATGCGGTCCACGCGGGCGGCGGCCGACTTCTGCGCCTCGGTGCCGTGTACGGCGGTCCAGGCCCGGAACTCCCGCGCGTTCGCCTTCGAGCGCGTCCGGTCCTGGTCGGCGGGCAGCTTCTCCGCCGCCCGCGTCGTGCCGTCCGGCCGCGCACTGTCCTCCAGCACCGAACAGCCGGTGCCCCCGCCGACCAGGAACACGGTCAGGGCGAGCGCGGCGATCGCCTGCGAGCGGGGGCGTGTGGGACGTGCGATGCGAGGCGTCATGGCTAACCCTGATGACATGAGAGTTAATTGATCCTTCATCAAGTAATCGCCGAGGTGGGTCAACCGACGGCGACGTCGGCTACACGAGCGCCGGCAGATCCGGACCGACTGCTCCACGGAGCGCTGACCGTTCCGGTGTACGTGGTGTGGTCATTGACGCGTTTGTGTACGGCCCGCTGGGCGACTCCGTAGCCGTCGGAGTCGAGGAAGACGAAGGCGATCGTATAGGTGAGCGGGTGCTGTCTGTTATTGCGGATACGGTACTCGGCCTTGGCGACAAGGCCGGTCTTCGTGGCTTCCACGTCGTACTGGGTGATAGTTACGTCGCCTTTTGGTGCGTAAGTGCTCTTGTGTCCCTGCGGGTCAGCGTCGGCAGTGCACGCCGAGAGGGCCAGGAGAAGAAGGGCGAGTCCAGCTGATCGGCGCGTATAGGTTCGCATGAGCATGAAGCGACTCCGGGCTGTTGGTTCGGCAAACCTGGCCACCGCCGCGAGCTTCCGGTCACGGAGGTGGGGCCGCGCCGCATATGTGGGTAGAGCATGGACTCCGGCTGGGCCGGTTGCGCTTCCGGCGTTGCCGAGCGGATTCTCGTGTTTGCGGGACGAGAGAGCCAACCGCCGCGGCTGGGGACAGCCGCGGCGGTTGCACTCGGCCTGAAGGGGCGGCTAGTTCTCGCTGAGGACGGTCCGGGCCGTATCGGTCATTTTGTCATTACGGGCCTTCTCGGCCTTGAGCTCTGCCTTATGGTCGTCGATCTGCTGTTGCTGGTGCACGGCTTCGGCCTCGTGCCAGACGGTGACGAGGTCGGACGACCGCTTGCAGGTGACATCGTCGTTGGCCTGGTCGATCTCGGAGACGGACGCCTTCTCCGCCGTGCCTGCTGCCGCCGAAGGCATGGCGTTGAGCGGGTCGTCCACAGGGTAATCCTGCCTGGCCATGCATGCCGACCACTTGGCTATGGCCGCCGCAACCTTCGGGTCCTGCTGCGTGGTCTCCAGTGATTCAGCGGCGAGGTCTCCGGCGAGGTCGGTTTCGTAAAGAATGCCGACCTTCTTATTGGCTTCAGGCACGCATGTGTTCTCCAGGGCGTCGAACCACCCTTCGCTGCGGCCTTCCGTCTCCTCCTCCGTGGCGGTGTCGTCGGCAGGCTCCTCGGCTGCTCCGGGCGCCTGGTAACCGTACGTCTGCGCGGTCTTGGCGTCGGTGATGCCGTAGCGACGCTCCATGTTCATGTCGTCATATGAAAGAGCCGGGGTCGAGCCGGAAGCGGGCGGGGCGAACTTGAACCCCAGACGCGCCATGCATGCGGTCTTGACCTTGTCTTTAGCGGTCTCGATGGTGACCTCGTCCGGGTAGGACAGCATGTAGTCCTCAAGCGGTAGCCGCATGCCCGCCGCAAGGCCACTTTCCACTCGGGCCGTCGGCCACTTGGCGTGGAGGCCGGCGTCCGGAAGGGAGCCGGCCTCGGTTCTGGTGTGCACCGTCTGGCGGGTCTGAGCGTGCTCGGTACCGCATGCGGCGGTGCTGGCGAGCGCCGAGCATGAGATGACCAGCGCAGCGGAACGTATCCACTTCTTGGGCATGACTAATTCCTCTTGCTCGACGAGTTCTTGTTCTTCAGGCCACTGCTCAGGTTCCGCGCGATGCCGTCGTACTTTGGGATCGTCTTCTTGCTGCCGGCGTACCCGGTGTTGCTGTAGACGGTGTACGAGTGGGAAGGGTCCTGGTTGTAAGCAGAAGCGGCATTGTCTGTGGCGTACTGTCCGTCGCCCTTGTTGTCACACGGGGCGGACATGCCCTTGTGGGTGTCACCGTCAGGGTCGGTGTAGTAGCCAGGGAATGCACTGAAGATGTATCGAACAACCGAAGCCCCGTTGGGGGAGTAGCCCCAGTGGTTCGTGATCGATTTGTTGCTGATGAAACAGCCGCTCTCGGACAATTGCGTTGTCTCGGAGCGGGAGGCGTAGTGAATGCGGAAGCATGCCCGGTTGTAGCTGGAGCTGCACTCGTCAGCCACGTATGAGGTCGCGGCGAACGCGGGTGGTGAGGTTGCAAAGACGGCCGCGAGCGCCGCCGCCGCAGTGGCGAGAGTGGTTATGGGTCTTACAAGACGCGCCAATGTGTCCCCCTTTTGCCTTCTGCACACCAAGGGGTGTCCCGTTGTGTGCGGTCCCGCACCCTTGGACATGCCCCCGTGTATGGTCAAGGCTCGAAGCTTCTGGTCTGGGATATTCAGCTCCGGCCTGGGTTACTTTAGTCGCGACGTGAACGCAAGTCGCAAGACCTGATCGAGGGCGTGGCAGGAAATCGATCCCTGCGTGCCAGAAGCAGACGCGATCTTGCCAATTGCCGCCACCGCCTCCAGCGTGCGAGGTTCCTGTGGGGAGCTGGGAGCGGAGGGTCCAGTGCTACGGCGGGTGCTCGGCCATGTTTGGCCGGATGCTGATCTCTCGCCCAACATGCTCAGGGGCATCTGTACAGGCCGTGCGTTGTGGTCGAGTTTGACCGATTCCCCACACGTTCGTAGGTATCGTCGACGTCCACCGGGACCATCAGTTGGAACAGCCAGTACTTCGCAAGCATGACGACCTGGACTGGGTTTGTGTGAACTAGATCACAGGGGTGGTCAACTACTCACTGTGTGCAATCTGATCAAACCTTCTTCGTTGTTCTGCGGAGGTATCTCGACCGAAAGCGGTGCATCCATCGTGTGGACCTGACCGAGAATCGCCGACTTCTCTCCGGCGGTCGGGGGAGAGTGTAGTAAGTCAGAGGAAGGCGGCCCGAAAGGCGAGAAAGCGGGCACGGGATGGAACTTTGGGTAGCGACGCCCTCCGCTTTGTAAACCCTTCACCTTTGACCTTCTATTGCGCATCCTGTGAGTGGCCTATGCTCCCCCGGCGTTGGGGCGTTGACAGGTTCTTCAACCTGGTGTGGCGTGTGGTTACGAGTTTTCGCTGCCGTCAAGGGAGGAGAAAAACGGCCGTCGATTCGCCATGCGCACAGTCAGAATCGCGGGTTCCTCTTACTTGACGCCGCACTTCCTCACTTCTCGGATTGCCCGCTTCCCGCATCGACAGCAACGCCTCGTCGCCCCGCCTGCCCGCCTGAACCGGGCTGGCGGGCCTTGGTGTCGCTGTGCCGTGTCCAGAGAGACAACGAAAAGGACGAATATGCAAAAAGGCACCAGACGGGGCCGCCATGTCCGTGTCACGGCAGGCTTAGCGGCCACGGTGGTCGTGGCCGCCCTCATGCAGGCGACCACGTCGGCATTCGCCATAGAGGCCAAACCCCAACCGTCATCCTCCCCCTCGACCGAGCCGAGTTCCGTGCCGCCTTCCCGCGTCACGGACCCCGTGCACCGTCTCGGCAAGGGCTGGGACACCTCCGACGACCGAGCGGTCACCGACGCCTCTGATGCGAACAGCTTCAAGATTCTCGTAGCCGACTCCACGAAGGCGTATGAGTGGAAGACTGTGGCTGCTCTGGCCGAGCCTGGCGTCCCGGCCGATTCGTGGATCGGTAACACGTGCGTCATGGACCGCGACCACGTTGCAGCCGTCTACGCACCTCGCATGTTCACCAATAAGCCGGATCTCATGCAGGGCGGTGCGTTCGCAGCCATCGTGAATCTCGGCACCGGCCACGTGACGAAGTTGCCGTTCACTGCCTCGCTCGCCTACTTCGACCCCTCGTGTGACACGGTGACGCGTACGGCGGCGTTCACGGCCTTTCGGAACATGAGCGACCCGGCGAAGATGAAGACGCGCCTGGTCACCGTCGACACGTCCGCCAAGACGGCCCGTGTCACCGCCCTTGTTGGTGAGGTCACCAGCGCGGTCCCGGTCAAGGACGGGGTGGTGGCGGCGCAGGGTCGCCATCTTGTCCATGTCGACCGCCTTGGCAAGGTGAAGAACCTTGCCACGGGTTCCGACGTGCCATTCGAGATCCAGTCCGCGGCGGATGGTCAGGTCGCCTTCATGGATCGCCAGGGCAAGGACATTGCCGTGGCCAAGATTTGGCAGGCCCATGGAAAAGTGGCTCAGATTGCCAAGGGCAAGCTGGGCCACCTGGCACTTCATCAGGGCGACCGTGGGCGGGTGTTCCTCACTGGTCACGCCACGGATGCCCCGCAGACGGCAGGAACCGGTGTAACTCACCTCACCGCTCCGGCCGACGCGGACATCTCCACTCACGGCCGACTTGCCGTCGGCCAAGTTGTCACCCCCGGCGTCCGGCGTGGTCTTGCCAACGTCGCGAACGCGGGCAAGGGCTTCGACAAGAAGACCGCAAACCCCAAGGCCACGGACCGGGTAGCCCCGGCTCCGGATACTGTCGCGACGGACCAGCCGACCACGGTGACTTCCACCGCCACCGCCACGGGGAAGAAGATCACTCAGAGCGTTGCTGTCACTGTGGCGAAGACCGGTAACGACGCTCTCTCGCCGGCGCTGCGTACTCAGACGGCACAGACGTCGAAGGCGAGCCCTCGCGCCGGGGTGGCTGCCGCCGCCGTGTCGCACGATCCGACGGACACTGACCGGTGGTGCTCGGTCCCTCGCAACGACATCAAGCTCCTGGCGCTGCAGCCGACGCCGAATCAGGTCGAATGGGCCGTCGACATGGCCGTACGAGGCGAGCTGCACTCGCAGTGGCTCGTCCAGGGCGGCTGGCGTGACCAGAGCGGGCTCGGCACCGTAGATCCGCAGGGCCTCTTCCCCCGGCCGTCGCTGACCGGGGGCGGCCGCATCCCCGCCAACGTCCTGCTGGGCATCATGGCCCAGGAGTCGAATCTGTGGCAGGCCGAGGGCGGAACGATCCCCGGCCAGGTGGGTAATCCGCTGGCCTCCTACGACGGCTTCTACGGGCACAAGCCGGTAGAAGGCGACCCGGACTCGTACTGGGCGATCCACTGGGATCTCTCAGACTGCGGCTACGGCGTGGGGCAGGTCACCGATGGGATGCGTCTCGCCGGATACGAGAAGGAGGGGGAGACGGCCCTGTCGCCGGCCAAGCAGCGTGGCGTTGCGCTGGACTACGCCGTGAACATCGCCGCCTCCATGTACATCCTTGCCGACAAGTGGAACGAGATCCACGAGCCGGGGCAGAGGATCACCATCAACGACGATGACCCTGCGCGCCCGGAGAATTGGTTCGCGGCGCTGTGGAACTACAACTCGGGTCTGAACCCCGCCGGGAAGGCGGGTGAGGCCGGCAACTGGGGCCTGGGCTGGTACAACAACCCCGCCAACCCGACCTTCAAGCCGGACCGCAAGCCGTTCCTGGACAGTAGTCTGGATCCGGACGGCTGGGCGAAGGACCCCGCGCACCCGCAGGACTGGCCGTACGAGGAGAAGGTGCTCGGCTGGTCCGCCTGGTCCATCGACACTGGTTACTCCTACGCGACCTCCGGGCGGCAGGACTGGCTCGGCGAGTCCGGATACGCCACGGCGGGCTTCCAGCCGGCATGGTGGCTGAGCAACGGGGACCGCAATACGATCAAGCCGCCCCTCGACACCTTCTGCAACACGCACAACAACTGTGACTCGGCCAACCCCCCGAAGTGCCCGGACAAGGCCTGCTTCACCCAGTACTGGTGGCACGAATCCAACGCGACCTGGAAGGCCTGCGCACTGGGCGCGTGCGGAAACGAGAGCCTCAAGTACGCCACCCTGCGCGACGAGCCGGGGCGCGGCTACCGTCTGCACGACGGTACCCCGGTTTGCACCCGCTCAGATCTGCCGCCGAACACGCGGATCGTGCATTCCATGCCCGACAACATCAACACCTACAGCGACTGCGGGAAAACGGGTACCGACGACGGGCACTTCGATTTCACGTTCAACGCGGACCCGGCCGCGACCGGTCCCGGCCTCGGCCCGTACGAGGCCAAGGCCGATCTGCATCAGATCGGCGGCGGTTACGACGGTCACTTTTGGTACGCGCACACTCGGGACACGGCTCACCTAGGCGGCGACGGCGGCCGGATGACCATCAAGGGCACCTGGACCCTGGACTCCAGCCTGACATGGGCGCGTGTGCTGGTTCATTTGCCAGACACGGGAGCGCAGACACGTCAGGCCTGGTACGAGGTCAACGGGACCGATACCAATTCGAATGGAAAGCGGGTGGTGGAGCAGCGCGCGAACCGCTGGGTGAGCCTTGGCGTCTTCCGCTTCACCGGTGCTCCCAGTGTCACGCTGACCAATACCACCGAGGACGGGACCGCGGACGAGGACGTCGCCTGGGACTCGGTCGCCTTCCAGCCTTTGTCCGGCAAACCGAACAATGTGGTTGTCGCCATGGGTGACTCCTACTCGTCCGGCGAAGGCGCGTCGGAAGGTGACCGCGACTATTACGTGGAGACGAACAACCGCAACAGCGTCACGGGCGACCGCGACGCCTGCCACCGTTCCCGCCAGGCGTGGTCGAGGCAGGCGACCATCCCCGGGGAAGCCCAGTCGACGGGGGCCCTGGACGATTCCTGGAGCGCGCGGATGGACTACCACCTCATCGCCTGCTCCGGAGCCCGCACATACAACGTCCTGAGCAAATTCCAGGACAGCAGGGAGATACCGCAGATCCGCCAGGGATACCTCGACGGGAACACGACCCTGGTCACGATCTCCATCGGCGGCAACGACTCACGGTTCAGCGACATCATCCAAGCGTGTCTCCTCATGTGGACGGGCGGAAACTGTGCCGGCAAGTCGTTTGATGCGAGCATGAAGGACGATGACGTTCACGGTCGCGATGCGGGCTTTGTCGGTCTGCCGTTGAGCACTGCCGTCCCTGGCATCATCAACGAGATCGTGCGTCCGGACATCGTCACGACGCTGATGGCGATTCATGATCGGGCACCCAACGCCAAGATCGTCCTCATGGGTTATCCGCCGCTCATCTCCGATGCCGGGTCCTGTCTGCGAATCGGCCCCATCGGTCTGTCAGGGGACTCCGCGAACTGGCTCGGCGACACCGCCGGCACCTTGGCGTCGGCGATGAAGGGAGCCGTCGAGGACGTGAAGGCTCAGGGTGTCTCCGCATGGTTCTCCAACCCGGCGGATGACTTCGCAGGGAAGGGAGTGTGCGGCGATCCCGAACATATCCACGGCATCGTCAAGACTCTTACCGCCTCGGACAAGCCCGTGAAGGACTGGCCGATCCTGAAGGACTACGGGCTTTCCGCCCAGTCGTTCCATCCCAAGATCGGCGGTGCACGTCTGTACGCCAACTCGCTTGAACGCACCATGGCGGGCATGGGCCTCTGAGTAGATTGCTCGATCGTTCCGGGGCGCCCCTTCGCCGGGCCGCCCCGGAACGATCGCGTGTAGGTACGGGTACTCATGCGCGATCCGCCGACCGGCGGGACAGTGACGGAAGACGGCGCAGGAACACATGGGAACGGGAGGCGCGAGCATGTCGGGATCCCGCAAGACGGTGTGGGGCACCATCGCCACGGTCGTCATGCTGGCCGTATCCGCCTGTACGGCCGACCGCGCCACCAGCCCGGAGGAGGTGCGCAGGCTGGCCGGCAGCGCTCAGGCGGAGGGGGCCCGTCAGCGGACGGAGGCCAGGCTCCGGGCCACCGTGCGCGAGTACACGGACCAGACCTCCCTTGCCCTCGGCCTGCTTGTCCTGCGTGACACATGCGCGGGAGGAAAAGCCAAGCAGTGGCTCGACTCCAACGGCGACGACACCTACAAAGCCAACTGCACGATGCAGGTCACCGCGTACTTCGGCGCCGACCCCAAACGCATCGCCTCGATCCTCGACGACATCCTCACCGCCGGTGAGCGGCCCGGGTCGCGCATCCCGTTCACTCATCGCGGTAACGGAGTCATCGTCGATTACTACCGGCATCACGGCGGAGACAACGGCAGCGAACCCTCCAGACTGGACGACGCATGGCACTCCCTGTCCTGGGACACGCAGTTCCACGACAGGCCCCCTGCGCAGGTCAGGGAGCCACAGCCGTGTTTTGCCGACAATCCGCCTGTGATGCGGTGCGTGCGGGAACCCGGCACGGTGACGGTGGCCGGCATCCGGAAGCGCTATGGCATGGTGTTCGAGCTTTCGCTCGTCGCTCCCGAATACTTCAAAGTGCCCAAGGAATAGGGCACCTGCCCGCAGTGTGTCAGCCCGTCAGCCCCAGTTCCCGGGCGATCAGCATGCGCTGGACCTCGCTCGTGCCCTCGCCGATTTCGAGGATCTTGGAGTCGCGCCACATGCGGGCCACCGGGTACTCGTTCATGAAGCCGTAGCCGCCGTGGATCTGGGTGGCGTCGCGGGCGTTGTCGACGGCGACCGTGGAGGAGTAGAGCTTGGCGATGGCGGCCTCCTTCTTGAAGGGCTCGCCGGCGACCAGGCGGGCCGCCGCGTCGCGCCAGGCGAGGCGGGCGGTGTGGGCCTTCATCTCCATGTCGGCCAGCTTGAACTGGATGGCCTGGTTGGTGCCGATGGGCCGGCCGAAGGCGTGCCGCTCCTTGGCGTAGCGCACCGACTCGTCCACGCAGCCCTGGGCGAGCCCGGTGCCCAGCGCGGCGATGGCGATGCGGCCCTCGTCCAGGATGCGCAGGAACTGGGCGTACCCGCGGCCCTCCGCGCCGAGCAGGTTCGCGGCGGGGACGCGCACGTCCTGGAAGGACAGCTCACGGGTGTCGGAGGCGTTCCAGCCGACCTTGGAGTACGGCGCCGCGACCGTGAAACCGGGGGTGCCCGACGGCACGATGATCGAGGAGATCAGCGGCTTGCTGTCCGGCTTGCGGCCGGTGACCGCCGTGACCGTCACCAACCCCGTGATGTCCGTACCGGAGTTGGTGATGAAGCACTTGCTGCCGTTGATCACCCATTCGTTCGTGTCCGCGTCCAGGCGGGCCGTGGTGCGGGTGGCCCCGGCGTCGCTGCCGCCGTCCGGCTCGGTCAGGCCGAACGCGCCGAGGATCTCGCCCGCGCACAGCCGGGGCAGCCACTCGGCCTTCTGCTCCTCGGTGCCGAAGAGATGGATCGGCATGGCACCGAGCGAGACGCCCGCCTCCAGGGTGATGGCCACGGACGAGTCCACCCGGGCCAGCTCCTCCAGCGCGATGCCGAGCGCCAGATAATCGCCGCCCATGCCGCCGTACTCCTCCGGGAACGGCAGCCCGAACAGGCCCATGCGGCCCATCTCGCGGACGATCTCGTACGGGAACTCGTGCCGCTCGTAGAAGTCGCCGATCTTCGGCGCCACGACGTCGTGCGCGAACTCCTCTACCGTGCGGCGGAGTTCCTCCAGCTCGGGGCTGAGACGGTGGTCCATGCTGATCACTGGTCCTTGTCGGGCTGAGTCGTGTTGCCGAGGGCGCGGACGGTTCGGGAGGGGCTCGGGCGGCCCAGCTGTTCGGCCATCCACACGCTGGTCGCGGTGAGCCGGTCGAGATCGACGCCGGTCTCGATGCCGAGACCGTGCAGCATCCAGACCAGGTCCTCGGTGGCGAGGTTCCCGGTGGCGGACTTGGCGTAGGGGCAGCCGCCCAGGCCGCCTGCGGAGGCGTCCACGGTGGTCACACCGTGCTGGAGGGCGGCGTAGGTGTTGGCCAGCGCCTGGCCGTAGGTGTCGTGGAAGTGCACGCCGAGGGCGTCGGTCGGCACGCCCGACTCGTTGAGCAGGGAGAGCAGTTCGAGAACGTGGCCCGGGGTGGCGACGCCGATGGTGTCGCCGAGGCTCAGCTCGTCGCAGCCCATGTCCATCAGCGCCGTGCACACCTTCACGACCTGGTGGAGCGGGACGGCGCCCTCCCACGGGTCGCCGAAGCACATCGACACATAGCCGCGCACATGCGCGCCCGCGTCCTTGGCCTGCCGTACGACCGGCTCGAAGACGGCCAGCGACTCGTCCACCGTGCGGTTGAGGTTGGCCTTGGCGAAGGACTCGGTGGCGCTCGCGAACACCGCGATCCGGCGGGCCCCGAGCGCGAGGGCCCGGTCCAGACCGCGCTGGTTGGGCACCAGCACCGGCAGGTCCGCGTCCAGATCGCTGACGAGCGGGAACAGCTCCTCCGCGTCGGCCAGTTGGGGCACCCACTTGGGGTGCACGAAGCTGGTCGCCTCGATGGTCGTCAGGCCCGCGTCCGCCAGACGGCGCACGAACTCCGCCTTCACCGCCGTCGGTACGGCCGTCTTCTCGTTCTGCAGGCCGTCGCGCGCGCCCACCTCGTGGATGCGCACCCGGGCCGGGAGACCCGGCGCCGGTACGACCATGGGGAGCCCGTCGGTGCTCACTCCGCCGCCTCCTTCGGCTCGATGACCGCCAGGACCTGGTCCATGGCGACCGTGCTGCCGGGTGTCACGTCGAGTTCGGCGACCGTGCCCGCGTGCGGCGCGGAGACGACGTGCTCCATCTTCATCGCCTCCACGACCAGCAGGCTCTGCCCGGCCTCCACCTCGTCGCCGACGGCCACCTTCACCACGGTCACCGTGCCGGGCATCGGCGCGGTCAGCGAGTCGGCGCCGGCGCGCGCGGAGCGGGTGAGGGACGCGGCCACCGGATCGTGGTCGCGCACCTGCCATGCGTCGCCGTCGCGGCCCAGCCAGTCGGCGGCGCGGTGGAAGGTGTGGCGGACGCCGTCCAGGGTGACCGTCACGTGGTCACCGGTGACCACGGCGGCGCGGGCGGTCCGAGTGACGGGTTCGAGTCCCGCGACACGCAGCGGGAACGACACCGGCTTCGGCGTCCCGCCCAGCCGCCATCCGCTCGGCACCGAGAACGGGTCCGTCCAGCCGTCCCCCTCGGGCCGCAGCTCCTCCAGACGGACGGCCGCCGCCGCCTCGTACACCTCTTCCGGGACCTCGGTGGAGACCAGATCGTCCACCACCCGCTCCACCAGACCGGTGTCCAGCTCGCCCGACACCACCGCCGGATGTGCCAGCAGCCGCCGCAGGAAGCCCGCGTTGGTCGGCACGCCCAGGGTGACCGTCTCCGCCAGGGCGCCGCGCAGCCTGCGCAGGGCCGTCGCGCGGTCGGGGCCGTAGGCGATGACCTTGGACAGCATCGGGTCGTACAGGCTGCCGACCTCGGTTCCCTCGGAGAGGCCGGAGTCCGTGCGGACGCCGTCGCTCTGGGGCTCGGCCAGCAGCAGGACCGTGCCGCCCGAGGGCAGGAAGCCGCGCGCGGGGTCCTCCGCGCAGATGCGGGCCTCCACCGCGTGCCCGGTCAGCGTCACGTCCTCCTGCGCGAAGCCCAGCCGCTCACCGGCGGCCACCCGGAGCTGCCACTCCACCAGGTCCAGGCCCGTGACCAGCTCGGTGACCGGGTGCTCGACCTGGAGACGGGTGTTCATCTCCATGAAGTAGTACGAGGACGGGTCGCCGCCCGGCACGATGAACTCCACCGTGCCCGCGCCCCGGTACCCGCACGAGCGGGCCGCCTGCACTGCCGCCTCGCCCATCGCGGCGCGGGTCGCCTCGTCGAGCAGGACGCTGGGCGCCTCCTCGACGACCTTCTGGTGCCGCCGCTGGAGCGAGCACTCGCGCTCGCCGAGGTGGACGACGTTGCCGTGTCCGTCCGCCAGCACCTGGATCTCGATGTGCCGGGGGCGGTCGATCCACCGCTCCACCAGCAGCGTGTCGTCGCCGAAGGAGGCGCGGGCCTCGCGGCGGGCGGCCGCGATCTCCTCCTCCAGGGCGGAGACGTCACGGACGAGACGCATCCCCTTGCCGCCGCCGCCCGCCGAGGGCTTGAGCAGTACCGGGGTGCCGATCTCGCGGGCCGCTTCGGCCAGTTGGGCGTCGGTCAGTCCGCTGCCGCTGGAGCCCGGCACGACCGGGACCCCGGCCGCCGCGACGGTCTCCTTGGCACGGATCTTGTCGCCCATCAGGGCGATGGCGTCGGCGGACGGGCCGATGAAGACCAGGCCCGCCTCCTCGCAGGCGCGCGCGAAGCCCGCGTTCTCCGCGAGGAAGCCGTACCCCGGGTGCACGGCCTGGGCGCCGGTGCGGGCGGCGGCCTCGAGGAGCCGCTCCACCGACAGATAGCTCTCCCCTGCGGGCGCCGGGCCGATCCGGACCGCCGTGTCGGCCTCCCGGACGTGCCGCGCTCCTGCGTCGGCGTCGGAGAAGACCGCCACCGAGCGCACGCCGAGCGCGCGGAGCGTACGGATGACCCGTACGGCGATCTCGCCCCGGTTGGCGACCAGCACTGTGTCGAACACGAATTCCCCTCCCTCTACATCCGGAAGACGCCGAACCGGGGCTCTCCCAGCGGCGCGTTGGCACAGGCCGTCAGAGCGAGGCCCAGGACCTGGCGGGTCTCCAGCGGGTCGATCACGCCGTCGTCCCAGAGGCGGGCGGTGGCGTAGTACGCGCTGCCCTGGTCCTCGTACTGCGCGCGGATCGGGGCCTTGAAGGCGTCCTCGGCCTCGGCGGACCACTCCTCGCCGCGCGCCTCCATCTGGTCGCGTTTGACCGTGGCGAGCACGGAGGCGGCCTGTTCGCCGCCCATGACGGAGATCTTGGCGCCGGGCCACATCCACAGGAAGCGGGGGGAGTAGGCGCGGCCGCACATCGAGTAGTTGCCCGCGCCGTACGAACCGCCGACCACGACCGTCAGCTTCGGCACACGGGTGCAGGCGACGGCGGTGACCATCTTGGCGCCGTGCTTGGCGATGCCGCCCGCCTCGTAGTCCCTGCCGACCATGAAGCCGGAGATGTTCTGGAGGAAGACCAGCGGGATGCCGCGCTGGTCGCACAGCTCGATGAAGTGGGCACCCTTCTGGGCGGACTCGGAGAACAGGATGCCGTTGTTGGCGACGATGCCGACCGGGTGGCCGTGGATGCGGGCGAAGCCGGTGACCAGGGTCTGGCCGAACTCGGACTTGAACTCGCTGAAGCGCGAGCCGTCCACGACGCGCGCGATGATCTCGCGGACGTCGTAGGGGGTGCGGGAGTCGACCGGGACCGCGCCGTACAGCCCGTGGGGGTCCACCTTGGGCTCGACGGGCGCCGTGACCTCCCAGGGGGCGTCCTTGCGGGCGGGGAGGGTCGCGACGATGTTCCGCACGATCCTGAGGGCGTGGGCGTCGTCCTCCGCGAGGTGGTCGGTGACGCCGGAGACGCGGGAGTGGACCTCGCCGCCGCCCAGCTCCTCCGCGGTGACGACCTCGCCGGTGGCTGCCTTCACCAGCGGGGGGCCGCCGAGGAAGATCGTGCCCTGGTCGCGGACGATGACCGCCTCGTCGCTCATCGCCGGGACGTACGCGCCGCCCGCCGTGCAGGAGCCGAGGACGGCGGCGATCTGCGGGACGCCGGCCGCGGACATGCGGGCCTGGTTGTAGAAGATGCGGCCGAAGTGGTCGCGGTCGGGGAAGACCTCGTCCTGCATGGGCAGGAAGGCGCCGCCGGAGTCGACCAGGTAGACGCAGGGGAGGCGGTTGTCGAGGGCGACCTCCTGGGCGCGGAGGTGCTTCTTGACCGTCATCGGGTAGTACGTGCCGCCCTTGACCGTGGCGTCGTTGGCGACGATCACGCAGGGGCGGCCGCTGACCATGCCGATCCCGGCGATGACCCCGGCGGCCGGGGCCTGTCCCTCGTACATCCCGTCGGCCGCGAGGGGGGCCAGCTCCAGGAAGGGGGAGCCGGGGTCGAGCAGTGTGTCCACCCGGTCCCTCGGCAGCAGCTTGCCGCGCGCGGTGTGGCGGGCGCGCGCCTTCTCGCCGCCGCCGAGGGCGGCGTGCGCGAGCTTCGCGCGCAGCTCCTCGCCGAGGGCGAGATGGGCCTGTTCGTTGGCCCGCCAGGCCTCCGACGCGGGATCCGCCGCGCTCGTCAGCTCCGGTGCCTCGTGCATCCTGCGAACCCCTCACCTTGTTAATGAGCGTTAACGCATTTCCCTCAGGTTAACGACCGCTAACCTCCCTGTCTAGAATGAACCGCATGGCCAGCAGAACCGACGCCCCGACCCGGCGCCAGCAGATCCTCAGGGAGGCCGCGCGCCTGTTCGCCGAGCGCGGCTTCCACGGCGTGGGCGTGGACGAGATAGGAGCGGCGGTCGGCATCAGCGGACCCGGTCTCTACCGTCACTTCCCCGGCAAGGACGCGATGCTCGCCGAGCTGCTCGTCGGCATCAGCGGCCAGTTGCTGACCGGCGCCCGCCGCCGCCTCTCGGAGGCCGACGGCCACGCGGACGCCTCGGCGGTCCTCGACTCCCTCATCGAGGGCCACATCGACTTCGCCCTCGACGACCGCCCGCTGATCACCCTCCACGACCGCGAACTGGACCGGCTGCGCGAGAGCGACCGAAAGCTCGTCCGCCAGCTCCAGCGCCAGTACGTCGAACTCTGGGTGGAGGTGGTCCGCAGGGTCCACCCGCTCCTGACCGAACCCGCCGCCCGCTCCGCCGTCCACTCCGTCTTCGGCCTCCTCAACTCCACCCCCCACCTCGGCCGCGCGGGCACGCTCCCCGGGCGGGGGACCACGGCAGCGCTGCTGCACCGGATGGCGCGGGGGGCGTTCGCGGCGGCGGGGGTCTGAACGGCGCCGCCGCAGAGGGCATCCTCAGTACGCTGGCCCCATGGACTACGCGAAGATGCGCGTGATCGCCGAGGAGCTCGGCGCCTACGCCGAGCGGCTCGAAGGAGCCTGGAGCGTCGAGATCGGTCCGTCCGGCCCGATACTGGCCATGATGTGTCCGTCGAAGCGTCATGAGGGCACGGTTCGCCGCATCTGCAAGCAGTTGGATGATCAGCTTCTCCGCACGCATCCCGGCTACATCTGTGCGAGCGGCCCCGAGATCGAACACCCCGCGATCGGTCGCATGCGTCTCCCCGACGCGGTCGTCATTCCCGAGGTCGCCCTTGACGAAGAAGGCATCGCCGTCGATGCGACGCAGGCGCTGGGGGTCGTCGAGATCGTGTCTCCGTCGAACCCGACCAATGACTACATCGAGAAGCTGGCCGACTACCCCGCCATGGGCATCGCCCACTACCTGATCGTCGACCCCCGCACCGGCACCATCGAAGCCCACTCCGACCCCTGCAAGGGCCGCTACGCCCGCAAGGACGCCTACATCTTCGGCGACACGGTCCCCTTCGGTCCCTGGCTGATCGACACCGCCGACTTCCGGCGGTACGGCAAGGCCGGCAGCTGATCCTCGTCGTCCGGGGTGGGGAAGCTCACCCTGGACGGGTCCTCGTACTCGCCGGTATCTTCGGTTGAGCAAGCGCTTAGACATGCCCGATGTCATGCCGAGGTACGTGGAGGTGGCGGCGTGCGCCGTACGGTTTTCAACGAGGATCACGAGGCGTTCCGGGAGACCCTTCGGGCCTTCATCGAGGCCGAGGTCGTGCCCGTCTACGACGAGTGGTTCGCGGCCGGCCAGGCTCCCCGCGACTTCTACTACAAGCTCGGCGAGCTGGGCATCTTCGGGATCAACGTCCCGGAGGAGTTCGGCGGCGCGGGGCTCGACAGCCACAAGTTCGAGGCCGTCCTCTACGAGGAGACCGCCCGCGCGGGCGTCCAGTTCGGCGGCTCCGGCGTGCACGTGCTGCTCGCCCTGCCGTACATCAAGATGCTGGCCACGGACGAGCAGAAGAAGCGGTACCTGCCGAAGTTCGTCACCGGCGAGGAGATGTGGGCCATCGCGATGACCGAGCCCGGCACCGGCTCGGACCTCGCGGGCATGAAGACCACCGCCAGGCTCTCCGAGGACGGCACGCACTACGTCCTCAACGGCGCCAAGACCTTCATCACCGGCGGTGTGCACGCCGACAAGGTGATCGTCTGCGCCCGTACCTCCGCCCCGAAGGAGGACGACCGCCGGTTCGGCATCTCCCTCTTCGCCGTGGACACCAAGTCCGAGGGCTACTCGGTCGGCCGCAAGCTGGACAAGCTCGGCCTGAAGACCTCCGACACCGCCGAACTCGCCTTCGTGGACGTCAAGGTCCCCGTCGAGGACCTCCTCGGCGAGGAGAACAAGGGCTTCTCCTACCTCGGCCACAACCTGGCCTCCGAGCGCTGGGGCATCGCCTTCGGCGCCTACGCCCAGGCCAAGGCCGCCGTCCGCTTCGCCAAGCAGTACGTGCAGGACCGCACGGTCTTCGGCAAGCCGGTCGCCCACTTCCAGAACACCAAGTTCGAGCTGGCCGCCTGCCAGGCCGAGGTGGACGCCGCCGAGGCCGTCGCCGACCGCGCCACCGAGGCGCTGGACGCCGGCGAGCTGACCCCCGCCGAGGCCGCCTCCGCGAAGCTGTTCTGCACCGAGGTCGCCCACCGCGTGATCGACCGCTGCCTCCAGCTCCACGGCGGCTACGGCTACATGAACGAGTACCCGATCGCCCGCCTGTACGCGGACAACCGTGTCAACCGCATCTACGGCGGCACCAGCGAGATCATGAAGACGATCATCGCCAAGGACATGGGCCTGTAAGGCCCCCGCAATGACTGGCCGATACCACTACACGTCATGAGCCAGGCACTTCAGGACCTCCTCGATCTGCTCGACCTCGAACGGATCGAGGAGGACATCTTCCGCGGGCGGTCCCGCTCCGCCGTCGTCCCCCGCGTCTTCGGCGGACAGGTCGCGGCCCAGGCGCTCGTCGCCGCGGGCCGCACCGTCCCCGCCGACCGTCACGCGCACTCCCTGCACGCCTACTTCCTGCGCATGGGCGACCCCGGAGCGCCGATCGTCTACAGCGTCGACCGCATCCGCGACGGCCGCTCCTTCACCACCCGCCGCGTGGTCGCCGTCCAGCACGGCAAGCCGATCTTCCATCTCTCCGCGTCCTTCCAGACGTTCGAGGACGGCCTCGACCACCAGGCCGCCATGCCACCGGCCCCCGACCCGGCCACGCTGCCCACCTCTCCGGAGCGGCTGCGCGGCTACGACCACCTCGACCCCGAGGTCGTCGAGCGCTTCCTGGAGGCCCGCGAGGCGATCGACCTGCGCTACGTGGACGAGCCGCCGTACGGCGAGTTCGGCACCCCGCGCGAGCCCCACAGCCAGGTCTGGTTCCGCACCAACGGCAAGCTGGACGACGACCCCCTGCTCCACGTCGTCCTCGCCACCTACGTCTCCGACATGACCCTGCTCGACTCCGTGCTGCTCGCGCACGGGCGCGGAGGGTGGGCCGTCGGCGACGTGGTCGGCGCCTCGCTGGACCACGCGATGTGGTTCCACCGCCCCTTCCGCGCCGACGAGTGGCTGCTGTACGACCAGGAGTCACCGTCCGCGCACGGCGGCCGGGGTCTGGGTCAGGCCCGCATCTTCACCCGGGAGGGACAGCTCGCCATCTCGGTCGTCCAGGAGGGCGTGGTGCGTGTCCCGCACTGAAGTGGCACCGTCAACAACCTTGTGGTGAAGGGGACTTGACAATACTTCCAGATACATGGTTGCTCGAAGTGACGAGTGGCGCATGGGGTACTAGGCTCTATCAGTGAAAGCCGCAACGCACGGTTTGCCCGGCCGACGAGCCTCCGGACGCCCGGACCTCAGCCGCAGCACCCGGTGACGCACAGCGTACGGATGACTTGCAGGTGTCGGCGGCTCCACATCGTGCCGCTCAGACAATGCGGTGACATCTGAAGACCGCGCCGCGTCCTCTCTTTTCGCGGCGACGGCCATCCACCTCGCCCCCAGCCTGGGGACACGCGAGAGACGATGGAGATGGAAGGTATTCCCATGCGATCACAGCGCACGAGGCGCCTCGTCGCGATGTCCGCCACCGGCCTGCTGCTGGCCGGAGGAGCCGCGATAGGCACCGCGGGCACCGCCTCTGCAGCCCCGTCTCACAACAACGACCGCAGCTCCTACGGCAATGACTGGGGCGGCAGGAACCACAACGGCTGGAACAACGGCTGGAACGACAACAACTGGGGCAACGACTGGGGTGGCCGGTACCACCACAACAACTGGTGGAACGACGACTGGGGCCGGGGTGGCTGGGGCTACGGTCACGGCGGCTACGGCCACGGCGGTTACGGCCACGGCGGTTACGGTCACGGTGGCTATGGCCACGGCGGTTACGGCCACGGCGGCGGTCACGGTGGCTACGGCCATGGCGGCGGCGGCCACGGTGGCGGCGGTCACGGTGGCGGCGGCCATGGTGGCGGCGGCCACGGACGCTGACTCATTCACCGCGATCTGAGCGCGATGTGCGGCCCTGGACGGGGCCGCACATCGCGCTCGGCGCGTCACAGCCCCGCTTCCGCCAGGAGATAGGCGGTCATCGGGTCGTAGAAGCGAGGGCTCACCACATGGTCGTCGAGCGGCACCGCCACCTGGAGGGTGCCCTCGGATTCGGCGAGGAAGAGCGCCGGGTCGTTGCAGTCGGCGTAGCCCACCGCGTCCACGCCGTGCTGCGCGGCGTATCCCGCCCAGCCGTGATCGGCCACCACGAGATCGGGCAGCGGGCGCCCGGCGCGCTCAAGTCCGGTGAGAATGGCGCGCATCGGCTCGCCCGAGTGGGTGTGCCAGAGGGTGGCGCCGTGCTCCAGGACGGCCACGTCCGCGAACTGCATGACGTACCCCTCCTCCGTCGTCAGCCCGTCGGGGATGACGACGATCTCGCAGCCGGCGGCGCGCAGCGCGGCGGCCGTCGCGCGGTGCACGTCGAGCAGACCGCCCGGGTGACCGGTCGCGAACAGCACCCGCTGCTCGCCCTCGGCCGCCTTGCGCAGCCGGGCGGCCATGCGGTCCAGCGCGTCCACGGTCAGCTCGGGGTCGATGGTGTCCTGACCGTACCGGTGGCCGGGATCGTCGTTCACACCGACGCGTTCGGCCATCACCGCGAGCACGTCCTGCTCGTCGGACCAGCGGTCGCCGAGCTCCAGACCGAGCCAGAAGTGACGGTCTCCGTTGGCGAGCCTGCGGTAGTGGGAGAGGTTGTTCTCGCGGGGGGTGGCGACCTCGCCCGCGATACGGGTTCTCACCAGATGCTCGACCAGCTCGGCGCGGCTGGGTGTCCCGGGTATCGGCATGTCCCCCATTGTGGGGCAGCGGGCCGGGTGCCGTCTCCGTCATTGCGCCGCCGCAGGGCTCAGCCCCGGCGCAGCGCGAACCACAACTCCATCCGTACGTCCGGATCGTCCAGATCGGCCCCGAGCAGGGTCGCGCAGCGGGCGATCCGCTGGCGCACGGTGTTGCGGTGGACGCCCAGCGCGACCGCCGTACGGTCCCAACTCCCGTGCAGCGAAAGCCAGGCGCGCAGTGTCTCGGCGAGCGCGGGTCCCACGGCGAGCGGGGCGAGCAGGGCGCGGGCGTGCGCCTCGGCGTCCGCCGGGGGCACCAGGTCCGCGAGCCCCGGGCGAGCACCGTGCCGCACCAGCGCGGTGCGAGTCGCGCGGGCGCGTGCCAGCGCGCGGGCCGCCTGCGCGTCGGCGGCGGCCCAGTCCGCGGGCTGTGCGGGCGCGCTCACCCCGAGCGTCCACCCGGGCTGCGGCGCCGGCTCCCGCCCGCCGGGCACCAGCACCCGTACGACGTCCCGGGCGAGGTCGGTCAGCGGCGAACCCAGCGCCGTCCCCAGCGCGGCGGCGGCCACGGCGTCCGGCGCCCTTCCCTCGGGCCGCGCGTGCACGACCACCCACGGCTCATCCCGCCCCGGCCGCAGCAACGGCACGACCTCCTCGGCCGACGCGCCCAGCAACAACCGCACCAGCGCCGACGACCGGTCCGCTCCCGCCCCGCTCTGATGCTCCCCGGTCAGCAGCGACAACAGCACGGCGGCGACGGACGCGATGGTGTGATCCCCGGCGGTCCGCTGCCCGGCGGCGACCCCGAGCACGAACCCGCCGTTGGTCCCGAGGGCATAGGCGGCGAGGTGGGTGCCGTGGTGGGTGTCGGTGGCGGAGGTGGGGGTGGGGCGGGGGACGTTGCCCGGACGGGGTTCGGGTTCCGTCCCGGGTCTGGGGGCGGTGTCGGCGCCCGGCGCCGGGTGGGGCTCGGGCCTGAGGTGGGCGTCGACGTCGGTGCCCGGGTGTCCCGTCGCGGTGCCGTCCTCCCGAGCCGTGCCGCCCGCCGTATCGCCCTCCCCGGCGGACGGCACCGGCACCCGCAGCGGCCGCACCACGGATGCCAGCCGGGCCAGCGCCTCCCGGGTGTCCGGGGTCGTCGGGGCGCGGCCCGCCGAGGCGATCAGTGTGCCGTCGGGGCCGTAGAGGACCGCGTGGCCCGCGAGGCGTTGGGCGAGCTGGCGGAGGACGGAGGGGACCGGATCGGGGCGGGAGGCGGCGGCGGTCAGGCTCTGCTGGGCCTCGGTGACGCGGCGGAGTTCGGCGAGGCGGGCCTGGGCCATCAGTTGCCAGACGGCGCGGGCCACCCCTGAGAACGTCGTGCGCGGGGGCACCTCGAGGAGCGGCAGGCCGTGCACCTCGCAGGCGGCCACCAGCGCGCGCGGGACCGTGTCGTGCACCGGGGCGAGACCGAAGCCGAGGGCGGCGCCGCCCGCCGCGACGATCCGGGAGACGTAGTCGTGGAAGTAGTCCCCCAAGCTCTCGACTTCGCTCGAGCAGGGGGTGCCCCCATCGGAGCCCGCCGCCTCCGGCACGTGGACGCCCGCCGTGAGCAGCAGCTCGCCCCCGAGGAGATAGGGGTACGGGTCCGCCATCTCCGAGGTGTGCGCCCAGTGGATCACGGTGTCCGGGTCCGCGGGGCCCGCGATCTGCCGCAGCCCCAGGTCATCCCGCGCGAGCAGGGCGGAGAGCGGTACGGGCGGGGTCGGCGGCACGGCCGGCGCGATCGGGTCCGTCATGATGTGCGATTCCTCCGTCCCGCCCCGTTCGAGTGGATGAAACGTACACTTCGCAGTCGCTTTCCGGCCACCTAATCTCTAGGCGGAACGGCAGCCACGGGTACGGGCGGATGTCCCCGCGAAATGCTGCCGTCGCACCCCCACGACACCGCACGACACGCCACCGGACTGCGCGCGAAGGAGGGCCCCGCCCATGGCCGTCGACTACACAGTGATCGTCGTCTATCTCGTCGGAATGCTGGCCATGGGCTGGTGGGGGATGCGCCGGGCGAGGTCGAAGAGCGAGTTCCTGGTGGCGGGCCGCCGCCTGGGGCCCGCCATGTACTCCGGCACCATGGCCGCGATCGTCCTGGGTGGCGCGTCCACCATCGGCGGCGTCGGCCTCGGCTACCGCTACGGCCTCTCCGGCGCCTGGATGGTCTTCACCATCGGCCTCGGGCTGCTCGCCCTCTCGGTGTTCTTCTCGGCCCGCATCGCCCGCCTGAAGGTCTACACCGTCTCCGAGATGCTGGACCTGCGCTACGGCGGCCGGGCCGGTGTCATCTCCGGCGTCGTCATGTGGGCGTACACCCTCATGCTCGCCGTCACCTCGACCATCGCCTACGCCACGATCTTCGACGTGCTGTTCGACATGAACCGCACCCTCGCGATCGTCCTCGGCGGCTCGATCGTCGTCGCGTACTCCACCCTCGGCGGCATGTGGTCGATCACGCTCACCGACATGGTGCAGTTCGTGGTCAAGACCATCGGCGTGCTGCTCCTGCTGCTGCCCATCGCCGTGGTCAAGGCGGGCGGCTTCGCCGAGATGAAGGCCAAGCTCCCCACCACGTACTTCGACCCGCTGGGCATCGGCGGCGAGACGATCTTCACCTACGTGCTGATCTACACCTTCGGGATGCTGATCGGGCAGGACATCTGGCAGCGCGTGTTCACCGCCCGCGACGACCGCACCGCCAAGTGGGGCGGCACCGTGGCCGGCACCTACTGTCTGGCCTACGCCGTCGCGGGCGCCGTCATCGGCACCGCCGCCAAGGTCCTCTACCCCAAGCTGGCCAACCCGGACGACGCGTTCGCGACCATCGTCAAGGACGAACTCCCCATCGGCGTACGGGGTCTGGTGCTGGCCGCCGCCCTCGCCGCCGTGATGTCCACCTCCTCCGGCGCGCTGATCGCCTGCGCGACGGTCGCCAACAACGACATCTGGTCCCGGCTGCGGGGTCTGGTCCGCCCGGAATCCTCCTCGGGCGAGCCGCACGACGAGGTCAAGGGCAACCGCGTCTTCATCCTGATCATGGGCCTCGCGGTGATCGGCACCGCCATCGCCCTGAACAACGTGGTCGAGGCGCTGACCGTCGCGTACAACCTCCTCGTCGGCGGTCTGCTCGTGCCCATCCTCGGCGGGCTGCTGTGGAAGCGCGGCACCGTGCAGGGCGCGCTGGCCTCCGTGATCGTCGGCGGCCTCGCGGTGATCGGCCTGATGGCGGCCTACGGCATCCTCGCCAACGAGCCCGTCTACTACGGCCTGCTCGCCTCCCTCGTCGCCTACGTCGTCGTCTCCCTGGCCACGAAGCCCACCGACGAGCGCGTCCTCGCCGTCTGGCGCGACCGCCTCGCCGGCAAATCCCCCGAACTCCCGTCCGAACCGGTCCCGGCTCACCAGTAGAGTCGTACGGAAAGCAGTACATGCGCGACGAAGCGCAAGGAAGAAGGCATTTCACGATGAGCAGCTCCGAGACGCCCCGCGGACCCGTCGACTCCTCCCGCGTCCCGCGCTACGCGGGCCCCGCGACCTTCGCCCGGCTGCCCCGCCTCGACGAGGTCGGCCGCGCCGACGTCGCCGTGGTCGGTGTGCCGTTCGACTCCGGCGTCTCGTACCGGCCGGGCGCCCGCTTCGGCGGCAACGCCATCCGTGAGGCGTCCCGGCTGCTGCGCCCGTACAACCCCGCGCAGGACGCCTCCCCCTTCGCCCTCGCGCAGGTCGCGGACGGCGGCGACATCGCGGTGAACCCGTTCAACATCAACGAGGCCGTCGACACCATCGAGGCCGCCGCCGACGACCTCCTCGGCACCGGCGCCCGCCTGATGACGCTGGGCGGCGACCACACCATCGCGCTCCCGCTGCTGCGCAGCGTCGCCAAGAAGCACGGTCCGGTCGCGCTGCTGCACTTCGACGCGCACCTCGACACCTGGGACACGTACTTCGGCGCCGAGTACACGCACGGCACCCCGTTCCGCCGCGCGGTCGAGGAGGGCATCCTCGACACCTCCGCGCTGTCGCACGTCGGCACGCGCGGCCCGCTGTACGGCAAGCAGGACCTCACGGACGACGAGAAGATGGGCTTCGGCATCGTCACCTCGGCGGACGTCTACCGCCGGGGCGCCGACGAGGTCGCCGACCAGCTCCGCCAGCGCATCGGGGACCGGCCGCTGTACATCTCCATCGACATCGACTGCCTCGACCCGGCCCACGCCCCCGGCACCGGCACCCCCGAGGCGGGCGGCATGACCTCCCGCGAGCTGCTGGAGATCCTGCGCGGGCTCGCCTCGTGCAACCTGGTCTCGGCGGACGTGGTCGAGGTCGCCCCGGCGTACGACCACGCCGAGATCACCTCGGTCGCGGCCTCCCACACCGCGTACGAACTCACCACCATCATGAGCCGTCAGATCGCGGCGGCCCGGAAGGACGCGTAAGCGCAGTGACTCACGACCACGACCTGGTGCTCCGCCCGACCGAGGCGCAGATCTCCGCCGCCCTGAACCCTCCTCCCGGGCGCAACGGCGGCGACCTGGTCGTGGAGACCCTGGCCGGGCTCGGCGCGACGACCGTCTTCGGCCTGCCCGGCCAGCACGCGCTCGGCATGTTCGACGCCCTGCGCCGCTCCTCGCTGCGCTACATCGGCCTGCGGGTGGAGAACAACGCGGGTTTCGCGGCGGACGCGTACGGCCGGATCACGGGGGAGGCGGCGCCGCTGCTGCTCTCCACGGGGCCGGGCGCGCTCACGTCCTTGGCCGCGCTCCAGGAGGCGGCGTCGGCGTCGGCGCCGGTCCTGGCGATCAGCAGCCAGATCCCGACGGCGGGGCTCGGTGGTGGTCGCCACGGTTATCTGCATGAACTCCCGGATCAGTCGGCTTCGTTCCGGGGCGTGGTGAAGTCGGTTCACACGGTGCGCTCGCAGTCGCAGATCCCGTCGGCCATCGCGGAGGCGTGGCGTTCCGCGCTCACCGCCCCGCACGGTCCGGTGTGGGTGGAGATCCCGCAGGACGTGCTGCTCGCGGAGACCTCCCTGCCGGTGGTGACGGCCCCGGACGCGACCCCGGAGGAACTGGTCCCGCGCGTCGAACTCACGGCGGTGGCGGCGGACCTGCTGTCCCGTGCGCTTCGGCCCGCGATCATCGCGGGCGGCGGAGTCGTACGTTCCGACGCCTCGGGCAAGCTGCTTCGGCTCGCGGAGAAGCTGGACGCCCCCGTGGTGACCACCTTCGGCGGCAAGGGCGCCTTCCCCTGGGAACACCCGCTGTCCCTCCAGTCCTGGCTGGAGGACCGGCACACGACGGACTTCCTGGAGGACGCGGACGTCCTGCTGGTCGTCGGCTCGGGGCTCGGCGAACTCTCCTCGAACTACCACACGTTCAAGCCGCGCGGCCGGGTCATCCAGATCGAGGCGGACCTCGGCAAGCTGGAGTCGAACCATCCGGCGCTCGGCATCCACGCGGACGCCCGGCCGGCGTTGCAGGCGCTGCTCGAGACGGTGGAGGAGCGTACGGACGCGACCGCGCCCGAGCGGGTGCGAGAACTGCTGGACAAGGTGACGGCACGCATCGCCTCCCAGGAACTCACCCTGGAGCAGGACGTGCTGGCGTCGGTGCGCAAGGCGCTGCCTGCGGGCTCCCCGTCCTTCTGGGACATGACGATCCTCGCCTACTGGGCCTGGTCCGCCTTCGACCCCCGCGGGTCCAACACCATGCACTCCGCCCAGGGCGCCGGCGGCCTCGGCTACGGCTTCCCCGCCGCCCTCGGCGCGGCGGCGGCCGACCCCACCCGCCCGGTCCTCGCGGTCTCCGGCGACGGCGGCGCCCTCTACTCCATCGCGGAGCTGGCGACGGCCCGCCAGTACGACCTCCCGGTCACCTGGCTCATCGTCGACGACGGCGGCTACGGCATCCTCCGCGAGTACATGACGGACGCCTTCGGCGAACCGACCGCCACGGAACTGACCCGCCCCGACTACGTCGCCCTCGCGGAGTCCTTCGGCGTCCCCGGCGTCCTGACCTCCCCGGAGACCCTGGAGGCGGACCTGTCCAAGGCACTGGCCGCTCCGGGCCCCTCGGTGGTCGTACTCCCGGCGGTACTGCGGATGTTCGCGCCGACGCACCTGGACTGACGGGCGTCACTCCCCGGCGCCGAGCAGCACCTGTGCGGCCGGGGAGCTTCCGCAGGCGCGGTCGACCGCCACTCCCAAGGGGCGCGAGGAACTGCGCGACCGGCCACAGCGGCCCCGCACAAGCCCGCACCCCCACGGCGGCACCTCTCGAAAACCGTGCCCGACTCATCTCACCTGGGCAAAAGCAGCCTTGTCCGCCCCTCTGGGCAGTCTCACGCCACTGACGTCCGCCCGGAACCGCCCCGCAGGAACACCGCGCTGGTGAGCACTCCCAGGAGCACCAGCGCCGCGTTCGCCGCTATGGCCGCCTTCAGCCCGGCCAGGAACGCGAGCGTGCCCGTACCGGTCATCGCGCCGGTCGCGATCGCGCTCATCACCGGGGTGCCCATGGTGATGCCGATCTGCTGGGTCATGGTGGCGAGGCCGGTGGCCAGACCCTGTTCCCGGTCGGTCAGACCCGACGTGGCGGTCACCATGAAGCCGACGATGACGAGCATGTTCCCGACACCGCCCGCGAAGGTGCCGACGAGCAGCGGCCCCAGGGACGCGTGCCCCGTGCCGAGGCCGAGCAGCGCGGCCGTGAACACCGCCTGGACGATCCCGCCGACGATCAGCGTCCGACGGCTGCCGATCCGTCCGATGACCCTTGGAGCGACGGCGCCGCCGGTGACCGTACCGACCCCGAGCACCCCGAAGGACAGCCCGGCCGCCAGCGGGGAGAAGCCGAGCACCTTCTGGAGATACAGGGTCAGCAGGAAGACGAGGGAGGTCTCGGTGAGGAAGGCGAGGAGGCCCGCCAGATTGCCCCAGGTGACGGTGCGCGTGCGGAGGACGTGGAGCGGTACGAGGGGTTCGGCCACCCGGCGTTCCACCGCGCCGAAGGCGAGCAGGAGGGCCACTCCCGCGACGAGCGCGCCCAGGGTGTACGGCGACCCCCAGCCTCGCTCGCCCGCCTGGGTGAGTCCCAGCACGACGGCCAGCAGACCGAGGGTGACGGTGAGGGCGCCGGGGAGGTCCAGCGCCGGCCGGGGGCCGCTGGTGCGGGACTCGGCGATGACCGCGGGGGCGATCAGCAGGACCGCTAGGGTGACGGGCACGTTGACGAAGAACGCCCACCGCCAGGACAGCAGATCGGTGAGGACCCCGCCGAGGATCGCCCCGGTGGTGAACCCCGCCGACATCAAAGCCCCATTGAGCCCGAGCGCCTTCTCCCGCAGCGGCCCCTCGGGGAAGGAGGTCGTCAGCAACGACAGCCCCGCCGGGGTCACGGCGGCGGTGGCCAGCCCTTGCAGCACGCGGGCGGCGAGCAGTACCCCGGTGCTGGTGGCGAGTCCGCCCGCGAGGGAGGCGACGGCGAGTACGGCGAGACCGCCGAGGAACAGGCGCCGCCGTCCGAAGAGGTCCCCCACCCGGCCGAAGAGCAGGGTGAAGCCTGCCGCGCAGAGGGCGAACGCGGTGCCGACCCACTGGAGTCGGCCGAGCGGAAAGCCGAGGCCCTGTCCGATCACGGGAAGCGCGACGTTCAGGATCGAGAAGTCCACGGCCAGCATGAACTGGGCGGCGAGGAGGAGGACGAGGACGAGACGGAGGCGGGGGGTAAGGGTGGTGGCTTCAGCCTGGGGTGGGGTTCCGGTGAGCGACATGACGGGGGTTCCCTTCGACGGGCCGGCTGGGTGAAGCCAGGCTCGCCGGAGGGACAGGGGGCAGCCAGAGCCCCGATCCGAGTGGTCACCGGGAGGGTGGTCATGACGTGACCACCCTCGGCGGCCGCCATGCGCCCCGACGGCGGTCATCATGGGAATCCCGACCCGTGGAGGCCGTGATGGACGTCCCGTCCGAACTGGGCGAGTTCCTCAAGTCCCGTCGTGCCGCCCTGCGTCCGGAGGAGGTGGGCCTCACCCCGCTCCCCAACCGCCGCCGCGTCACCGGCCTGCGCCGGGAGGAACTGGCCATGCTCTCCGGTGTCAGCGTCACTCACTACACCCGCCTGGAACAGGGCCGCGCGGCCGGCGCCTCGGACTCCGTCCTGAACGCGATCGCCCGCACGCTGCGCCTCACCGAGGATGAAACGGCCCACCTGAAGGCACTGGCCCACCCGGTACGGTCCCGTACGAAGCCGTCCCGTCCGGAAGCAGCGAGCGCGTCGGTACGCCAGTTGCTCGCGTCGATGCGCGAGGTACCGGCCCTGGCGCTGGACCGCCGGAACGACGTCCTGGCCTGGAACGCCCTGGGCCACGCCCTCTTGGCGCCACACCTGCACTTCGAGGCCCCGGAGAGGTCCGCCGGCCGCCCCAACCTCACCCGCATGCTCTTCTTGGACCCCGCCTACCGCGCCCTGTACCGCGACTGGCCCTCCGAGGCCGTCCTGGCGGTGGCCTCCCTCCGCCAGGTGGCGGCCCGCCACCCCGACGACCTCGGCCTGTCAGCCCTGGTGGGCCACCTCACCATCAACTCGCCCGACTTCACGACCCACTGGAACCGCCACCCGGTCCGCACGTGCACGTCAGGGGTCAAGCGCCTGCGCCACCCGGTGGCGGGCGAGCTGGACCTCGCCTTCGAAACCCTGACCCTCCCGGCCACCTCGGGCCAACGCGTGATCACCTATACGGCGAGGCCGGACTCGGTGTCGGCCACGGCCTTGCGCGGTATGGAGAAACGTCAGGAAGTCGCAGCCAGGACTGCTGTGCAGTAATCGTCCGGAGGGAGGTATGAATGATCTTCGACGTAATGAACGACCATGGCCGGAGATGTGTATTCGACCCCCTGTTCACCGGTTACGCGAATCTCCCCGCCGCCGATGAAAACATCACCCCGGGACGTGTGTTCCCTGGCAGTCGGGAAATCGGGACACAGCTCGCAGAAGTGCATTCCTCGATCAGCGTTCACGGCATTGCGGGCCAGCTCGGCGAGGACGTCGACCAGCCCTGCGGGTGCCTCCCCGGTCGCGTACGGGTGCTCTCGTGAGAGCCAGCCCACGTTGAGGGTCTTCCGCTCGGTCGCGTTGTATTCGTAAGCGCTGAGGTCGGGATAGTGCGTCATGTTTCACCAGGGCTTCACGTGTTCGCGGCAGATGAGGACGTGAACTGCACCCATTCCCTCGGTGAGGATGTCGCCCAGCCGAGCTGGGGCACTCACGGTGATCGACTTACCGCCCGTCGCGTCCAGGCCGAAGCGGCGGGTGCCGGACAGGAGGTCGTCGACGCCGGTGACGTTGCGTCGGGGCGGTAGGTGTACGCGCGGTGCCGGATCGTCTCCCCGCCGGCGCCCGTCACGGACTGCGCGGTCAGACGACCGAGCGTCCGGGCTGATGGAGTGGGCGAGTTGGTCGGTGAAGTCGTGGGCGTACGTCGTGACCTCGCCCGCCGACACCAGTTCGAGGGAACGGTTCGCCACCGGAAGCAACATCAAGCGCCAGTAAAGAACCCGTCAGGCTCGGGCAAGTTGTGAGGGGAAGTCGTGCGAATCCGGACATGGTCCGTGCAACCTCCGCCATGGTCCGTTAGTCAACTGGGCATGAAACCCCAGACTCCACGTCGTACCGGAGCGGTCGCCGCCGCGCTCGGTGTCGCGTTGCTCATACCGGCCGTGGCCGCCACTCCGGCGTCCGCGGCCTCGGTCGTCAGTTGCACGTCGTCGAAGGCGGGGCTGGCGGACAAGCTGGAGAAGGACATCACGGCGGCGCTGGCGACGCGGAAGAGCAGTGTCGCGCTCGGCGTGTACGACCGCTCGACCGGCACCACCTGCTCGCTGCGGGCGACCAGCGCGTACGACTCGGCAAGCACCGTCAAGGTCACCGTGCTCGCCACGCTGCTCTGGGACGCCAAGAAGCACAACCGGTATCTGACGAGCACCGAGACCACGCTCGCCAAGGCGATGATCACGCAGTCGGACAACACCGCCACCACCAAGCTGTGGAAGCAGCTCGGCGTGACCAAGGTCAAGGGTTTCCTGGCGGCCGCCGGGATGACCAAGACCACGCCGGGGGCGGACGGTTACTGGGGACTGACCCAGATCAACGTCACCGACGAGCAGAAGCTGCTCAAGCTCGTCACCGCCAAGAACAGCGTGCTGAGCGACAACGCCCGGGCGTACATCCTCAAGCTCATGGGCCAGGTCGTCTCCTCCCAGCGCTGGGGCACCCCGGCCGGCGCCCCCTCCACGGTCGCCGTCCACGTCAAGAACGGCTGGCTCCAGCGCTCGACCCACGGCTGGCGCGTCCACAGCCTCGGCACCTTCGACGGCGGCGGCCGCGACTACATGATCACCGTGCTGACGCAGGACAACAGCACGATGGACTACGGCGTCACCACCATCCAGAACGTCTCCAAGGTCATCCACAAGGACCTCAACCCGACGGCGTCCAAGTCCGCCGTCTACGTCCCGACCAGCACCCCGCGCGAGGCCATCGTGGCCACGCCCCCGCAGGGCTGACGCACCTTCGTCACGGGCCCGGCTCCTCAGTCCACCGGAGGAGCCGGGCCCGTGCGCATGCGCCAACATCCCCACCGCCATGCGTCCTTGGGTCCCGCCCCCTACCGTGACCCCCATGACCCCGCGCAAGAGAACCCGTCCCGTCCTCTCCGCAACCCTCGCCGCCGCCTTCTGCCTCGCGGCACCCGGAGCGGCGCACGCCGACGCCCGCCAGAATCACGCCTGTTCCCCCGCCGTCACCCTCGACCGCTTCTCCGACGCCCTCGACAAGACGACGTACGACGGCACGTACGTCGGCAACCTCTCCGCCCTCGCCGTCGACCGCGACGGATCGCTCGCCGCGCTCGCTGACAGGTCCACCCTGTTCCAGCTGAACGCGAAGACCCTGCGGCCCACCGAGGCCCTGCCGCTCGCCGACGAGAGCGGGAAGGAACTGGACTCAGAGGGGCTGGCCGTGGACCGGGACGGCACCCGGCTGGTGACGTCCGAGACCGAGCCGTCCGTACGGCGGTACTCGCTCGACGGGAAGATCCTGGAGCGGCTGCCGGTCCCCGACGACCTCCGCGTCGCCCCCGCCGGACGCGCCACCGCCAACCAGACCTTCGAGGGCCTGACCCTGCTGCCCGGCGGCCACACCCTGCTCGCGTCGATGGAGTACGCGCTCGCCGGGGACGACTCGGGCACCGTCCGCTTCCAGACGTGGACGCGGGAGCACGGGAGGTTCCGGCTCGGCGCGCAGTACGCGTACCGCACCGACGACCCGAGCCTCGGCGTGCCCGAGGTGCAGGCCACCCCCGACGGCCGCCTTCTCGTCCTGGAGCGCGGCTTCACCGCGGGGGTGGGCAACACCGTCCGGCTCTACCTCGCCGACCCGCGCCACGCCACCGACACGTCGCGCGTGCCGCACCTCACCGGACAGCCCGGCGTACGCCTCCTGCGCAAGACCCCGCTCGCGGACATCGCCGACTGCCCCCCGCTCGGCGCGACCGCCCGGCAGCCCCAGCCCAACCCGCTGCTCGACAACATCGAGGGCATGACGGTCACGGGGCGGGACGGCACGGGGCGGCTCAAGGTGCTCCTGGTCAGCGACGACAACCAGAACCCGTCCCAGACGACCCGCTTCTACCACCTCCGGGTGCGTACGACCGCTACTCGCTGAGGCTCCCGTCCGCGTTCCAGTCGTCCGGGATCTCCGAGGACAGCCCGAGCGCGCGGGCGCGGTCCATGATGTGGCGGCGGATCGTGTCGTGCGGGTCGCGGCGACCCCGGCCGACCGCGTGGATCGCACGGCGCAGATCCTCCGCGCCGTGCAGCTCCGCCGGGCGGACGGGATAACTGCCGTCGGGCAGCGCCCATCCCTCGGCGGCACTGTGGCGCCGGGCCGCGGCGTCCAGGTCGGCGGCGTCCGGTGTGTCGATGTTGCCCTTGTCCATGAGCGCCTCCAGGGGTCCGGCAGCAGTCCGTGCGCCGCGACGCATTCCAGCACAGATGGGGACAGCCCGCCCGGCGGGCGCCACCCGTGGGACGGCACCTCGTACGGAATACGCCCCGTCCACCCCGTGTTTGTGCCTCACGGAAGATCAGGCCGACAAGACGGAGGACACCCGCGTGGGACCGCAACGGGGATGGGCACGGCGACTGGCGGGGTACGCCTGGCGGTATCCGAAGGACGTCGTCCTCGCTCTCGGCTCCTCGCTCGCCGGGATGGCCGTGCTGGCGGTCGTCCCGCTGATCACGAAGGTGATCATCGACGATGTGATCGGCGGCCACACCCGCGCGATGGCCCCGTGGGCCGGCGCCCTGATCGGGGCCGCGCTCCTCGTGTACGCGCTCACCTATGTCCGCCGCTACTACGGCGGCCGGGTCGCCCTGGACGTGCAGCACGATCTGCGGACCGAGATGTACCGCACGATCACCCGGCTCGACGGCCGACGGCAGGACGAGCTGTCCACCGGGCAGGTCGTCGGCCGGGCGACGAGCGACCTCCAGCTCATCCAGGGCCTGCTGTTCATGCTTCCGATGACCATCGGGAACGTGCTGCTGTTCCTGATCTCCCTCGGGATCATGGCGTGGCTGTCGCTGCCCCTGACCCTGGTCGCGCTCGCGGTAGGACCCGCGCTCGGCTGGATCGCCCGGCGCAGCCGGAGCAGGCTGCACCCCGCCACCTGGTACGCGCAGGCGCAGGCCGCCGCCGTCGCCGGGGTGGTGGACGGCGCGGTCAGCGGCGTCCGCGTGGTGAAGGGGTTCGGGCAGGAGGAGCAGGAGACCGGGAAGCTGCGCGAGGTCGGCCGCAGGCTGTTCGCGGCGCGGCTGCGGACCATCCGGCTGAACAGCAAGTACACCCCCGCCCTCCAGGCCGTGCCCGCGCTCGGCCAGGTCGCCATGCTCGCCCTCGGCGGCTGGCTCGCGGTGGGCGGCCACATCACGCTCGGCACGTTCGTCGCCTTCTCCACCTACCTCGCCCAGCTGGTCGGCCCGGTGCGGATGCTCGCCGTGGTGCTCACTGTCGGCCAGCAGGCCCGCGCGGGCACCGAGCGCGTCCTGGAGCTCATCGACACCGAGCCGACCATGAAGGACGGCACCAAGGACCTCCCGGCCGACGCCCCCGCCTCCGTCGAGTTCGACGACGTGTCCTTCGGCTACGACGCCGACCGGCCCGTCCTCGACGGGCTCAGCTTCGAGATCCGGCCGGGCGAGACCCTGGCCGTCGTCGGCACCTCCGGCTCCGGCAAGTCCACCCTCTCCCTGCTGCTGCCCCGCTTCTACGACGTGAGCCGCGGCGCCGTCCTGGTCGGCGGCCACGACGTGCGCGAGCTGACCCTCGACTCGCTGCGCGCCGCGATCGGCCTGGTCCCGGAGGACTCCTTCCTGTTCTCCACCTCGGTCCGCGAGAACATCGCCTACGGCCGCCCCGACGCCACCCAGGACGAGATCGAGGCGGCCGCCCGCGCCGCCCAGGCGCACGGGTTCATCAGCGAGCTGCCCCAGGGCTACGACACCAAGGTCGGCGAGCACGGCCTCACCCTCTCCGGCGGCCAGCGCCAGCGCGTCGCGCTCGCCCGCGCCCTGCTCACCGACCCCCGTCTGCTGGTCCTGGACGACGCGACCAGCGCCGTCGACGCCCGCGTGGAGCACGAGATCCACGAGGCGCTGAAGCAGGTGATGGAGGGCCGTACGACCCTGCTCATCGCCCACCGCCGCTCCACCCTGAACCTGGCCGACCGCATCGCGGTCCTGGAGGACGGCCGCCTCGCGGACATCGGCACCGACGCCGAACTCCAGAAGCGCTCCCCGCTCTACCGCAGGCTGCTCACCGACCCCGACGAGCTGGGCGGGGTCTCCCCGGGCCGCGCCGTCCCGGCCGAACCGCGCGAGGACACATCCGTCCGCGAGGAGCTGAACGCCGAGTTCGACGCCGAGCGCGGGGTCACCCCCAGGCTGTGGACCGGCGACCGCGAGCCCCGCGACCGGGCGCTCGCCGGCACCCCGGCCACCCCGGAACTCCTCGCCAAGGTCGAGGCGCTGCCCCCGGCCACCGACACCCCCGGCGTGGACGAGGCCCGCGCGGTCCGTCCCGAGGACTCCTACGGGCTGCGCCGCCTGCTGCACGGCTTCGGGCGCCCCCTGCTGATCAGCCTGCTGCTCGTCGCCGTCGACGCGGGCGCGGGACTGCTGCTGCCGATCCTGATCCGGCACGGCATCGACCAGGGCGTCACCCGGGCCGCTCTCGGCGCGGTCTGGGCGGCCTCGCTGCTCGGGCTGCTCACGGTCCTGGTGCAATGGGTCGCGCAGTACGGCGAGACCCGGATGACCGGCCGTACCGGCGAGCGGGTGCTCTACGCGCTGCGGCTGAAGATCTTCACCCAGCTCCAGCGGCTCGGTCTCGACTACTACGAGCGCGAGCTGACCGGCCGCATCATGACCCGGATGACCACGGACGTGGACGCGCTGTCCACGTTCCTCCAGACGGGTCTGGTCACCGCGTTCGTCTCCGTCGTCACCTTCTTCGGGATCATGGGCGTGCTGCTGGTGCTCGACGTCCAGCTCGCGCTGGTCGTCTTCGCCACGCTGCCCCCGCTGATCGTGGCCACCTTCTTCTTCCGCCGGGCCAGCGTGAAGGCGTACGAGCTGGCGCGCGAGCGGGTCTCGGTGGTCAACGCCGACCTCCAGGAGTCGGTCGCCGGGCTGCGGATCGTGCAGGCGTTCCGGCGCGAGGGCGACGGCGGGCGCCGGTTCGCCGCGCGCAGCGACAGCTACCGGCAGGCCCGCATCCGGGGCCAGTGGCTGATCTCCGTCTACTTCCCGTTCGTCCAGCTCCTGTCCTCGGTCGCGGCCGCCGCCGTGCTGATCGCGGGCGCCGGGCGGGTGGAGGCGGCCACGCTGACCACCGGCGCGCTGGTCGCCTATCTGCTCTACATCGACCTGTTCTTCGCGCCCGTCCAGCAGCTCTCCCAGGTCTTCGACGGCTACCAGCAGGCCACCGTCTCCCTCGGCCGTATCCAGGAGCTGCTGCGCGAGCCCGCCTCCACCGGCTCCGCCGCCGAGCCCCTGGAGGTGCTCTCGCTGCGCGGAGACATCGCCTTCGAGGACGTGTCGTTCGCGTACGGCGACGAGGAGGAGGCGCTGACCGGCGTCGCCCTCACCGTCCCGGCCGGGCAGACGGTCGCCTTCGTCGGCGAGACCGGCGCGGGCAAGTCCACGCTGGTCAAGCTGGTCGCACGGTTCTACGACCCCACCTCGGGCCGGGTCACCGTCGACGGCACCGACCTGCGCGCCCTGGACCTCACCTCGTACCGGCACCGGCTCGGGGTCGTGCCGCAGGAGGCGTACCTCTTCCCCGGCACGGTCCGCGACGCCATCGCCTACGGCCGCCCCGACGCCACCGACGCCGAGGTGGAGGCGGCCGCGCGGGCGGTCGGCGCGCACGAGATGATCGCCACGCTCGACGGCGGCTATCTGCACGAGGTCGCCGAGCGCGGCCGCAACCTCTCGGCCGGTCAGCGCCAGCTCGTCGCGCTCGCCCGCGCCGAGCTGGTGGACCCCGACATCCTGCTCCTCGACGAGGCCACCGCCGCCCTGGACCTGGCCACCGAGGCCCAGGTCAACCAGGCCACCGACCGCCTGACGGGCCGCCGTACGACCCTGGTGGTCGCCCACCGGCTGACCACGGCCGCCCGCGCCGACCGCGTGGTCGTGATGGACCACGGCCGGGTCGCCGAGGACGGCACCCACGACGAACTGCTCGCCCTGGGCGGCCGGTACGCCGCGCTGTGGCGGACGTTCGTGGGGGAGTCGGAGCCGGAGGAGCCGGTGGGTGTGACGGGCTGAGCCGGACACCCGGCGCGCGGGAGGAAAGCGTGCGCCGGGGCGCCCGCGCCCCGCGCGCTTCGCTGACGATCGTGCAACCATCCGGTACATCCCGTGCGTCCGTACACCAGTACGTACATCGAGGGCGTGTGCGCGGGGGCGCGGGGGAGGCACGGGAAGTGGCCGGTGATGCGATACGTCGGCTGTCGGCGGCCTGCGCGGCCGTTCTGACGGTCCTCGGGGTGCTCGTCCTCGCCGCGCCCGGCGCCGGGGCCGCCCCGCGCCACGACTGCCCCGGGCACCAGGTGCGCAGCCTGCCGTTCCGGACCGGTGTCGTCCGGCTCTACAAGCGCGACGGCTACGTCTGCGCGGTCACCGTCGCCAAGGCTCCCGGCGCCCCGCGCGCGATGTCGCTCAGCGTGCAGGCGCGCGGCAACCGGCCGGTGACCGACAAGGGCCGCTACCGCGACCACGCGGGACCCGTCACCGTGCACGCCGGACACCGCTGCGTCCGGGTGCGCGGGACGGTGGGGCGCGGCTCGGTCAGCTCCGGCTGGATTCTGTGCTGACCGGCTGACCGGCTGACCGGCTGACCGGCTGACCGCCTGACCGCCTGACCCCCACGGGCCGCCCGACCCGCACGGCCCGCCCGCCCCCCGGCCCGCCCGACCCGCACGGCTCTCTCGCCCCGACACACCCAACACCCCCTGGTGTCACGGCAGTTGCTCGGATAGCTTCCGGCGCACATGTGTCTCACAGGGGAGAGTCGAATGCGCAAGGCCCTCAGATGGCTGCTGGCGCTCACGGTGCTGCTCGGCACCCTGAGCGCGGCAGGCACCGCAGGGGCGGCCACCGCCGCGCCCGCCGACATCAAGGACCGGCTCCTCGCCATACCCGGCATGAGCCTGATCGAGGAGAAGCCCTACTCCGGCTACCGCTTCTTCGTCCTGAACTTCACCCAGCCCGTGGACCACCGGCACCCGGACCGCGGCACCTTCCAGCAGCGGATCACCGTGCTGCACAAGGACACCAGCCGCCCGACCGTCTTCTACACCAGCGGCTACAACGTCTCCACCACGCCGTCGCGCCGCGAGCCCACCCAGATCGTGGACGGCAACCAGGTATCCCTGGAGTACCGCTACTTCACCCCGTCCCGCCCGGCCCCGGCCGACTGGTCCAAGCTCGACATCTGGCAGGCGGCGAGCGACCAGCACCGCGTCTACCAGGCGCTGAAGAGCGTCTACTCCGCCAACTGGCTGGCCACCGGCGGCTCCAAGGGCGGCATGACCGCCACCTACTACGAGCGCTTCTACCCGCGCGACATGGACGGCGTGGTCGCCTACGTCGCCCCCAACGACGTGGTGAACGACGAGGACTCGGCGTACGACCGCTTCTTCGAGCACGTCGGCACCAGGGAGTGCCGCGACCGGCTCGACGCCGTCCAGCGCGAGGCCCTGGTGCGCCGCAAGGCGCTGGAGCAGCGGTACGCGCAGTACGCGACCGAGGGCGGGTACACCTTCACCACCGTCGGCTCCCTGGACAAGGCGTACGAGGCCGTCGTCCTCGACTACGTGTGGGGCTTCTGGCAGTACAACGGGCCCGACTGCGACGGCATCCCGGCCGACGCGGCGCACGCGAGCGACGACGCCATCTGGGACTCCGTGGACGCGATCTCCGGCTTCTCCGCCTACACCGACCAGGGTCTGGAGCAGTACACCCCGTACTACTACCAGGCGGGCACCCAGCTCGGCTCGCCCACCATCCACTTCCCGCACATCGAACGCGGGCTGATCCGCTACGGCTACCAGCCTCCGCGCACCTTCGTGCCGCGCTCCATCCCGATGCGCTTCCAGCCCGGCGTCATGCGGGACGTCGACACCTGGGTCCGCCACCACGCCCGTCACATGCTGTTCGTCTACGGCCAGAACGACCCGTGGGGAGCCGAGCGCTTCCGCCCCGGCGCGGGCGCCCGTGACTCCTACGTGTTCACCGCGCCCGGCATGAACCACGGTGCCAACGTCGCCGGTCTGACGGCCGACCAGCGCACCCTGGCCACCGCCCGGATCCTCGACTGGGCCGGGGTCGCCACCGCGGCGGTCCAGGACGACCCCTCGGCCGCGAAGCCGCTGGCCCGCTTCGACGCGCGGCTCGACGTACGCGACGTGGAGCGCGAGCCCGCGCTGCGACCGTAAGGCGCATGGCGGGGAGGGCGCCGACCGGGCGGGAACCGGTCGGCGCCCTCGCCCGTCCAAGCCCCGAACGCCGGACCAGTTCGTGGTGCGGTGTCGGCCGGGTCCGCAGACCAGGAACCGACACCACCCTCCCAAGCCGCACCGCGACCGGCGTCGCCGCCACCGGCGCGCCCCCCTCCCATGCGCCGGTGGCGGCACCGTTCCCGGGCCCCCGTTCGCCCCGGTGACCCGTCCTGTGCGGTCCCTTGACGGAAAGAAACTTCCCGGATATTGGTGATTCCTCGGAAGTTTCCTTCAGCTTTTTCTCCTCCGGAAGGGGCGCACGTGCCCGACACCCGCACGGCAAGCACGGGAAACACCGCACGGCCGTCCAGACGCGCCGTCCTCGCCGCGACCGCCGGGCTCACCGCGGCCCTCGCCGCGCCCGCTCCGGCCGCCCACGCCGCCGCCACGCCGGACGACCAGGCGCTGCGCGCGCTGATCGCCGGCATGACGCTGGAGGAGAAGGTCGGCCAGCTCTTCGTGATGCGGGTCTACGGCCACTCCGCCACCGCCCCCGACCAGGCCGACATCGACGCCAACCGCCAGGAGCTGGGCGTCGCCACCGCCGCCGAGCTGATCGCCAAGTACCGCGTCGGCGGCATCATCTACTTCACCTGGGCGCACAACACCCGCGATCCCCACCAGATCGCGGACCTGTCCAACGGCATCCAGAAGGCGTCCCTCGGTCTCAAGCGCGGGCTGCCCGTGCTCGTCGCCACCGACCAGGAGCACGGCGCGGTGTGCCGGGTGGGCAAGCCCGCCACGCTCTTCCCGGGCGCCATGGCCGTCGCCGCCGGGCGCTCCTACACCGACGCCCTCGCCCTCGGCCGCCTCTCCGGCACCGAGCTGCGCGCGATGGGCGTCAACCAGGACTACTCGCCCGACGCGGACGTGAACATCAACCCGGCCAACCCCGTCATCGGGGTGCGCTCCTTCGGCGCGGACCCGGGTCTCGCCGGGCTCCTGGTCTCCGCCGAGGTGAAGGGCTATCAGTCGGCCCGGGTCGCGGCGACCGCCAAGCACTTCCCCGGCCACGGCGACACCGCGACCGACAGCCACACCGGCTTCCCGGTCATCACCCACACCCGGGAGCAGTGGGAGAAGCTCGACGCGGTGCCCTTCCGGTCCGCGATCTCCGCGCGCATCGACTCGATCATGACCGCGCACATCCAGTTCCCCGCGCTCGACCCCTCCGGCGACCCGGCGACCCTCTCCCACCCCATCGTCACCGGCATCCTGCGCGGCGACCTCGGCTACGACGGCGTGGTCATCACCGACTCCCTCGGCATGGAGGGCGTGCGCACCAAGTACGGCGACGACCGGGTGCCGGTGCTCGCCCTCAAGGCGGGCGTGGACCAGCTCCTCAACCCGCCCTCCATCGACGTGGCCTGGCACGCCGTACGGGACGCGGTGCGCGGGGGCGAGCTGACGGAGGCCCGCCTCGACGAATCGGTTCTGCGCATCCTGCGGATGAAGGCCCGCCTCGGCCTGTTCGACCACGCCTACACCACTCACTCCCGGGTGACCTCGGCCGTGGGCAGCAAGTCCCACCTGGCCGCGGCCGACCGCATCGCCGAGCGCACCACCACCCTGCTGGTCAACGAGGACCGCACGCTCCCGCTCGACCGCCGCCACACGCCCCGCGTCCTGGTGGTCGGCGCCGACCCGGCTTCCCCGTCCGGCACCGATGGTCCGCCCACCAAGGTCATGGCCGCCGCCCTGAAGGAACTCGGCTTCACCACCACCGTCCTCGCCACCGGCACGGCCCCCTCCTCCGCGACCGTGGCCAAGGCGGTGACGGCGGCCGGGAAAGCGGACGCGGTGGTCGTGCTGACGTACAACCTCACCGCCGGCGACCCCCAGCGCACCCTGGTCGACAAGCTCCTCGCCACCAAGCGTCCCGTGGTCGCGGTGGCCGTCCGCAACCCCTACGACGTGGCCCAACTGCCCACCGTCAAGGCGTATCTGACCTCGTACGGCTGGACCGACGTCGAGGTGCGCGCCGCCGCCCGGGTCGTCGCGGGCAAGGTCGCCCCGCGCGGCAAGCTCCCGGTGCCGGTGCAGCGGGCGGACGATCCGGCGCAGGTGCTGTACCCGCTCGGTCACGGGCTGACGTACTAGACATACGTCACGCACCGGGCAGGACACCCCCGAAGGGCGGAAACCACCCCTGTCGACTGGCGCGGCGCCCGCGCGGCGCGTCAGGCTGGGCGGGGTCTTCGGGGGGAGTGCGATGCGCGGGAACGGTGCCGTGGGCACGGCGGCACGACTGCCGTCCGCGTTACTGCTGGCGCTGGCGGTGCTGTGGGGCGTGACGGGCTGCCAGCGCACGGCGCCCTCGGCCGGGGTGCGCCCCTCGGCTGCCCCGCCGACGCGCGACGGCACGTTCCTCGCCCTGGGCGAGTGCAGCTCCTTCGGCCCGACCAGCTTCACCGAGGTGCCCTGCTCGGGTGAGCGGGCCGCCGCCCGGGTCGTCGCCCGCCACGACGGCCCGGTGACCGAAGGACCGCCCTGCCCGCCGGCCACCGACTTCGTCCTGCACATCGGCGGCGGCCGTCCCGCGACCGGCCGCACGACCGCCCCCGCCGTACCGCGCGGCTACGCCTGCATGCGCAACCTCCAGCCGCCGCACCCCGGCGACCCCGGCCACGGCGGCGGCCCCCGCACCGTCCCCGGCGACTGCGTCTACGACTCCGGCGACGGCCAGGTCCGCGAGACCGCCTGCGACGGCACGGGCCCCCACCCCCCGCGCTACCAGGTCACCGAGACCGCCCCGAACCGCCGCGCGTGCCCGCCGTCCACCTCCCTGTACGTCCAGGTGGGCGGGGCCGATCCGGTGGGGTGCGCGCGGCGGCTGTGACTCAGCCGGCGGGTGACTCAGCCCGGCAGCGCGGCCACCTCGTCCGCCGTGGGGTACGACTCCTGCGCACCCCGGCGTGTCACGGCCGCCGCCCCCACCCGGGCCGCCCAGGCCGCCGCCTCCGCCGGCGGGACACCGGCGCCCAGCCGCCAGGCCAGCGCGGCGGTGAAGGCGTCACCCGCGCCCGTGGTGTCGACCGCGCTCACCCGCACCGGGGCCACGCGACGGACACCCGACTCGTCGCACACCAACGCCCCCTCGGCGCCCAGGGTCACCACGACCGAGCGGGGCCCGAGGGCGAGCAGCGCGCGGGCCTGGGTGGCCGGGTCCTCGGCGGAGCCGTCCAGCAGGACGCGGGCCTCGTGCTCGTTGACGACCAGCGGATCGCAGGCGGCCAGGACCTCGGGCGACAGCGGGCGCGGCGGAGAGGGGTTGAGCACGAAGCGGGTGCCCTCGGGAAGGTGCCGCACCACCTCCGTCACCGTCTCCTGCGGGATCTCCAGTTGCGCCGACACCACCCGCGCCGAGCGCAGCAGCGGCTCGGCTGCGCGCACGTCGTCAGGGGTGAGGCGGGCGTTGGCGCCGGGAGAGACGACGATGCTGTTGTCGCCGGAGGGGTCGACGGTGATGAGGGCGACCCCGGTCGGCGCGCCGCCGGTCAGGACACCCGCCGTGGCGACCCCGGCCGAGCCCAGGGAGTCCAGGAGCAGACGGCCGTGGCCGTCGTCGCCGACGCGCGCGAGCAGCGCCGTACGGGCCCCGAGGCGGGCGGCGGCGACGGCCTGGTTGGCGCCCTTGCCGCCCGGGTGAACGGCGAGGTCACCGCCGAGGACGGTCTCCCCGGCGCCGGGGCGCCGCTCGACCGCCACCACGAGGTCGGCGTTGGCCGAGCCCACGACCAGCAGGTCGTAGTCGTACATGAACAGGACTCCCTGAGCAGTGAGTTGGAGCGTCAGCCGGTGAAGCCGGCCACGTTCTCGCGGGTGACCACCTTCACCGGCACCTTCACGGTCGGCGCGGTCTTGCCGCCGTGGACCGCCTTGAGGGCGTTGTCCACCGCGATCCGGCCCAGCTGGGTGGGCTGCTGCGCGACCGATGCGTACAGCGTCCCGTCCTTCACGGCCTTCAGTCCGTCCGGGGTGCCGTCGAAGCCGACGACCTGGACGGACTTGCCCGCCTTGGCGCCGAGCGCCTTGACCGCGCCGAGTGCCATCTCGTCGTTGGCAGCGATGACGCCCTGGACGTCGGGGTGCGCCTGGAGCAGGTTCGACATGACGTCCAGCCCCTTCGCCCGGTCGAAGTCGGCGGGCTGCTGGGCCAGCACCTTGATGCCGGGGTACTTCTTCAGCCCCTGGGCGAAGCCCTGGGCGCGCTCACGGGCGGCGGAGGTGCCCGGCTGGCCCTGGAGGACGACGATCTTCCCCTTGCCGCCGAGCTTCTCGGCGATCGACTCGGCCGCCAGCTCACCGCCGGCCACGTTGTCGGAGGCGACCAGCGCGGCGACGGACGCCTTGTTGACGCCCCGGTCCACGGCGATCACCGGGATCTTGGCCCGGTCGGCGGCCTTGACCGAGTTGGCGGCAGCGTCCGAGTCCACCGGGTTGACGACGATCGCGTCGTAGCCCGAACCCGTGAAGTTCTGGAGCTGGTTGGCCTGCTGAGAGGCGTCGTTCTGGGCGTCCGTGACGGTCAGGTCGATGCCCCGCTTGCGCGCCTCGGCCTGGGCGCCCGAGCGGATCTGCACGAAGAACGGGTTGTTCAGCGTGGACAGCGACAGGCCCATGCGCGGGTTGGCGGCGGCGGAAGAGCCGCTGTGCAGGAAGGAGGTCGCGCCGACGATCGCCACGGTCACCACGGCCGCGAGCGCGTAGGTCGCCGCCTGCTTGCCCTTGGGGCCGCCCGCGCCGGGCACCGGTGACGTGCCCGCCTTGCGGCGCACCGCGTCGAGCAGCACCGCGAGCGCGATGACGACACCGATGACGACCTGCTGCCAGAAGGCGGAGACGTTCAGCAGGTTGAGACCGTTGCGCAGCACCGCGAGGATCAGCGCGCCGACGAAGGTGCCGGACGCCTTGCCGGTGCCGCCCGCGAGCGAGGCGCCGCCGATGACGACGGCCGCGATGGCGTCCAGCTCGTAGCCGTCGGCGGCCTGCGGCTGCGCCGAGCCGAGGCGGGCGGCGAGCACGATGCCCGCGACGGCCGCGAAGACACCGGAGAGCGCGTAGACGGCCAGCTTCTGCCGCTTGACCCGCAGGCCCGACAGGCGCGCGGCCTCCTCGTTGCCGCCGATCGCGTACATCGACCGGCCGATGTAGGTGCGCCCGAGGACCAGCGCCGCGAGCAGCCCCATGACCACCATGACCAGCACGGGCACGGGCAGCCTGCCGCCCAGGTTGTCCCCGAGGTGGGAGACGGAGTCCGGGAAGGGGATGGGCACGCCGCCGGAGATGACCAGCGACAGACCCCGCGCCACCGACAGCATGGCGAGCGTCGCGATGAACGGCGGCAGCTTGCCGTAGGCGATCAGGAAGCCGTTGACCAGACCGGCCGCCACACCCGTGCCGAGCCCGAGGACGACCGCGAGCGCGACCGGTATCCCGGACTGCGTGGCGCTCCAGGCCAGCACGGTCGAGGTGAGCGCGGCCACCGAGCCGACCGACAGGTCGATGCCCGCAGAGACGATCACGAAGGTCACACCGAAGGCGAGGATCGCCGTCACGGCGGCCTGGACGCCGATGTTGAGCAGGTTGTCCGTCGTCAGGAAGTCGCCGGACAGCGCGGAGAGGGCGACGACGAGGACGATCAGCGCGGTCAGCGCGCCGTTGTCGAGCAGCAGGCGGCGCAGGCCGCCCGGGGCGCCCTTCGCGCCCGTCGTGCTCTTGAGCGTGTCAGTTGCCACGGGGGGCCTCCGTTCCAGGAGTGGAGAGGGGGGTGACGTTGTCGGTGGTGGTGGTGGTGCTCGTGCTCACGGCGAGGGACATCACCGCGTCCTGCGTCGCCTCGGCCGCGGCCAGTTCGCCCGCGATCCGGCCCTGTGCCATCACCAGCACCCGGTCGCTCATGCCGAGCACCTCGGGCAGATCGCTGGAGATCATCAGGACGGCGGCACCGGCGGCCGTGAGTTCGTTGATCAACTGGTAGATCTCGACCTTGGCGCCGACGTCGATGCCGCGCGTCGGCTCGTCGAGGATGAGGACCTTGGTGTCGGCGAGGAGCCACTTGCCGATGACGACCTTCTGCTGGTTGCCGCCCGAGAGCGTGCGCACCGGCTGGCCGAGCCCGGCCATGCGCACCCCGAGCTGCCCGGCGATCCGCCCGGCGGCCTCGTGCTGGCCCCTGCGGTCCACCAGTCCGGCCCGGGTCGCGGACCGCAGCGTGACCAGCCCGAGGTTCTCCGCCACGGAGGCGTCGAGCACGAGCCCCTGGCCCTTGCGGTCCTCGGGCACGAGCCCGATCCCGGCGGCCATGGCCGCGTTCACGTCGCCCCGGCGCAGCTCGGCGCCCGAGACCCGCACGGCCCCGGCGTCGTAGGGGTCCGCCCCGAACACGGCCCGCACGACCTCGGTACGGCCCGCGCCGACCAGCCCCGCGATGCCGACGACCTCACCGGCGCGCACCTCGAAGCTCACGTCGTGGAAGACGCCGTCGCGGGTCAGCCCCTCGACGGAGAGCAACGCCTCGCCCCGCTCGGGCCGTTCGCGCGGATACTGCTGCTCGATGGAGCGCCCCACCATGAGCCGGACGAGTTCGTCCTCGGGCGTGGACGCCGGGACCTGCCCGACGCTGCGGCCGTCCCGGAGGACGGTCACCCGGTCGCCCAGGGCGGCGATCTCCTCCAGGTGGTGGGTGATGAACACGATCCCGACGCCGTCCGCGCGCAGCCCGCGCACCAGCGTGAACAGCCGATCGACCTCCTCCGAGGTGAGCACGGCGGTCGGCTCGTCCATGATCAGCACCCGGGCGTCCAGGCTGAGCGCCTTGGCGATCTCCACCATCTGCAGCCGGGCGATGCCCAGTTCGCGCACCCGCGTGCGCGGCGAGACCTGGACGCCGACCCGCGTGAGCAGCTCCTCCGCGTCGGCCTCCATCCGCCCGCGGTCGACGAGCCCGAACCGGCGCGGCTGCCGTCCGAGGAAGATGTTCTCCGCCACGGTCAGCTCGGGCACCAGGTTGAACTCCTGGTAGATCGTGGCGATCCCGAGCCGCTCCGCGTCCTGCGCGCTCTGGACGCGGACCTCCTCGCCGCCGACCAGAATCCGTCCGCCGTCCGGCGTGTGCGCCCCGGACAGGGTCTTGATGAGGGTGCTCTTGCCCGCGCCGTTCTCGCCGAGCAGGACATGGACCTCGCCCCGGCGCAACTCGAAGTCGACGCCGTCCAGCGCGACCACGCCGGGGAAGGACTTGCGTATCCCTTCGACGCGCAGCAGTTCTTCGGGGTCGCTCACGGTGTGCTCCTTCGCGCGGGAGTGGGGGACACGGGGGTGGTGGGCTCCGGGACGGAAGGCTCCGGGACGGAGGGCTCAGGGGTGGGGGACTCGCCGCACGAGCGGCGGACGACCAGCCGGGCGGGCAGGGTCAGGGAGTCGGCGGGCCGCCCCTCGATGCGGTCCACCAGGGCCCGTACGGCCGCCCGGCCCAGTTCGCCCGTGGGCTGGGCGATCGCGGTGATGGGCGGATCGGTGTGCACGAACCAGGGGATGTCGTCGAACACGGCCAGCGCGACGTCGTCGGGGACGCGCAGCCCGCGCGCCCGGATCGCGTCCAGCGCGCCGAGCGCCATCAGGTTGTCGGCCGCGAAGACCGCGTCGGGCGGCTCGGGCAGATCGAGGAAGCCCTCGGTGATCCGCCGTCCGCTGCCGGCCCGGAAGTCGCCCCGGCCGATGCGCTCCTCCGGCAGCGGCAGCCCGAACGCGCCCATGGCCTCCCGGAACGCCTCCACCCGCTCGCTGCCGGTGGTGGTGGCCGCGGGGCCGGCGATGATCGCGAGCCGCCGGTGCCCGAGCCGGTGCAGATGCGCCACCAGGTCGCGTACGGCCCGGCGTCCGTCGGCCCGTACGACGGGGGCCAGCGCCCCCGGTATCCACCGGTCCACGAACACCATCGGGGTGCCCGCGCGAGCCGCGTCGAGCAGCAGCGCGGAGTCCATGTCGGCGGGGGAGACGAGCAGGCCGTCGATCCTGCGGTCCAGCAGGGTCCGTACGTGATGGTCCTGGAGGTCGGGCCGTTCGTCCGCGTTGCCGATGATCACGCTGTAGCCGAGGGCGCGGGCCTCCTCCTCCACCGAACGGGCCAGCTCGGTGAAGTACGGGTTCAGCACGTCGCTGATGACCAGGCCGAGCGTGTGGGTCTGGTCGGTGCGCAGCGAACGGGCCACGCCGTTGGGCCGGTAGCCCAGCGCGGCGACGGCGGTCAGTACCCGAGTGCGCGCGTCCGCGCTCACCGACGGGTGCGCGTTCAGAACGCGCGAGACCGTGGCGACCGAGACGCCCGCTGTGGCGGCGACGTCCTTGATGCTCGCCATCGACGGCTCCACCTCCTTGTGGAATCGTTTTCAACGACGTGTCCGGAGGATTGGAATCGATTACACGGGCGTTCGGCAAGCCCCTTGAGGCAGGCCGAAATCGGATTGTGATGAAGTGCGCTCAGATGAGCGCCCTTGATCCGCGCCCGGTCCGGGGCCGTTCCGCGCCCGGTCAGCCCGCCCCTGTCACCCCCCACCGATACCGTCACCCCCATGGCCCAACAGTCGGGAAGCCCCACCGGCGAGCACCGCACGGCTCAGCTCGAAGGGGTGCTGGAGCGCATCACCTACGCCAACGACGAGACGGGGTACACGGTCGCCCGCGTCGACACCGGCCGCGGCGGCGCCGAGCTGCTCACCGTCGTCGGCGCGCTGCTCGGCGCGCAGGTGGGGGAGTCGCTGCGGATGGAGGGCCGCTGGGGCTCCCACCCGCAGTACGGCAGGCAGTTCCACGTCGAGAACTACACGACCGTCCTGCCCGCCACCGTCCAGGGCATCCGGCGCTACCTCGGCTCCGGCCTGGTCAAGGGCATCGGACCGGTCTTCGCGGACCGGATCACCCAGCACTTCGGCGTCGACACCCTGCGGATCATCGAGGAGGAGCCCAAGCGGCTCGTCGAGGTCCCCGGGCTCGGCCCCAAGCGCACCCGGAAGATCGCCGACGCCTGGGAGGAGCAGAAGGCGATCAAGGAGGTCATGCTCTTCCTCCAGACCGTCGAGGTCTCCACCTCCATCGCCGTGCGGATCTACAAGAAGTACGGCGACGCGTCGATCTCGGTGGTGCGGAACCAGCCCTACCGGCTCGCCGCCGACGTCTGGGGCATCGGCTTCCTCACCGCCGACAAGATCGCCCAGTCGGTCGGCATCCCGCACGACAGCCCCGAACGCGTCAAGGCGGGACTCCAGTACGCCCTGTCCCAGTCCGCCGACCAGGGCCACTGCTACCTCCCCGAGGAGCGGCTCATCGCGGACGCGGTCAAGCTGCTCCAGGTCGACACCGGGCTGGTCATCGAGTGCCTGGCCGAACTCGCCGACCCGGCCCGGGAAGAGCCCGGTGTCGTACGGGAGAAGGTCCCCGGGCCCGACGGGGGAGAGGAGGTCACCGCCGTCTATCTCGTCCCCTTCCACCGCGCCGAACTCTCCCTCGCCGCGCAGTTGTTGCGTCTGCTGCGCACCGGCGAGGACCGGATGCCCGCCTTCCGCGACGTGGCCTGGGACAAGGCGCTCGGCTGGCTGAAGGGCCGTACCGGCGCCGACCTCGCGCCCGAGCAGGAGGCGGCCGTGCGGCTCGCGCTCACCGAGAAGGTCGCCGTGCTCACCGGCGGTCCCGGCTGCGGCAAGTCCTTCACCGTGCGCTCGATCGTGGAACTGGCCCGCGCCAAGCGCGCCAAGGTGCTGCTCGCCGCCCCCACCGGACGCGCCGCGAAACGGCTCGCGGAGCTGACCGGCGCCGAGGCGTCCACCGTGCACCGCCTGCTGGAGCTGAAGCCCGGCGGCGATGCCGCCTACGACCGCGAACGCCCGCTGGACGCCGACCTGGTGGTCGTGGACGAGGCGTCCATGCTGGACCTCCTCCTGGCCAACAAGCTGGTCAAGGCGGTGCCCCCGGGCGCCCACCTGCTCTTCGTCGGGGACGTGGACCAGTTGCCCAGCGTCGGCGCCGGGGAGGTGCTGCGCGATCTGCTCGCCGAGGGCGGCCCGGTGCCCGCCGTCCGGCTCACCCGGGTCTTCCGCCAGGCCCAGCAGTCCGGCGTGGTCACCAACGCGCACCGGATCAACGCCGGGCAGCACCCGCTCACCGACGGCCTGAAGGACTTCTTCCTGTTCGTGGAGGACGACACCGAGGAGGCGGGCCGGCTCACCGTGGACGTGGCAGCGCGCCGCGTCCCGGCCCGCTTCGGCCTCGACCCGCGCCGTGACGTGCAGGTGCTCGCGCCGATGCACCGGGGTCCCGCGGGCGCGGGCACGCTCAACGGCCTGTTGCAGCAGGCGATCACGCCGGGGCGCCCCGACGTCCCGGAGAAGCGGTTCGGCGGCCGGGTCTTCCGCGTCGGAGACAAGGTCACCCAGATTCGCAACAATTACGACAAGGGCGAGAACGGCGTCTTCAACGGCACCGTCGGCGTGGTCACCTCCCTCGATCCGGTCGAGCAGCGTCTGACGGTGCGCACCGACGAGGACGAGGAGGTGGGATACGACTTCGACGAACTGGACGAGCTGGCCCACGCCTACGCGGTGACCATCCACCGTTCGCAGGGCAGTGAATACCCGGCGGTGGTGATCCCGGTCACCACCAGCGCCTGGACCATGCTCCAGCGCAACCTGCTCTACACGGCGGTCACCCGGGCCAAGCGGCTGGTCGTGCTGGTCGGCTCGCGCAAGGCGATCGGGCAGGCCGTGCGCACCGTCTCGGCGGGGCGGCGGTGCACCGCGCTCGACTTCCGGCTGACCCCGAGGGCAGCCCGCGAAGCGGCCCTGGAAAAATGATCGATCAAACGAGTCACGAAGGTCACAGAGCACTTCCGCAGGGTCCGCGCAGGCGGCAGGATGTGCAGGTTGACGGCACTGAGTGCCGCCAACGGGCCAAGTGGCGACCCCGAGTGCACTCTCCTGAGCCAAATGGGGGATGGTAGAGACAGTCAGGGCACCTCGAAGATGAGGCACTAAGTCGGTGAGGGAAGACGTGAGCGACAACTCTGTAGTACTGCGGGTCGGCGACGGCGAGTACACCTATCCGGTGGTCGACAGCACCGTCGGTGACAAGGGCTTCGACATCGGGAAGCTCCGCGCCCAGACCGGTCTGGTCACCCTGGACAGCGGCTACGGCAACACGGCCGCGTACAAATCCGCGATCACCTACCTCGACGGCGAGGCGGGCATCCTCCGCTACCGCGGCTACCCGATTGAGCAGCTCGCCGAGCGCTCCACCTTCCTCGAGGTGGCGTACCTGCTCATCAACGGCGAGCTGCCCACCGTCGACGAGCTGACGACGTTCAAGAACGACATCACGCGGCACACGCTGCTGCACGAGGACGTCAAGAACTTCTACCGGGGCTTCCCCCGCGACGCCCACCCGATGGCCATGCTGTCCTCGGTCGTCTCGGCGCTGTCCACCTTCTACCAGGACAGCCACAACCCCTTCGACGAGCAGCAGCGCGATCTCTCCACGATCCGCCTGCTCGCCAAGCTGCCGACGATCGCGGCGTACGCCTACAAGAAGTCGATCGGCCACCCGTTCGTCTACCCGCGCAACGACCTCGGCTACGTCGAGAACTTCCTGCGCATGACGTTCTCGGTGCCGGCGCAGGAGTACGACCTCGACCCGGTCGTGGTCTCCGCGCTCGACAAGCTGCTGATCCTGCACGCGGACCACGAGCAGAACTGCTCGACCTCCACGGTCCGCCTGGTCGGCTCCTCGCAGGCCAACATGTTCGCCTCGATCTCCGCGGGCATCAACGCGCTGTGGGGCCCGCTGCACGGCGGCGCCAACCAGTCGGTGCTGGAGATGCTGGAGGATATCCAGGCCAACGGCGGCGACGTCGACTCCTTCATCCGCAAGGTGAAGAACAAGGAGGACGGCGTCCGCCTGATGGGCTTCGGCCACCGGGTCTACAAGAGCTTCGACCCGCGCGCCAAGATCATCAAGGCCGCCGCGCACGACGTCCTCTCCGCGCTCGGCAAGTCCGACGAGCTGCTGGACATCGCGCTGAAGCTGGAGGAGCACGCGCTCTCCGACGACTACTTCGTCTCGCGCAACCTCTACCCGAACGTCGACTTCTACACCGGCCTGATCTACCGCGCCATGGGCTTCCCGACCGAGATGTTCACGGTCCTGTTCGCCCTCGGCCGGCTGCCGGGCTGGATCGCCCAGTGGACCGAGATGATCAAGGAGCCCGGCTCCCGCATCGGCCGTCCGCGCCAGATCTACACGGGCGTCGTCGAGCGCGACTTCATCCCGGTGGAGGAGCGCTGATCTCGGCGCCGTAAGGCTTCGGACTCCGGGGCGCCGCACGGCGCCCCGGAGACGGAACGAGCCTGAAGAAGGAAAGAAGAAGGCGCCCTGGCGCGTCGGTCCCCCCACGGGCCGACGTCCAGGGCGCCTTCCCATGCCCCGGTGCGGATTCCCCCCACGGGATCCGGGCCGGGCGCTCGGAGAGGCAGCGCCTGAATTCGCTGCCTGAGCACGGCGGGCGAACCCACCGCGCTCCAGTGATGCACAACGGTTGCGGTCTGCCGGGACAGCGCACGCTGGGAGGGCCGCTCAAAGCTTCCCGGTGTACGTGCCCCGGCAACGCATCTCTGAGGCAGTCCCCCAAGACAACCCCAGATGCCAGCCGGCGCCCCCCAAGACGCTGGACTGACACCGCCAACTTAGACCTTCGAACCCCTTCGATGGTTACGTTCGCATCACTGTGATCTGCGTCTCTTGCATATGTCCTTTAGGTGCACAAGAGCCCCGATACGGCGATCGGGTGCCCAAGCGTAAGGATGATGCGCGAGCCTTGTGAAGAGCTTATGTGAGGCAAGGGCCCGACTCTAGAGGGACTCTTACTTCTCCCCGCCCGAACCGCCGGTAACCGGGGGGTATTTCAGGCAAAGCGGCGCAGTCGCAGGCTGTTCGTGACGACGAACACGGACGAGAAGGCCATTGCGGCCCCCGCGATCATGGGGTTCAGCAGCCCCGCGGCGGCCAGCGGCAGCGCGGCGACGTTGTAGCCGAAGGCCCACACCAGGTTGCCCTTGATGGTGGCGAGGGTCTTCCGGGACAGCCGGATGGCGTCCGCGGCCACCCGCAGATCGCCCCGCACCAGGGTCAGATCGCCGGCCTCGATGGCCGCGTCGGTCCCGGTGCCCAGGGCGAGCCCGAGGTCGGCGGTGGCGAGCGCGGCCGCGTCGTTGACGCCGTCGCCGACCATGGCCACGGTCCGCCCCTCGCGCTGGAGCCGCCGTACCGCCTCCACCTTGTCCTCGGGGAGGACCTCCGCGATCACCTCGTCGATGCCGACCTCCCGTGCGACCGCCTCCGCGACCGTGCGGTTGTCGCCGGTGAGCAGGACCGGGGTGAGACCGAGGGCGCGCAGCTCGCGCACCGCCTCGGCGCTGGTGTCCTTGACCGCGTCCGCGACGGCCAGCACCGCGCGCGAGCGCCCGTCCCAGCTCACCGCGACGGCCGTACGGCCCGCCTCCTCGGTCAGGGCGCGCGCGGCGATCAGTTCCTCGAACAGCTTGTGGTCGAGGCGCCCCACGACCACGTCGTGGCCCTCCACGCGGCCGCGTACGCCCCGTCCGGGGACGTTCTCGAAGTGCTCGACCGGCGGCAGCGTGCCGACGCGCTCCTGGGCCCCTGCGGCGATCGCACGCGCCACGGGGTGCTCGGAGGCGTGCTCCAGGGCGCCCGCGAGACGCAGGACCTCCTCCTCGTCCTCGCCGAAGGCGGTGTGCACCTCCTGGAGGGTCATCCGGCCCGTGGTGACGGTGCCGGTCTTGTCCAGCAGCACGGTGTCGACCCGGCGCGTGGACTCCAGGACCTCGGGCCCCTTGATGAGGATGCCGAGCTGGGCGCCCCGCCCGGTGCCGACCATCAGCGCGGTCGGGGTGGCCAGGCCCAGGGCGCACGGGCAGGCGATGATCAGCACGGCGACGGCGGCGGTGAACGCGGCGGCCGTGTCCCCGGTGACGCCGAGCCAGACGCCGAAGGTGCCGAGCGCGATCAGGATGACGACCGGCACGAACACGGCGGAGATCCGGTCGGCGAGCCGCTGTACCTGGGCCTTGCCGTTCTGCGCGTCCTCCACCATCCGGGCCATCCGGGCGAGCTGGGTGTCCGCGCCCACCCGGGTCGCCTCGACGACCAGCCGCCCGCCCGCGTTCACCGTGGCGCCGGTGACCCGGTCGCCGGGGCCCACGTCCACCGGCACGGACTCGCCGGTCAGCATCGAGGCGTCCACGGCGGAGACGCCCTCGGCCACCGTGCCGTCGGTGGCGATCTTCTCGCCGGGCCGTACGACGAACCGGTCGCCGACGGCCAGCGAGGACACCGGAACCCGCGTCTCGCGCCCCTCGCGCAGCACGGTCACGTCCTTGGCGCCCAGTTCCATCAGCGCCCGCAGCGCGGCCCCCGCCCGGCGCTTGGAGCGGGCCTCCAGATAGCGGCCGAGCAGGATCAGCGCCACGACTCCGGAGGCGACCTCCAGATAGATCGAGGAGGCACCCTCGGCGCGCGAGACGGTGAGGCGGAAGGAGTCGTGCATCCCTGCCCTGCCCGCACCGCCGAAGAACAGCGCCCACAGCGACCAGCCGAAGGCGGCCAGCGTGCCCACCGAGACCAGGGTGTCCATGGTGGCCGCGCCGTGCCGCAGATTCGTCCAGGCGGCCCGGTGGAAGGGCAGCCCGCCCCAGACGACGACGGGCGCGGCCAGGGTCAGCGAGAGCCACTGCCAGTTGGTGAACTGGAGTGCCGGGACCATGGCGAGCAGGACCACCGGGACGGCGAGGGCGACGGAGACGAGCAGCCGCTGCCGCAGCGCGGCCGACTCCGGGTCGCGCTCCTCGGCGCTCCTTCCGGTCTCCTCCTCCGGCTCGGGCTCCGGCGGCGGGGGCTCCTCGGCGGTGTACCCGGTCTTCACGACGGTGGCGATGAGGTCGGCGACCCGCACGCCGGGGCCGTAGCTGACCTTCGCCTTCTCCGTGGCGTAGTTGACGGTGGCGCTCACGCCGTCCATGCGGTTGAGCTTCTTCTCCACCCGGGCGGCGCAGGACGCGCAGGTCATGCCGCCGACGAGCAGCTCGACCTGCGAGGTGACGCCGTCCGTCTGCCGTGGCTCTGAGGTGGTGCTGGTCATGTCCGGACTCCAGACATCGGACCGGGCCGTACGGAATCCAGTATGAGCTGGTCGGTACGGCCCGGTCGGGGAAGGTGTGCACCGGCCGCGCTCGGGGTGCGGGCCGGACGTGTGACAGGTGCCGTCAGGCGCGGCCGGCCAGCTCGAAGCCCGCCTCGTCGACGGCGGCGCGGACGGCCTCCTCGTCGAGCGGGGCGGCGGAGACGACCGTGACCTCGCCGGTCGAGGCGACGGCCTTGACCGAGCTGACGCCGGGGATCTCGGAGATCTCGGCGGAGACGGAGCCCTCGCAGTGGCCGCAGCTCATGCCGCTCACCTGGTAGACGGCGGTGACGGAGCCCGGGGTGTCGGTCTGGGCGCTCATGTCGTTCTCCTCGTCGGACGTGCGTGGGGCGGGGCCGGTGTGGCCGGTGGGGTCCGCGGGGAACCCCACCTCTGTCAACACTATACCCCTAGGGGGTATTCCCCAAGGGCTCCCCGATGGCGGGTGAATCCTCCCGCACCCTATGTATACGCGTGCTTTGTCGCAGTGTGCCGAACGCCCGCGCACCCTCCCTCGGGGGACGGTGTGCGGGCGTTCGGGGGACGCGGTGGTGGCGGAGGCTCAGTCTCTGCGGCCGCGGTTGCCCGGGCGCGAGGCGACCCAGGCGCGCACCGTGTCGGCGTACCAGTAGGGCTTGCCGCCCTCCACCAGGTCGGGAGGGGGCAGCAGGCCGTGTTTGCGATAGGACCGCACGGTGTCCGGCTGCACCCGGATGTGCGCCGCGATCTCCTTGTAGGACCAGAGCCTTCGGTCGGTCATGAGTCGCACCTCCCTGCGCGCGCGCCGCGGGCACGGCCGGGGGCGGCCGTCGGGGGACCGGGCGCAGCGCTGGTGATCACAAGCCTGTGCCGACTCAACGACACAGAGTGACCACCGGGAGGGGTTTGTGGGTCGGGTGTGACGGAGAACCCGCGTACGCGCGACGTATGTGACAGGAGGGGCGTATTCGTGACGGAACCGCAGCCGATCAGTATGACGAGCGGCGGGCGTGGGAGATTGACGCGCGGGGGCGCGGATGATCCGCCGGGGAGCCGGGCGTCAACCTCCGGCCCGCGTCATACCCCGCACGAGCGCAGGAACGCCCGGGTCCGCCGGGCGATCGGCAGCGGGCGGTCCGGCTCGCAGGGGTACATGTCCTGCTCGACGATCGCGAACAGGTCGGTGTCGAGACGTGCCGCCGCCTCCAGGACCGGGCCGAGCGCGGGCACCCCGGCGGGCGGCTCGCACATCACGCCCCGCGCGACCGCCGGACCGAACGGCGTGCCCTCGGCGCGCACCCCGGCCAGGATCTCCGGGTCCACCTGCTTGAGGTGGAGGTAGCCGATCCGCTCGCCGTAGGTCTCGATCAGCTTGACGCTGTCGCCGCCGCAGTAGGCGTAGTGCCCGGTGTCCAGGCAGAGCGACACGTCGGCGGAGTCGGTGCCGTCCAGGAAGCGGGTGACGTTCTCCTCGGTGTCGATGTGGGTGTCGGCGTGCGGGTGGACGGCGATCGTCAGGCCGTACCGCTCGCGCACCTCGCGGCCCAGCCGCTCGGTCAGCGAGGTCAGGTTCCGCCACTGCTCCGCCGTCAGCCCGGCCGGCTCCAGCACCTCGCCGGTCTTGTCGTCGCGCCAGAAGGAGGGGATGACGACCAGATGACGCGCGCCCGTCGCCCGCGTGAGGTCCGCGATGGCCGCGACGTGCTCCCACGTCTTCTCCCAGACTTCCGGGCCGTGGTGCAGTCCGGTGAAGACCGTGCCGGCGGACACCTTCAGACCGCGCCGGGACGTCTCCTCGGCGAGCACGGCCGGGTCGGTCGGCAGATAGCCGTACGGGCCCAGCTCGATCCACTCGTACCCGGCGTCCGCGACCTCGTCGAGGAAGCGTCGCCAGGGCACCTGCCGGGGGTCGTCCGGGAACCACACACCCCAGGAGTCGGGGGCCGATCCGACGCGGATACGGGACAGTGGGGAAGTCGGCAGCGACGTCATGAGCGCCAGCGTGGGCGCCTGCCGGAAGGGGTGTCAATACCTGGTCCGAATGTCCGGACAAAACATTGACAGGGCTCACCGGACCGGACTAGAACACCGGGAAGAGACCCGGGACGAAGGGGAGCCGATGGCGTACGACCTGATCACCATGGGGCGGATCGGGGTGGACCTCTACCCGCTCCAGACCGGGGTCCCGCTCGCCCAGGTGTCGTCCTTCGGCAAGTTCCTCGGCGGCTCGGCGACCAACGTCGCGGTCGCCGCCGCCCGGCTCGGACTCCGCACGGCGGTCGTCACCCGCACCGGCGCGGACCCCTTCGGCGACTACCTCCACGACGCGCTGCGCGGCTTCGGCGTGGACGACCGCTGGGTGACCCCGGTCCCCGGACTGCCCACGCCGGTCACCTTCTGCGAGGTCTTCCCGCCGGACGACTTCCCGCTCTACTTCTACCGGCTGCCCAAGGCGCCCGACCTGGAGATCCGCCCCGGCGAACTCGACCTCGACGCGATCCGCGCGGCGCGTGTCTTCTGGGTCACCGGCACCGGACTGAGCGAGGAGCCGAGCCGCACGGCCACTCTCGACGCCCTCGCCCATCGCGCCCGCTCCGGTGTCACCGTCTTCGACCTCGACTGGCGGCCGATGTTCTGGAGCGACCCCGACACCGCGCGCCCCCACTACGCCGAGGCCCTGCGGCACGCCACGGTGGCCGTCGGCAACCTGGACGAGGTCGAGATCGCCACCGGTGTCCGCGAACCGCGCGCCGCCGCCGAGGCGTTGCTCGCCGCCGGGGTGGAACTGGCCGTGGTGAAGCAGGGACCCGAGGGCGTCCTCGCGATGAGCCGGGACGGGGAGAGCGCCGAGGTGCCCCCGCTGCCGGTGACCGTCCTCAACGGCCTCGGCGCGGGCGACGCGTTCGGCGGCTCGCTGTGCCACGGGCTGCTGGAAGGCTGGGACCTGGAGACGGTGATGCGGCACGCGAACGCGGCCGGCGCCATCGTGGCCTCGCGTCTGGAGTGTTCGTCCGCGATGCCGACACCGGAGGAAGTGTCGGCCGCGCTGACGGCGGGAGCGGTGCGGTGAGCGGCGTGACACGGGGCGTGCCCGTCGCCTCCCAGCGTCGGCCCACTGCCGGCGCCCGCCCCGTCACCGGCCCCCGCGTCGACGTCTCCGCCCTGGTCCACCTCCGCACCCGGCACCCCCAGGCCATCGCCGAGGCCGCCGCCCGCCGTGTCCGCCGTCCGCTGCTCCGGGCCAGTGAGCGGCTGCTGATCGTCGCCGCCGACCATCCCGCCCGGGGCGCCCTCGGGGCGGGCGGCCGGGAGTTCGCCATGGCCAACCGGGCCGATCTGCTGGAACGGCTGTGTCTCGCGCTGTCCCGCCCAGGGGTGGACGGCGTGCTCGCCACCGCCGACATCCTGGACGACCTGCTGCTGCTCGGAGCGCTGGACGGCAAGGTCGTCATGGGGTCGATGAACCGGGGCGGGCTCCAGGGCGCGAGCTTCGAGCTGGACGACCGTTTCACCGGGCACCGTCCGCAGGACATCGAGCGGCTGCGTTTCGACGCGGGCAAGCTGCTGCTGCGCGTCGACTACACCGACCCGGGCTCGCTGACCACGCTGGAGAGCGCCGCCCGCGCGGTCGACGCGATGGCGGAGCGCCAACTGCCCCTGTTCATCGAACCGTTCCTCAGCAGACGCGGTCCCGACGGACGGCTGCGCAACGATCTGTCGGCGGAGGCCGTCACCCGCTCCCTCGCCATCGCCTCCGGACTCGGCGGCACCTCCGCCTACACCTGGCTGAAGGTGCCCGTCACCGAGCACCCCGGGGACATGGCCGAGGTCATGTCGACCACCACCCTGCCCGCCGTACTGCTCGGCGGCGAGGCAGGCGGGACGGCCGAGGAGCAGGCCGCCGCCTACGAGAAGTGGCGCGGCGCGCTCCAACTGCCCACCGTGCGCGGGCTGGTGGTCGGCCGCTCGCTGCTGTACCCGGCGGACGGCGACGTGGCCGCCGCCGTCGACACCGCCGCCGGACTGCTGTGAGGGCCGCATGACGACCAGTGACGGACTGCATCTGCCCGCCGGAACCGCGGCGAACGGCCCGTACGCCCTCGACGTCGTCCCCGGGCGCCCCGGCTGGGCGCACACCGCCCTGCGCGTCGTCCACCTGGAACCCGGCGCCACGCATACCTTCGACACCGGGGACGCCGAGTGGATCGTGCTGCCCCTGCAAGGTGCATGTACCGTACAAATTGACGAGAGCACGTATCAGATCCAGGGCAGGGAAAGCGTTTTCGCGCAGGTCAGCGACTTCGCGTACGCACCCCGTGACGCCCGGGTCCAGATCGCCTCCGGCGCGGGAGGCCGCTTCGCCCTGGCAGGAGCGAAGTGCGAGCGACGACTCCCCGCCCGCTACGGCCCCGCGCCGGAGGTCCCCGTCGAAGAGCGCGGCAGCGGCACCTGCGCCCGCAGGGTGCGCAACTTCGCCGCCGCCGACACCTTCGACTGCGACCGGCTCATCGCCGTCGAGGTGATCACCCCCGGCGGCAACTGGTCCTCGTACCCGCCGCACAAGCACGACGAGCACCTGCCGGGGGAGGAGTCCGAGCTGGAGGAGATCTACTACTTCGAGATCGAGGACGGCGGCCTCGGCTACCAGCGGGTCTTCCCCTCCCGCGACGGCGGCGCCGACGTGCTCGCGGAGGTCCGCACGGGTGACGCGGTGCTCGTCCCGGACGGCTGGCACGGCCCGTCGATCGCCCAGCCCGGCCACCCCATGTACTACCTGAACGTCATGGCGGGACCCGCCGCGACCCGCGAATGGCGCATCCGCTTCCACCCGGACCACACCGAGACCACAGGGGGCTACCGATGACCACCGTCCGGCTCACGGTCGCGCAGGCGCTCGTCCGCTTCCTCGCCGCGCAGCACACCGAGCGCGACGGTGCACGACGGCGGCTCATCGGCGCCACCTGGGGGATCTTCGGCCACGGCAACGTCGCGGGACTCGGTCAGGCCCTCGTGGAATACCGGGAGTCGATGCCGTTCCACCAGGGACGCAACGAGCAGGCGATGGTGCACGCGGCCGTCGGCTACGCCCGCCAGTCCAACCGCCTCTCCACCCACGCGGTGACCACCTCCATCGGCCCCGGCGCCACCAACCTCGTCACCGGCGCCGCCCTCGCCACCGTCAACCACCTCCCCGTCCTGCTCCTCCCCGGCGACGTCTTCGCGGGCCGCCCCGCCGACCCCGTCCTCCAGCAGCTCGAAGTCCCCTACGCCGGCGACGTGTCGGTCAACGACACCCTGCGCCCGGTGTCCCGGTACTTCGACCGCGTCACCCGCCCCGAAGCCCTGATCCCGAGCGCGCTGGCAGCCGTACGGGTCCTCACCGACCCGGTGGAGACCGGCGCCGTCACGCTCGCGCTGCCGCAGGACGTGCAGGCGGAGGCGTACGACTGGCCCGAGGAGTTCTTCGCCGAGCGGGTGTGGACCGTACGGCGCCCGGGGGCCGACCCGACCGAACTGGCCGAAGCCGTACGGGCGATCAGACAGGCCCGGCGTCCCCTTGTCGTCGCGGGCGGCGGGGTCCACCACAGCCGCGCCGAGGAGGCGCTGGCCGAGTTCGCCGCCGTCACCGGCATCCCGGTCGCCTCCACCCAGGCGGGCAAGGGCTCACTTGCCCACGACCACCCCCAGGACGTGGGCGGCATCGGCCACACCGGCACCGCCACCGCAGACGAACTCACCCGCGCCGCCGACCTGGTGATCGGCGTCGGCACCCGCTACACCGACTTCACCACCGCCTCCGGCACCCTCTTCGAGCACCCCGGCGTGCGCTTCCTCAACCTCAACATCGCGCCGTTCGACGGCCACAAGATGTCCGGACTCCCGCTGGTCGCGGACGCCCGCAGCGGCCTCGGCGAGCTGACCGAGGCGCTGGAGATGCACGACCACCGGGTGCCGGACGCCTATGTGGCCGAGTACACCGAGGACAAGGCCCGCTGGGAGGCCCGGGTGGACGCCTGCTTCGCCGCCGAGGACCCGGACGCGGTGCCGACCCAGCCGCAGGTCGTCGGCGCGCTCGACGCCCTGGTGGACGAGAGCGACATCATCGTGAACGCCGCCGGGTCCCTCCCCGGCGACCTGCACAGACTCTGGCGCGCCCGCTCCCGCGACCAGTACCACCTGGAGTACGGCTACTCCTGCATGGGCTACGAGATCCCGGCCGCCCTCGGCGTGAAGCTCGCCGCGCCCCACCGGAACGTGTGGGCGCTGGTGGGCGACGGGACGTATCTGATGATGCCGACCGAGATCGTCACCGCCGTGCAGGAGGGCGTGGCGGTCAAGATGGTGCTGATCCAGAACCATGGGTACGCGTCCATCGGCGGCCTCTCGGAGTCGGTCGGCGCCGAGCGCTTCGGCACCGCCTATCGCCACCCCGCGCCCGACGGGACGTACACCGGCGCCCCGCTGCCCCTGGACCTCGCCGCCAACGTGGCCAGCCTGGGGATGCGGGTGCTGCGCGCCCGGACGGTGGGGGAGCTGCGGGCCGCCCTCGCCGAGGCGCGCGCCGCCGACACTCCCACATGTGTCTACGTCGAGACCGAAACGTCCGACAGTGTGTCGGGCGCGCCCCCGGCCGCGGCCTGGTGGGATGTTCCCGTGGCCGAGACCGCGACCAGGCCGTCCGCGGTCAAGGCACGCGAGCTGTACGAACGGCACCGGTCGGCCCGCCGCCGCCATCTGTGACAAGGAGCCCGAGGACATGACGAAGACCGTCAACCACTGGATCGGCGGCAAGACCGCCGAGGGCGCGTCGGGTACGTACGGGCCGGTCACCGACCCGGCGACCGGCGAGGTCACCACCCAGGTAGCCTTCGCCACGGTCGGGGAGGTGGACGCGGCGGTCGCCGCCGCCAAGGACGCCTTCGCGACCTGGCGCCACTCCTCGCTGGCCCAGCGCACCACGATCCTCTTCAAGTTCCGCGCGCTCCTCGACGAGCACCGCGACGAGATCGCCGCGCTGATCACCGCCGAGCACGGCAAGGTGCACTCCGACGCGCTGGGCGAGGTCGCGCGCGGTCTGGAGATCGTGGACCTGGCCTGCGGGATCACCGTGCAGCTCAAGGGCGAGCTGTCGACGCAGGTCGCGACGGGAGTCGACGTGGCCGCGATCCGCCAGCCGCTCGGTGTCGTCGCGGGCATCACGCCGTTCAACTTCCCGGCGATGGTGCCGATGTGGATGTTCCCCCTCGCCATCGCGTGCGGCAACACCTTCGTGCTGAAGCCGTCGGAGAAGGACCCGTCGGTCTCGCTCAAGATCGCCGAGCTGCTGGCCGAGGCGGGCCTGCCGGACGGCGTGTTCAACGTCGTGCACGGCGACAAGGTGGCCGTCGACCGGCTCCTTGAGCATCCGGACGTGCGGGCGGTGTCGTTCGTCGGCTCGACCCCGATCGCCCGCTACATCCACACCACCGCCTCCGCCCACGGCAAGCGCGTCCAGGCGCTCGGCGGCGCCAAGAACCACATGCTGGTACTCCCGGACGCCGACCTCGACGCGGCGGCGGACGCGGCGGTCTCGGCGGCCTACGGCTCGGCGGGCGAGCGCTGCATGGCCATCTCCGCGGTCGTCGCGGTCGGTGCCATCGGCGACGAGCTGGTGGACAAGATCCGCGAACGCGCCGAGAAGATCAAGATCGGCCCCGGCACCGACCCCACCTCCGAGATGGGCCCGCTGATCACGGCGGCCCACCGCGACAAGGTGGCCTCCTACGTCTCCGGCGCCGCCGCCGAGGGCGCCGAGGTCGTGCTCGACGGCACGGGCTACACCGTCGAGGGCTACGAGGACGGCCACTGGATCGGCATCTCCCTGCTCGACAGGGTGCCGGTCACCGCGAAGGCGTACCAGGACGAGATCTTCGGCCCGGTGCTGACCGTGCTGCGCGTGGACACCTACGACGACGGCGTGGCGCTGATCAACGCCTCCCCCTTCGGCAACGGCACCGCGATCTTCACCCGCGACGGCGGTGCCGCCCGCCGCTTCCAGCTGGAGGTCGAGGCCGGCATGGTCGGCGTGAACGTCCCGATCCCGGTCCCCGTCGGCTACCACTCCTTCGGCGGCTGGAAGGACTCCCTCTTCGGCGACCACCACATCTACGGCAACGACGGCACGCACTTCTACACCCGCGGCAAGGTCGTCACCACCCGCTGGCCCGACCCCGCCGACGCCCCGGCAGGCGTGGACCTGGGATTCCCGCGCAACCACTGAGCCGTGACCGTCCGCCCCTGAGCCGAGCCGCGTGAACGGCCGGGCCCGTCCACCGGGCCCGGCCGCGAGGAGTGACCCGAGGCGGCACCCGTCCGGGCCCGGAGGCGTTCACCACGTCTTCGGGCCCGGTTTTTTTCGGCATGGCACCTGCGGTTCCCGTACCGGTGACAAGCGGGGAACCACCCGCGAGATGCCGCTGTATGCGTCGCCGCGACGCGTGATCGCCTACGGAATCCGTAGATGAACACCCATTGACGCGCCGGTTTTCGTCGGTGTTCGATGCAGCCGCCGGGAGCGAGAGACATGACGTACGCCACGAACCGCCGGAGGCGATAGCGCTCCCGCCCGAGCCCTCACCGCACGAGTCGATCGGACCGCCGCATGACCGACACGCTCCGCCCCGCCGAAGCCGCCGCCCCCGGGCAGCCGGCCGACAGCCCCCAGAAGCTCAAGCGTTCCATCGGCGTCGTCGGCGGCACCCTGCTGACGCTCTCCTGCGTGACCCCCGCCTCCACCCTCTTCGTAGTCGTCCCCGACCTCTTCGGCACCCTCGGCACCGCCACCGCGCTGACCATCGCCATCGGCTCGCTGCTCTGTATCGCCGTGGCGTTCTGCTACGCCGAGCTGGGCACCCTCATCCCGAGCGCGGGCGGCGAGTACGCCATGGTCTCCACCCTGGCCGGGCGGCTCACCGGCTGGCTGGTCTTCGTACTCTCCCTACTGGTCGTCATGATCGTGCCGCCCGTCATCGCGATGGGCACCGCCGACTACCTCGCCCCGGTCGTCCACCTCGACCCCTCGCTCACCGGCGCGGCCGTCATGCTGCTCGCCACCCTCGCCGGACTGCTCGACCTGCGCGCCAACGCCTGGATCACCGGGATCTTCCTGGTCCTGGAGGTCATCGCGGCCGCCGTCGTCGCCGTCCTCGGCTTCGCCCACGGGCACCGCGGGCTCGGCAGCCTCGTCTCGATGCAGGTCGCGGGCGCCCACGGCCACACGGACGCGGTGACCGGGGTGCTGGTCGTCTCCGGGCTCGCCATCGCCCTCTTCGTCACCCAGGGCTTCTCGACCGCCGTCTACCTCTCCGAGGAACTGGAGCACCCCCGCCGCGACGTGGCCCGCACCGTGCTCGCCACCCTCGCCATCTCCACGGTGATCATCCTGGTGCCGGTCGCCGCCATCACCATGGGCGCCACCGACCTCAAGGAGCTGACCGGCGGCGACATCAGCGCCATGGTGACCGCCTGGTCCAACACCGCCGTCGGCACCTTCGTCAGCCTCTGCGTCGCCCTCGCCATCGTCAACGCGGGCATCGTCATGGTCATCCAGAACTCCCGCGTCCTGTTCGCCTCCGCCCGCGACAAGGCGTGGCCCACCCCGGTCAACAGCCTCTTCTCCCGGCTCGGCCGCTTCGGCTCGCCCTGGGTCGCCACCCTCGCCGTCGGCGTCCCCGGCGCGCTGTTCTGCTTCGTCGACCTCGACACCCTCTACGGCGTCACCGGCGTCTCCGTGACCGCGATGTACCTGCTCGTCGCCGTCGCCGCCCTGCTCGGCCGCCGCGACGCCCACCGCGACACCCCCGCCTGGCGGATGCCGCTGTGGCCCGCGATGCCCGTCCTGCTCATCGTCGTCCTCGCCTACGTCCTCACCCAGCAGGACGCCGGCTACCTGCTGTGGACCGGCGGCATCACCGCCGTCGCCACCCTCTACTGGGCGCTCTACCTCCGCCCCCGCGCCGCCACCCACTGGCTCGTCTCCCTCCCCGAGGACACGCGCCCCTGAGCGGCACGCGCCCCTGAGCCCGGAGGCGCGCCGTGTACCGCGCCCGCGGTACACCCGCCCGGACGCGTACTCCCCGGGGAGGGCCGGGGGTTCCGCCCGGCGGCGCCGTCCGCCGCCGCCCCGGGCCCTTACGGTGGGGACATGGATCTTCGAGTGCCCGTGGCGCGGCTCCTCAAGGGGCCGCGCCGGGCGGCCGCCGCCCTCGCCGCCGCCGTGCTGCTCGCGGCCGCCGGAACCTGGACGGCGACCGCGACCGGCGACGACACCCCCCGCGTGCACCAGGTCAACCAGAAACTGACCACCACCGACGGCACCCGCCTCGCCACCTCCTTCTTCACCGACGGCCGCCCCGGCCGCCGCCCCGCCGTCCTCCTCGCCCACGGCTTCGGCGGCAGTAAGAAGGACATGCTCGGCCAGGCACGGGACCTCGCCCGACACGGCTACGCGGTCATGACCTGGTCCGCGCGCGGCTTCGGCGGCTCCACCGGCGAGATCGGCCTGAACGACCCGAAGCACGAGGTCAAGGACGTCTCCCAGCTCGTCGACTGGCTCGCCGAACGCCCCGAGGTCCGCCTGGACGCCCCCGGCGACCCCCGCGTCGGCGTGGCCGGAGCCTCCTACGGCGGCGCCATCTCCCTGCTCGCCGCCGGATACGACCACCGCGTCGACGCGATCGCCCCCGCCGTCACCTACTGGAACCTCGCCGACGCCCTGTTCCCCGACGGCGTGTTCAAGAAGCTGTGGGCCGGGGTCTTCTTCAGCTCCGGCGGCGGCTGCGCGGACTTCGAGCCCGCCCTGTGCCGGATGTACCAGCGCGTCGCGCAGTCCGGCACGCCCGACACCGAGGCCCGTCGCCTCCTGACGGAACGCTCCCCCTCCGCCGTCGCCGCCCGCATCAAGGTGCCCACCCTCCTCTTCCAGGGCCAGACCGACTCCCTGTTCACCCTCGCCCAGTCCGACGCGGCCGAACAGGCGATCAAGGCCAACGGCGCCCCGGTGAAGGTCGACTGGATCTCCGGCGGCCACGACGGCGGCGACAACGAGACCCACCGCGTCACCACCCGGATGCGCTCCTGGTTCGACCGCTACCTCAAGGACGACAAGGCCGCCGCCACCGGCCCCGCCTTCCGTGTCACCCGCACCGGAGGCGTCGACTCCACCGACGGCACGGTGCAACTGCGCGGTGCGAGCGGAAACGCCTACCCCGGTCTGCACTCCCACCAGCACACCGTGAAGCTCAGCGGCGGCACCCAGCACGTCGCCAACCCGGCCGGCGCGGGCCCGCCCGCCGTCTCCGCGCTGCCCGGCCTCGGCAGCCTGGCCCGGCTCTCCGCCCTCGGCACCGGCGTCTCCCTCGACTTCCCCGGCCAGAACGCCCAGTTCGACTCCGCCCCGCTGCGCGCCACGCTCCGCGTCACCGGCTCGCCCACCGCACGCGTCCACGTGAAGGCGACCTCCGACGACGCGGTCCTCTTCGCCAAGCTCTACGACGTCGGCCCCGGCGGCACCCGCGTGCTGCCCTCCCAGCTGGTCACGCCCCTGCGTGTCACCGGCGCCCGCGCGGGCAGGGACGTCACGGTCACCCTCCCCGCCGTCGACCACGAGATGCAGAAGGGCCACCGCCTCCGCCTGGTCCTCGCCTCCACCGACCTCGCCTACGCCTCCCCGACCGCCCCGGCGACGTACACGGTCTCGCTCAGGGGCGCCCTGAGCGTGCCCACCGCACCCGGCGTCACCACCGCCCGGACCCCGCTGCCCGCCTGGGTCTGGTGGCTGCCCCTCGCGGGTGCCGCCCTCGCCGCGGCCCTGCTCCTCACCGCCCGCCGCCCCACCAGCGCCCCCGCTCCCGACCCGGAACTGGCCGACGTCCCGCTCGTCATCGGCGACTTGAGCAAGCGCTACGCGGGCTCGTCCGAGCGGTACGCCGTACGCGAGCTGTCCTTCCGCGTCGACAAGGGCCAGGTCCTCGGACTCCTCGGCCCCAACGGCGCGGGCAAGACCACCACCCTGCGGATGCTGATGGGCCTCATCCGGCCCGACGCGGGTGAGATCCGCGTCTTCGGCCACGCCGTGCGCCCCGGCGCCCCCGTCCTCTCCCGGGTCGGCGCCTTCGTGGAGGGCGCGGGCTTCCTGCCGCACCTGTCGGGCCGGGAGAACCTGGAGCTGTACTGGCGCGCCACCGGCCGCCCCGCCGAGGACGCCCATCTGGAGGAGGCCCTGGAGATCGCCGGCCTCGGCGACGCCCTCGACCGCGCGGTGCGCACCTACTCCCAGGGAATGCGCCAGCGCCTGGCCATCGCCCAGGCCATGCTCGGCCTGCCCGACCTCCTCATCCTCGACGAGCCCACCAACGGACTCGACCCGCCCCAGATCCGCGAGATGCGCGAGGTGATGATCCGCTACGCGGCCGCCGGACGCACGGTCATCGTCTCCAGCCATCTCCTCGCCGAGGTCGAGCAGTCCTGCACCCACCTCGTGGTGATGGACCGGGGCCGACTCGTCCAGGCGGGCCCGGTGCGCGACATCATCGGCTCCGGCGACACCCTCCTGGTCGGCACCGGCACCCCCGTGCGCGAACCGCTCGTGGAGAAGGTGGCCGCCCTGCCCGGCGTCGCCTCCGCCGTGCGCACCGAGGACGGGCTGCTGATCCGCCTGGAGCCCGGCGCCACCGCCGAGGCCCTGGTCGTGGACCTGGTACGCCTGGAGGTGCCCGTCGCCTCCGTCGGCCCGCACCGGCGCCTCGAAGACGCCTTCCTCACCCTGATCGGAGGCACCCCGTGAGCACGCTCACCCCGGGCGCGGACACGGCACCCGGCTACCGCCCCGTCCGCACGCTGCCCGTGCGCGTGGAGCTGATCCGCCAGCTCAAGCGGCGCCGGACGCTGGTCATGGGCCTGCTCCTCGCCGTGCTGCCGTTCGTGCTCCTCGCCGCCTTCGCCATCGGCGGGAAGCCCGGTGGCCGCAGCTCCCGGATCACCCTCATGGACACGGCCACCGCGTCCGGCGCCAACTTCGCCGCCGTCGCCCTGTTCGTCTCGGCCGGCTTCCTGCTGGTCGTCCCGGTCGCCCTGTTCTGCGGGGACACGGTGGCCTCCGAGGCCAACTGGTCCTCCCTGCGCTATCTGCTCGCCGCACCCGTGCCCCGGGTCCGGCTGCTGTGGTCCAAGCTGGTCGTCGGCCTCGGGCTGAGCCTCGCCGCGATGGTGCTGCTGCCCGCCGTCGCCCTCGTCGCGGGCACCGCCGCCTACGGCTGGGGCCCGCTGCGCATCCCCACCGGGGGCGCGCTGGAGCCGGGCGTCGCCGTGCAGCGCCTGGCGGTCGCGGTCGCGTACATCTTCGTGTCCCAACTGGTCACCGCCGCGCTCGCGTTCTGGCTGTCGACGCGTACGGACGCCCCGCTCGGCGCGGTCGGCGGCGCGGTGGGTCTGACCATCGTCGGCAACGTCCTGGACGCCGTCACCGCGCTCGGCCACTGGCGCGACTTCCTGCCCGCCCACTGGCAGTTCGCCTGGGCGGACGCCCTCCAGCCGCACGCCGAGTGGGCCGGGATGATCCAGGGCGCCTCGGTCTCGGTGGCCTGCGCCCTCGTCCTGTTCGCCCTGGCCTTCCGGGGCTTCGCCGGCAAGGACGTGGTGTCGTAGGGCACTTGGGCGTCGGCGGGCGAGGCGTCCGGACACGCGAAACGGCGGGCCACCGGGGAAACCGGTGGCCCGCCGTCGCGGTACGGGCTCGATCAGCCGTTGCCGGCGCCGTTGCCGGACAGGGCGGAGATGTCGTCCAGGATGTGCGACAGCGGCTCGTCGCCCTTGGCCTGGGTGGAGTTCTCCACGCACTGCTGGTTCTGCGGCGAGGACAGGATCGGGATGTCCTGGACGCCGACGTTGATCAGCGCGAGCACCGACTGGGCGTTGATCTTCGCGGGCAGGCCGATGCACGGCTTGTTCAGCGAGCCCTGGACCAGCGCGAGCTGCGGGCTCATGTCACCGAAGGTGGCCGAGTTGCCGAACGACTGCGAGGCGCCGTTGCCGCTGAACGAGGTGGTGCCGTGGTCGTCCCCGATGGCGAGGGCCTGCGGGGCGGCCACGCCCGCGAGACCGGCGACGGAGGCGGCGACAGCCGCGGTTGCCCACAGCTTCTTCATGTGCGTTCCCTTTCGAAAGGCGGACTCCGGGGAGGAGTTGCGTGATCGTCAACGGGCGGACGGACACCGGGGTTGCGGTCTGTGCCCCTAACGGGGCAGCGCAGTGCGATGAGTTCACAAGCGCCCCCTCGTTCGTGGAGTCACGCCCAAGTCGCCTGAACCAGAGATGAGTTCATCGGTCCCGGACATGCCGACGGGCCGCCGATCGCTCGGCGGCCCGCCACGCGGAGCCCGCGAGGGGCACCGCACATCTCCGGATCAGTGACTGATCAGTTGTTGCCGGCGCCGTTGCCGGACAGGGCGGAGATGTCGTCCAGGATGTGCGACAGCGGCTCGTCGCCCTTGGCCTGGGTGGAGTTCTCGACACACTGCTGGTTCTGCGGCGAGGACAGGATCGGGATGTCCTGGACGCCGACGTTGAGCAGACCGATCAGGGACTGGGCGTTGACCTTCGCGGGCAGGCCGATGCAGGGCTTGTTCAGCGAACCCTGGATGAGCGCCATCTGCGGGCTCATGTTGCCGTAGGTGGCGGAGTTGCCGAACGCCTGCGAAGCACCGTTTCCGCTGAACGAGGTGGTGCCCGTGTCGTTGCCGATGGCCAGGGCCGGCGACGCGGCGACTGCGGACGCACCGACAACGGAGGCGGCGACCGCGGCGGCGGCCAGAACCTTCTTGATCACTTGCGATTCCCTTCTGGAGAAACCCCGTCACCGGAGTGCACGGCTCAACTGCCCCGCCCACCGCGGGGTTCCTCCCGTTCACTCCGATGGCCCACACGGGATACGGCCGAAAGCCCGACTTCCCAAGGGAAATCCGCATCCACTCCGTGCCGCGCTCCGATCCGATCGGGTGACATACCGCAACCATTTCGCCGCCCCGGGGTTGATGCCGGACAGGAACGTGCGTCTTGGCGTGGAGCCAGGGAAAGGAAAGCGAAATGCTGAAGAAGGCAATGGCCGCGGCCGCGGTCGCCGCGTCCTTCATCGGGGTGTCGGCGGCTGCCGCCCCCCAGGCTCTCGCCATCGGGAACGACACCGGCACCACGTCGCTGAGCGGCAACGGCGCCTCCGAGGCGTTCGGCAACAACGTCACCGGCGGCAACCTCAGCCCGCAGGCCACCCTGGTCCAGAGCTCGCTCAACAAGCTCTGCGTCGGCCTGCCCGTCAAGGCGGACGTGCAGTCGGTCCTCGCGCTGATCAACGTCGGTGTCCAGGACATCCCGGTGCTGTCCTCCCCGCAGAACCAGCAGTGCGCGGAGAACTCCACCCAGGCGAAGAACGACGAGCCGCTCTCCCACCTGGTGGACGACGTCTCCGTCCTCGCGGGCAACGGCGTCGCCAACCACTGACGCCCGGCGGGCCGGTCCGCCGGTCCGCAGCGAAGGCCGCCCCCGCACGGGGGCGGCCTTCGCCGTTTCCCCATGATTCACCGCGTTTTCCGCCCCCTGCCGAATCCTCTCCGAATCCGCCAACCTGTCAATTCCGTGGAGGCGTTCGAGTGAATTCGGGGGCGGCACCCGTTCCATGGTTTCTTCGGCTGTCTATCCCTCGTTTCACAGCCTGCCGGTCATGGTGCGAGCCGTTCAAGCTGTGCTCGCTCGGCTTCGGCCGACATAAGGACATGACCGCGGAGAAGGGAAACACCATGAAGAAGACCGCTGCTGTCGTCGTCGGCGCCATCCTGGCCCTGGGCGGGGCGGCCCCCGCCTTCGCCGACGCCGGTGCCGAGGGTGCGGCCGTCGGTTCGCCGGGTCTGCTGTCGGGCAACGTCGTCCAGATCCCGGTCCACGTTCCGATCAACGTGTGTGGCAACTCGGTCAACGTCATCGCGCTGCTGAACCCGGCGTTCGGCAACGCTTGCGTCAACGGCTGACCCCACCGCCGCGAGGCACCAGCAGCACGGCTGCGTTCAGGCCGGCCCCGGACCGTCGATCCCTTCGAATCTGCGTTCCGGGGCCGGCCTTCCCACTTCTTCGAGCAGGAAGACCACGAGAGTGAGACAGACCCTCAGCAAGGGCATCGTCGTGGCCGCCGCCGCGGCCGCGACCGGCGTGCTGTCCTTGTACGGCAGTCAGGCGCTCGCCGATTCGGGAGCGCAGGGCGCCGGACAGCGCTCGCCCGGCGCACTGTCCGGCAATCCCCTCCGCCTACCGGCCCACATGCCGGTCACCATCTGCGGCACCACCGTCGACGTGTCGGCCGCCCTCGACCCGGCCCTCGCCGAGTCCTGCCTGACCGGCAAGAGCGGGCGCCACCACGACTCCTACGGTGACGACGACTCCGGCTACGGCTCCGGCTCTGGCTACGGCTCCGCCGGCCACGGTCATGGCCACGGCCACGGCTCCGGCGGCCACACCACCCCGCCGCCCGCCTACGGTCACGAGACCACGGCGCCCGCGACGACCCCGCCCGCGTCCTACGGCCACGACGAGACGACCGCTCCCGCCTCGTACGGCAGCGACGACGAGACCACCCCACCGTCCTACGGCCACGACGAGACGACCCCGCCCGCGTCCTACGGGGACGACAGCGAGACGACGCCCCCCGCGTACGGCGGCCACGCGACCAAGCCGCCCACGTCGTACGGGCACCACGACGAGACCACTCCGCCCTCCTACGGCGACGACGAGACCACGCCGCCGCCCTATGGCGGTGAGGAGACCACTCCGCCTCCTTACGGCGGTGAAGAAACGACTCCTCCCCCTTACGGCGGTGAGGAGACCACACCTCCGCCGCACCACAGCACGCCGCCGCCCTACGGCGGTGAGGAAACGACTCCTCCGCCGTACGGCGGTGAAGAGACCACGCCGCCGCCCTACGGCGGTGAGGAGACCACGCCTCCGCCGCACCACAGCACGCCGCCGCCCTACGGCGGTGAGGAAACCACGCCTCCGCCGCACCACAGCACGCCGCCGCCCTACGGCGGTGAGGAGAGCACACCTCCGCCGTACACCCACCCGCCCCACACGCACCCGCCGCACCACGGTGGACACCACCACCCGCACAAGCCGTCCCTTCCGCACACCGGTGGGCAGGAACGTCTCCTGCTCGGCGCCTCGGCCGCCGGTGCCGTGCTGATCGCGGCCGGTGCGGTGCTGTACCGGCGAGGCCGGGCAGTGTCCCGTCGGTAGTGCGCCGGGTGCCGGACCCGAGCGCCCGGCACACCGGCGGCACGCGGCGCCGTACCGCCACGGCGCCGTACCGAATCCTTCAGCGCCGGACCTTCTCCGGTGTCCCGCCACGCCGTCCGGCGGGACCTGGCCAGCCTGCCGGCCCCTTTGTGTGATCGGCGTCGTTCACCCGGGTGGCAGGGGGCGGCCACCTGAAAGCCCCACCGCGCTGGCGCGCGCCCGCACCCTGTGACTGGGTGTCAGGTACAGCGCGCGCAGAGAAGAGAGGGGCGGTCATGGACGCACCGCGACGACGGGTCCGGCGTGGCCGGCTGACGGCGGCCGTGGCCGCGGTCACCGCCTCGGCCGCACTGATGACCGGCTCCGGCTTCGCGGCGCGCGAGGACCCCGCGAGCGCGCAGCCGCCCGCCTTCGGAGCCTTCCTCGACTCCGGGCCGCTCGGTGTCGCCCGCATGGCCGGGCTGAGCCGCTGGCTCGGCGGGAGGGAGCTGAAGGTCGCCCACACCTATCTGCCCGGCGGCCACTGGAGCGACATCGAGGGCGACCCCCTCTTCCTCGCCCCCTGGGCGCACTGGCGCCGCGCGGCGGCGGACCGCACGCTCGTCCTCAACGTGCCGCTCCAGGAGCACAACGAGGACCGCCTCTCCGACGCGCGGGTACGACAGCTCCTGCGCCAGGGCGCCGACGGCGACTTCGACCAGCACTTCCGCACCCTGGCCCGGCACCTGGTCGACCTCAAGGTGCCCGACACGGTCCTCGTGCTCGGCTGGGAGATGAACGGCGTCACCTACACCCACCGCTGCGGGCCCGACCCCGAGGCGTGGAAGGCGTACTGGAACCGGATCGTCACCGCCATGCGCTCGGTCCCCGGCCAGCGCTTCCGCTTCGACTTCGCGCCCAGCCGCGGCCGGGACGCCGTGCCGTGGACCGAGTGCTATCCGGGCGACGACACCGTGGACATCGTCGGCATGGACTCCTACGACCAGCCGAGCGGGCTCTCCTTCGACGAGCAGGTGAGCGAGCCGTACGGCCTCCAGGCGCACGTGGACTTCGCCCGCGCCCACGGCAAGCCGGTCTCGTACCCGGAGTGGGGGCTGTTCCGCAACGGCGACAACCCGGAGTACATGCGGCGGATGCTCGCCTGGTTCGACGAGCACCGGCCGCTGTACAACACGCTCACCGATTACTGCCCGCACGGCGTCTGGCAGTGCGCGGCCAATCCGAGGGCGGCGGCGGTGTACCGGACGGCGCTGTCGGGCGGGGCGGGTCAGCCGACGCCGAGCGGCACGCCGACTCCGACACCGACGCCCCCCTCGACGTCGCCGTCGCCGTCACCCTCGCCGTCGCCGTCGCCCTCGCCCGATGGGACGCCGAGCGCCTCGCCGACGCCCACCGGTTCTCCCGAGCCGTCCCCCGCCCCCGGACTCCCGGACGGCTGCACGCCGTTGCTGCCGGAGAGCTGGATCCAGGAGTGGCTGGGGCAGGGCTTCTGCCTTCCCGCGACCCGGTGGCGGGGGATGCGCTAGGGCCTGTCTGACGATTCTCGTCTGCCGCGCGGCGCCATGCACGCACTCTCGCCGCGCCGGAGGTCCTGCCAGCGGTGCAGGACCTCCTTGCCGTGCCGCCGTGCCGCCACGTCGTAGAGCGCGGCCGACAGCAGCGGGACGGTGCGGCGCCGGGCCAGCAGGAGGCGGACGCTGCGGACCGGGTCGGGGCGCCAGTGGTGCTTGTACGGTTCGTCACCGCGCATGAGGCTCAGGGTGCGGTGGGCGCCGGTGGCGGCGTGGTCGGCGCAGGCGTCCAGCAGTATCACCGCGACGTCCGCGCGCAGCTCGCGCAGTCTGGGGTGGGCGCCGTAGAGGTAGCCGCCCGCGAGGTGGGGGGAGAGCAGGGTGACGTCGACGGCCACCACCTCGGTGCCGAGCAGGAACTCGGTCACCACGGCGTCCCCGGAGCGCGCCATCGCGCCCACCGCGCGCAGCAGGTGCTCGCGGAAGCGCGGGCGCAGATGCTCGGTGGTCACCTTGCGCTCGGCCCACTGGAGCCGGTGGAGTTCCAGCAGGCGGCGCAGCGCGCGGTCGGTGTCGTGGGGTCCGGCGACCCGGCGGGTCACGCCCAGCGCGGTCAGCTTGCGGAGCTTGGCGCGCACCCGCTGGGCCTTCTTCGAGGGCAGGCGGGCGATGAGGTCGGCCATGGGGGCGGCGGGCAGTTCCAGGCACAGGGAGTCGGGCACGCGGCGGCGCGGTCCCGGCCAGCGTTCGTAGATCCGCTCGGCGGCGCCGCCGGGGCGTACCTCGCGGAGGTCGATCAGCGCGGTGCGGGCGGCGAGGGAGAGTTCGCCGGTGAGGGCGTCGGCGCCGCGACCGTCGTCGGCGTCGTCGAGGAGGAGGTCGCCGTAGTCGCTGATCGCGCCGCCGAGCGGGACGAGCGCGGTGAGCGGGCTGCGGACCAGGGTCAGCGGGGCGGCGGCGACCAGGTCGGGCCCGGAGCGCACCAGCAGGATCCGCAGCCGTCCGGGACGGCCGTAGGAGCGCCACCAGGAGTGCAGCCAGGCGTGGCTCTGGAACGGGGTGGCGGTCGCGCAGCGGCGGTGGAGCCGGGTCCAGGCCGGAGCGAGCGCGGCGAAGGCGCCGGGGTCGGTGACCAGTTCGGTGGTGAGGGCGGGGCGGACGGTGCGGGCGGGGCGCGCCGCGTAGGTGGCCGTCACAGCAGGCCGGCGGCGTCGGCGGCGGCCGGGGCGGGCAGCGTGGCCGGGCGGACGGGCTCCGGTTCGGGTCGTCGGCGCGGCCGGACCAGCAGGGCGAGACCGCCGAGCAGCCCGCCCGCGCTCGCCCCGACCAGCCCTGTCACGGCGGCCGAGGGGGAACTCGGCTCGGTGGGCGCGACCGCCCGCGCGAACCGACGCAGCTCAACGTGCGTGTCGGCCGCGGCGCCGCCCGCCTGCGCGGTGAGGGCCTCGGCGACCGCGTTGGCCATGGCGGCGGCCCGCGCGGGACGGTCCGAGGTGGCGGAGACGGCGACCATCGGGGCGTCCGGCGAGGTCGCCGTGCGCACGCTCTCCCGCAGGGTGTCCGTGCCCGTCCCCGCCTTCGCCTGCGCGGCCGCGAGCACGGCGGGCTGCGTGGCGATCCGGCCGTACGCCTGCGCGAACCCGAGCGCCGAACCGGGGTCGGACCGCTCGGTGGGCACCGCGACGACATAGCTGGTGGCGGTGTAGGCGGGCGGCTTCACCAGGCCGTACGCGCCGCCGAGCAGCCCGCCCGCGACGACCCCGGCCGCCACCAGCGACCAGGACGGCGGACGGGAGATACGGGGACGCCGGTGTGGGTTCTCGGTCATGAGGGGCTGCCTCCCAAGGGGGTGCGGGACGAGGGGACGAGTGCCGCCGCGTAGACGTCCATCAGCCGGGCGGCGCTGCGGGTGACGCAGTAGTGGCGGGCGGCCTCGGGCGCGGTGCGCGGGCCGGGACCGGCGGCGCGGACCCCGGCGAGCGCGGCGGCGTACGCCTCGGGGTCGCAGGGGATGCGCACGGCGTCCGGGGCGGCCCCGGACGGCAGGTCCTCCACGGCGGGACAGGAGGAGTGGCGAACCGGCAGCCCGGCCGCCAGCGCCTCCACGACCGCGAGCCCGAACGCCTCCTCGGGGGAGGGCGAGGCCAGCACGTCCATCGCGGAGGTCAGCGCGGGCAGGTCGGGGCCGTCCGACGCGTCGGCCAGATACGGCCGTTCACCGGCGAACACCACCCGCTCCGCGACCCCGGCCTCCTCGGCACGGCGACGCAGGGCGCCCTCCTCGGGACCGCCGCCGACCAGCAGCAGCCGTGCATCGCGCGGGAGCCGGGCGAGGGCTTGGACGAGTACGTCGAAGCGCTTGCCCGGGGCCAGTCTGCCGATGCCGCCGACGACGAACGCCTGCCGCGGGAGACCCAGCCGGGCGCGGGTGCGCTCCCGTACGGCGGGGTCGAAGCGGAAGCGGTCGAGGTCGATGCCGTTCGGTACGACCGCGATACGAGGTTCGGGGACGCCCCAACGGGCCAGTCGCGCGGCGACGGTCGGGGAGACGGCGACGGTGGTCCGGCCCAGTCGTTCCCCGGCCAGATACAGCGCGCGTACGCCGGAGTTGAGTGGACGGCCCTCCATCTGGGAATCGCCCAGGGAGTGTTCGGTCGCCACCACCGCGCGCACTCCGGCGAGCCGGGCCGCGAGGCGGCCGTAGAGACAGGCGCGGTAGAGGTGGGTGTGCACGAGGTCGTAGCGGCCGCGCCGGATCAGCCGGGCCAGCCGGGGGAGCGCGGCCAGGTCGCGGTTGCCGCCCATGGCGAGGTGTGTCACCCGCACCCCGTCGGCCCGCAGACCGGCGGCCACCGGGCCGGGGTTGGTCAGCGTCACCACATCGCACTCGACCGGCAAGTGGCTCAGCAACAACCTGAGTTGCTGCTCCGCGCCGCCCACGCCGAGCCCGGTGATGATGTGCAGCGCCCTCATCGTGGCCCCGGCACGGGACGGCGGCGCAGGCGGTGCAGCCGGTACTTCAGGAACAGCCGGGCGGCGGTGTCGTTCTCCCCGACGTGCACGCGGGGGAGTGCGTACGGTCCGGTCAGCGCGCCGGGGTCGATGGCGCAGGCGTAGGCGTAACCGGCGGCGCGCACGGCGTCGCGGACCCGGCGGTCCACGGTGCCGTACGGATAGCAGAAGCCGTCGGCCGGACTGCCGGTCAACTCTGCGAGAAGCGCTCGGCTTTGGTGGATCTCCGCGGTCAGGGTGCGGTCGTCGGCGCGGGTGAGGTCGAGGTGGGCCAGGCCGTGCGAGCCGATCTCCATTCCGGCGTACTGCGCCTCGCGCACGGCGTCGGCGGTGAGCAGCGGCTTGCACGGTCCCGGACGGTCCCAGGAGTTGTCGCCGCCGAGCCTGCCGGGCAGCACGAACAGGGTGGCCGTGCACTCCCAACGGGTCAGCACCGGCAGGGCGTTGGTGAGGAAGTCGGCATACCCGTCGTCGAAGGTCAGGCCCACCAGGCCGCGTCCCTCGCCCCGCGCGCGGGCGGCCAGCAGCTCGGCCACGCTCACCCCGCGCAGCCCGCGTCCGCGCAGCCAGCGCAACTGCCGCTCCAGCCGGGCGGGCGTGACGGTGACGCGGTACGGGTCGTCGGAGCAGTCCCCGACCGAGTGGTACATGGCGATCCACGGGACCGGGCCGGGTCTGGCCCGCCCCGGGGAGCGGTCGAGGGGCAGGGACGCGGACTCAACGGAAGACGGCATGGGCGAGCCTTCGGGTGTGGGTGCGTACGGAACGGAGGGCGGATGCCAGGCCCGGGGCGCCCCGGGGCAGGCCGAGCAGGACGAACACGGCGGCGACGGTGACGGACCCCGCCGCGAGCCCGGTGAGCGCGCCGCCGGGCAGGCTCGCGGCGAACGCCCCGGCGGGCGCGGCCAGCGCGGCCCCGCACAACGGGCGGCCCAGCTCGGTCAGCACCCGCCGGACCCGGACCGGCACCCCGCGCCGCACCCCGCGGCGCCGCGCGCGCATCCCGCCGAGCAGCAGGGCGGCGGTCAGCGTGATGCCGGTGGCGTTGGCGGCGGCGATCCCGGTCACGCCCCAGGTGCCGATCGTCGCCGCGCCGATCCAGGCGGTGACCGCGACTCCGGCCGCGATGGCACCGACCGGGTACCAGGCAGCGCGGCCCGCCGAGAAGTAGGAGCGGACCAGGACGCCGGTCAGGGTCTGGCCGAGCAGTCCGGCCGCGTACACCCGCATCACGGCCGCCGTGGCCGCCGTGTCCTCGGCGGTGAACGCACCGCGCTGGAAGAGCAGTCGGACGATCTGCGGGGCGCAGGCCATCACCGCCGCCGTGCCGAGCAGCACCAGCGTGGCGGCGACCGCGAGATCCCGCTCCACCCGGACCCGGGCCCGCTCGGTGTCGCCCTCGGCCAGCGCCCGCGCGACCACAGGGAAGGTCACCGTGCACAGCATCATCGACATCGTCATCGGGATCTGAGCGATCTTCTGGGCGTAGTTGAGATGCGAGATCGCCCCCGACGGCAGCCCCGAGGCGAGGAACCGCTCGATCAGGACCTGCGACTGACGGCACAGCGCGAACAGCAGCACGGTGGCCATCAGCTGGAGGTCGACACGCTGGTTCCGCGGAGCGGGACACGGCTCGACGGACAGGGGTGCGTCGGTCTCTCGCGTGCGTAAGCGCCCGACAAGGAAGGGCAGTTGGAGGAGCACCATCAGAACTCCGCCCAGCGCCACCCCGAACGCGGCCGAGCGCACGCCCCACGCGCCGCCGAGGGCGAACATCGCCGTCACGATGCCGGTGTTGTAGGCGACGTAGATCGCGGCCGGGGCCAGGAAGCTGCGATGGGCCCGCAGCGCCGCGCTGCAGTAGCCCGCGAGACCGAAGCTGACCACACAGGTGGCGGTGAGCCGGGTGCAGTCGACGGCGAGCGCGGAGTCGGGCAGCCCGGGCGCCAGCACCTCGACGAGTCCGGGCGCGGCCGTCGCGAGCAGCGCGCCCACCGCGGTGAGGGCGAGGGCGAGGCGGGGCAGCGTATGGGCGACGAGCGCACGCACCGGATCGCCCTGCGCCCCGCGCGCCCGCCGGGCCAGCGCCATGCTGAACGCCGGGATCAGCGCGAACGCCAGCCCGTCCTCGATGAGCAGCGTGGCCGCGAACTCCGGCACCGTCCAGGCGACCAGGAAAGCGTCGGTGTCCTGCCCGGCCCCGAAGAGCCGCGCCAGCGACTGGTCACGGACCAGCCCGAGGACGGCACCCGCCGCCGAGAGGGAGGCGGTGAGGAGGGCGGCGCGGGCGAGGAAACGGGGGGTGGTGGCGAGTTCCGGGGCCGGGGCGGTGGGGCGGCCGGAGTGCGGTGGGGCCGCACCGGTCCTCTCCACGGGATCCGGACCGGGCTTCGGCGCGGCGCCGGGACCGGCCTTTGGCATCGGGCCGGGATCGGCCCGCGGTACGGGCGCCGGTTGCGTCTCCGGCACCGGCTCCGGGAGCGGGGTGATGGTCACAGGACTCCCGCCCCCCTCGCCGCCGGGACGGCGGGGACGACCCCGGTCGCGCGTCGCGTGACGGTCCGCCCCGGCTCCGCCCCGCCCACCAGCGCCCACCACGCCACCAGCCCCAGGACCACCCCGGTCAGCACGGTGGACGGGCCGCCGATGTCGGCGTACACGAAGTCGACCAGCAGCCAGATCAGCAGTCCGCAGCCGATGACGCCGTACTCCCTGCCCCGGGTCGCACGGGTCGTCCACAGCCCCCGCAGCCCGAGCGCGAGGAGCGCGAGCCAGGAGCCCGCGAGGCAGAGGAGGCCACTCAGGCCCTGTTCGCCGAGGACCAGCAGGTACATGTTGTGCGGGGAGAGCAGGGGCTGCTTGCGGTAGCCCGCGCCGGCGCCCGCCGTGTCGCCGCCGGAGGACAGCGCCAGCGAGGCGTGCCCGTCGCGGTACTCGGGAAAGCCCTTCAACCCCACTCCGGTCAGCGGGTGTTCGCGCCACATGCCGGTCGCCGCCGCCCACATGGTGTACCGGTCGGTCACCGACTGGTCCGGTGCGTCCGCCACCCGCGTGATGCTGTCCAGCCGCTCCTGGAGCATCGCCGTACCCACCCCGAGACCGCCCACCAGCACCACCCCGGCCGCCAGCGCGACCGCGCCCACCTTCAGCGCCCGGCGCGGCCCGGACAGCGCGAGCTGCACGGTGAGCGTCAGGGTGGTCGCGATCCACGCGCCCCGGCTGAAGGAAAGGGCGAGCGGTACCAGCAGGGCGAGGGCGCAGACCCCGGCGATCACCCGCTCGCGAGCGGGCCTTGAGCGGGACGCCGATGCCGGCGCCGGTGTCGGTGTCGGTGCCGGTGCGGGTGTCGAACCCGGTCCCCCGCCCAGCGCCACCCCCACCGCGCAGATCAGCCCGAACGACACCACCGTCGCCATCCCCATCACGTCCTGCGCCCCGAAGGTGCCGACCGCGCGGATGTCCTCGCCCTGGTAGGAGGCGCCGGTCGCCGTGACGTACTGCTTCACGCCCACCGCCCCCTCCCACAGCGCGAGACCGATCAACGCCCACACCAGCAGCCGGACATCCCTCCGGTCGCGCAGGAGCAGCACCACGGCCGCCGGGAGCAGGACGAAGATCTGGAGGTAGCGGCCGAGACCCGCGAGCCCCGCGCCGGGTGAGACCGCGCCCATCGCGGCCAGCGCCGTCCCGGCCACCGGCAGCCCGAGGACCACCGCGGCCGTACGGGACAGCGGGCGCCGCCGCTCGCGCAGCAGGCGCAGGACGCAGTACCCGACGACCAGCGCGGAGGCGGCGTCCGCCGGTCCGGCGCCCCCGTCGTCGCCCGACGCGGGAAGCGCCAAGAGCACCACGACGGCGAGCACCGGCAGGACCGGACGGCGCGACAGCCACAGAGCGAGACTCATCGGTCAGCTCCCGGTGGAACGCACGAGCACGGCCGCGGTGCGCAGCAGGATGCAGACGTCCTGCCACAGCGACCACGTGTCGATGTACGCGTTGTCGAAGCGGGCCCGGTCCTCGATCGAGGTGTCCCCGCGCAACCCGCTGACCTGCGCGAGCCCGGTGACGCCGACCCGCATCCGGTGCCTTGCGGCGTAGCCGGGGTGGAGCTGGCTGAACCGCGCGACGAAGAAGGGGCGTTCGGGGCGCGGTCCGACCAGGCTCATGTCGCCCCGGAAGACGTTCCACAACTGGAGCAGCTCGTCCAGCGACGTCCGGCGCAGGAAGCGGCAGAAGGCGCTCATCTCCGGCTCGCCCGCCACACTCCAGCGCGTGGCGGACTCACGCTCGTCCACCGGGCGGTGCGTGCGGAACTTCAGCAGGGTGAAGGGGTGCCCGTCCTTGCCGATCCGCTCCTGCCGGAACACCACACCGGGCCCCTCGGTCAGCCGCAGCACCGCCGCGCACCCGAGCAGCAGCGGACCGCACAGCACGAGCAGGGCGCCCGAGACCGTCACGTCCAGCAGCCGCTTGGCCAGGCTGTCCGGCCGCCGGGCGCCCGCGTCGAGACGCCGTACGGCGAACCCGGCCAGCCGCTCGCGCACGTCGTACGCCGGACCGTCGGGGGCCACCTCCCACAGGGCGCAGCCCGACTCGGCGAGCGCCCGCAGCAGCGGGGCCCGCTCGGCGCGGGTCGCGGGGCCGACGACGAGGACGGTGCGGACCCCGTTCTGGATCAGGGCCCGTTCCACCTGCTCCTCACCGGTCAGCACCGGCAGACCGTCGCTGCCGTCCGGGTGGTCCGCGACCACGCCGACCGGCCGCACTCCGCAGCGCGGGTGCCTGAGCAGCGCGGCCGCCACCCGCTGTGCGGTCGCGGCCGGGCCGACGACCAGGGCCGCGCTCGGCCGCCGCAGCCGCGCGGCCGTACGCCTGCCGCGCACCACGCCCCGGCCCGCGCAGGCCACCGCGCAGTGCAGGGCCCAGCCGAGCAGGAGGGTCCGGGAGGTCAGCGCGGCGGCCGGTTCGCGGGCCGCGACGAGTGCGGCGAGCGCGAGCCAGGAGACCGCGATCCGCCCGCAGACGGAGGGGAGTTCGTCCAGCACGCCGGACATCGCGCGCGTCGGCCGGGGACGGAGCAGCAGGGCGGCGCACATCAGCGCGGCGACCAGCAGCGGACGGCGCGTGGCCGTGTCCAGCGCGGCGGCGCCCACGAGGGCTCCGGCGAGGTCGGCGGCGAGCAGGGGCAGGAGAGACGCGGCCCGGGCGGGCGGCCGTCGTACCGGGAGCCGGAAGCCGCGCGCGGCACGGGCCCGTACGACGGGGACCTGGCCCGTCGCCCGGTCCCAGGGCTGCGCGGTGGGGGCGGTGCTTTCCGTGGTCACGAGAGAAGGGACTCCCTGCGCTCGGCGGGCATGGGCGGCCGGGCGCCGAGGAGTTCGCGGTAGAGGTCCGCGATCCGCTCGGCGGTGTGCCGCACGTCGTGGGTGGACAGCACGTGGCGGCGCCCCGACTCGCCGAACTCCGCGCGCAGCGGCGCGTCGGTCAGCAGTCCGGCGACGGCGGCAGCCAGCGCGGCCGGGTCCTCGGGCGGCACCAGACACAGCCCCGCGGACCGGGGCGGCAGACTCTCCCGCGCGCCGTCCACGTCCGTGACCACCACGGGCCGCCCGCAGGCCAGCGCCTCCAGCGGGGCGAGCGCCATGCCCTCCCAGCGCGAGGGCAGCACCACCAGATCGGCGGCGCGGTACCAGGGGCGTACGTCACGCACCGCCCCCGGGAACAGCACACCGGGGCCCGCCGCGGCGCGCAGCGCCGCCCGGTCCGGGCCGTCGCCGACCAGCGCGAGCCGCGCGTCCGGCACCTCGCCCCGGACCCGTTCCCAGGCGCGCAGCAGCACGTCCTGACCCTTCTGGCGGCAGAGGCGGCCCACGCAGACGACGAGGGGGGCGAGGTCGGTGCCGGCGCTTCTGGCGCCGGGGCCCTCCGCGCCGGGACCTTCCGCGCCGGGACCCTCCGCCCCGAGTTCCGCCGCCAGGGTCTCCCGCGCCGGTCCCGCCGGAGCCGGGCAGAAGCGCACTGGGTCGACCCCGTTGGGGACCACGGCGTACGCGGCGCGCACCCCGGCGCGCAGCCCCCGCTCGCGCTCCGCCTCGCTGACGCACACCACACGGTCGGCCCAGCGGGCCCCCAGCCGCTCCCAGCGCCGGGCGAGCAGACCGGTGATCCCGTCGGCGGCCTCGAACGACCAGGCGTGCGGCTGGAAGACGGTCGGGACACGGCCGCGCAGGGCGAGCCGGGCGGCGAGACCGGCCTTCGCGCTGTGCGCGTGCACCAGCTCGGGCCGCGCCTCCGCTATCAGACGCCCGAGCCGCCGCACCTCGCCCCGCAACCCCGGACCGGGTGACCGCACGGCCGCCCACTCCCGCACATCGGCGCCCAACCCGCGTGCGCCGTCCGCCAGTTCTCCGTCGGGACAGCCGACGGCCACCCGCAGTCCCGAGGCGAGCTGGGCCCGTACGAGGTCCAGGACGACCCGGACGACACCGCCGTCGGCGGGTTGCGCGAGGTGCAGGACCCGGGGCCGGAAGTCGGGGGCTGGCTGGTGCATGTCGCGGACTACCTCGCTCGTGGAAGGGGGCGCTCGGGGCTGCGGTCGCCGTGGGGGCGCCAGGGGCTTGGGAGGGGAGCGCGTCGTACTGCCGGGCGCCCCTCGCGGAGCGGAACCCACCGGTCCTCGTCGCGTCCCCGAGGGGAACGAGAGGAAAGCCCCGCTGGTCACCGCCCCGCGCGCCGGGCGTGGCCGAGACCCGACAGGTGCCGGCCGCACCCTCGGGCGACGGCCGTATCCACCGCTCGACCCGAGGCAGTACGAGCCCTGCCGCGCCGGTCGTGCGCTCCACTACGCCATTCGGGGGAGAGGGCGGGTCGCGCCCACGCCCGGCGCACGACCGTGCCCCGGGGAGAGCGCACGCGGCTCGCCCTTCTCCCGCGGCCCTTCCCGGGCCGGAGATCGAGTTGCTGACCGAGCCATCAATAAGGCGAATCGGGACAACTGTGCCGGATCGCCGAGAGTGCCCCGCACGCCTTTCACTCCTTTGGCGGCACAACCCCCGGGGATGCCACGCGTTGACACTGCGTCGGGCACCCCGCCCGCACTTTTGTCTCGATTTGCAAGGAGCACCTCTCCATGTCGCGTATCGCCAAGGGCCTGGTCCTGACCTCCGCCGCCGTCGCGGCCGTCGCCGGCGGTGCCGGTGTGGCTGCCGCCGACGCCGGAGCGAGCGGCGTCGCCGCCGGCTCCCCCGGTGTCCTGTCGGGCAACGTCATCCAGGTCCCGGTCCACATCCCGGTCAACGTCTGCGGCAACACCATCGACGTCATCGGCCTGCTGAACCCGGCCTTCGGCAACACCTGCGTCAACGACTGATCTCGCGGCGCACCCCTTCGGCCGGCCGTCCGCCCGCGCATCGACCGCGGGCGGGCGGCCGGTTTCAGTGAGTTGCCGTAGAGAGGAACCAAGATGAAGTCCCTGAAGGCCGCCGCCGTGCTCGCCGGTTCCGTCGCCCTCGTCGGCGCCGCCGCGCCCGCGTTCGCCTACACCGGCGATCTGACCCCCTCCAGCCTCAACGGCGCCGTCGACCAGGTCGCCCAGGGCGGTCTGACCGTGCGCGACGTGATGCCGCTCCAGCACCAGTCGAACGCCCTCGACACCGAGAACAAGGCGTCCGTCCTGAACACCGTCAACGGCGCCACGGCCGCGCTCAACCAGCCCGGCCAGCTGCTCGGCGGCCTGCCCCTCAAGGGCTGACCCGGCACCGCAGACGCGAGGAGGGGCCGGTCCCGTACGACGGGGGACCGGCCCCGTGGCGGCTCCTGACGCGCCCGCCCCCCAGACGTCCCCCCGCTGTGTTCGAGCCCGCTTCCCTCGTTCGTGTGGAGCACCCCGGGCGACTCATCCGGAAGGGTGAGAAGCCGCCCGAAACCTCCCCAAGCCGTCGATAAGGTCGCGCGGTGACCTCAACCTCAAGCGACGCCCCCGCCTTCCGCGCCACCGACCTCGGCACCCTGGTGCTGCTGGCCTGGAGCGGCGAGGCCCCCGACGGCTACGACATGCCGTACCTGCTGGCCTACTCCCTCGGGGACGCGGCCGGCGGCCCGCTCGTCACCGCCGGCGCGGTCCACCAACTGCTCGCGCTCAACGGCCTGCCCGTCGGCGGCGAGGTGATCGACGGCTCCACCCGGCCGAGCCTCCCCGTGACCCTGCTGGTCGAGGCGGGCCAGGCCGTCGTCAACATGCCGCAGCTCGTCGCCCAGGCAGACGCGCCCCCGGAGTGGCTCGCCGCCGTCGCCCACCGCGGCTACGCCTACCTCGTCTTCACCACCCGCGCCTGGCCGCAGGGCCGCCCCGGGATGCCCGTCACCCCGGCCGCCCTCGCCGCCTTCGCCGGAGCCGACGAGACCCTGCACGCGGCCGCGCACCTCATGCTCCCGGCCCGCTCCCTGCGCGGCTGATGCCACGGGCCCGGGCAGCCGGCCGGGGCCTCGGAGCGCTGCTCGTCCTCACCGGAGCGGCCGGACTGCTCGCCTCCTGGGCCATCACCCTGGACGAGTTCAAGCTCCTCAAGGACCCTGCCTTCGTCCCCGGGTGCAGCCTCAACCCGGTCGTCTCCTGCGGCAGCGTGATGAAGAGCGCGCAGGCGTCCGTGTTCGGCTTCCCCAACCCGATGCTGGGCCTGGTCGCCTACGCCGTCGTCGTCTGCGTGGGCACCGGTCTGCTGGCCGGTGCCAGCTTCCCCGGCTGGTACTGGCTGGCGTTCTGGGCCGGGTGCCTGTTCGGCGTCGGCTTCGTCACCTGGCTGCAGTTCGAGTCGCTGTACCGCGTCAACGCGCTGTGCCTGTGGTGCTGTCTGGCCTGGGCGGCGACGATCGTCCTCTTCTGGTACGTCACCTCGCTGGTCGTCCGCGCGGGGTATCTGCCCGCGCCGGACCCGGTACCGGCCTTCCTCGCCGACTTCACCTGGCTCCTCGCGCTGCTGCACCTCGGTGTCGTCGGCGTCCTCGTGCTCACCCGCTGGTGGGACTTCTGGACCGGCTGACCGGGGCCGCCCTACCCGGATGGCCCTGCCGCGTGACTACGCGCGGCCCGCGCCGGTTACCGGTACCGACATCCGATCCGCGACGAGGAGTTGAGACATGGCTGTCGGTGCCGGTGGTGCGGCGGTGGGGGCGGGAACGCCGGTCGGAGCGGGTACGGCGAGACCGTCCCGCCGGGAGATGGCCCGAGGGCTGCTGGCCTCCGCCGCCGCTCTCGCCCTCGCCCCGGTGGTCGCCGCCTCCCGCCCGCTGCCCCCGGGCGACCCCTCGGACACCGCCTTCGACGAGACCTACCGCGGTCGCCACATCCAGGGCTACGCCGTCCCCGCGCTCAGCCGCCGCGGCGAGGGCGACTGGCAGATCACCGTGGACGGCAGCCCGCTGCACCTCATGCGGCGCGCGGACGGCACCTGGATGAGCATGGTCGACCACTACACCTCGTACCCCACGCCCCTGGCGGCGACCCGGGCGGCCGTCGACGAGCTGGGCCCCGGGCGGCACGTACGCGACCTGGCGCCGGGGCCGGTCGGCGGCGGCATGGGGCACGCGGGCGGGACCATGAGGCACTCGGGCGGAGCCATGGACGAGATGGCGGGGGGCACGCATGGCGTACACGCGTAAGAACGTCACCACGCTCACCGCGAGCGAGCGCCGCCGGTTCGTCAACGCGCTCCTCGAGGTGAAACGGCGCGGCGAGTACGACGAGTTCGTGCGCACGCACATCGACTACTACACCTCCGACGGCGAGAAGGGCCTGCGCGCGGCCCACATGTGCCCGTCCTTCCTGCCCTGGCACCGCAGGTTCCTCCTCGACCTGGAGAACGCGCTGCGCCGCGTCGACTCCTCGGTCACCCTGCCGTACTGGGACTGGACCCGTGACCGCGCGGCCACCGCCGCGCCCTGGACGGCCGACCTGCTCGGCGGCAACGGACGGCGCTCCGACCACCAGGTGACGACGGGTCCGTTCGCCTACGGGGCCGGGCACTGGACCCTCAAGGTCAACGTCACCGACGGCAAGGCCCTCACCCGCGACCTCGGCCGCGCCGCCAACCCCATCCAGCTCCCCACCAAGAGCGAACTCCAGTCGGCCCTGGACGAGCCGGTCTACGACGCCTCCCCCTGGGACTCCACGGTCACCCGCGGCTTCCGCAACAAACTGGAGGGCTGGGGAACCGGCAGCGGCAGCGTCTCCTGGCGCAACCACAACCGTGTGCACCGCTGGGTCGGCGGCGAGATGCTCGGCGGCGCCTCCGTCAACGACCCGGTGTTCTGGCTGCACCACGCCTTCATCGACTACCAGTGGTACCGCTGGCAGCGGGCCCACACGAGTCACCGCTACCTCCCGGCGAACCCGCCGGGGGCGGGGGACAAGCAGCAGGGGCGGATCGTCGCCCGCCTCCAGAAGCTGCCGCCGTGGAATGTGACGCCGGATTCGCTGGAGGACGTGAGCGGGATCTACCGGTACGCCTGAGGCCGGCACGGCGGGGGTGCGGGCCGGTGGGACCTGAGGGATCTGTCCGAGGGATCTGTCCGAGGGATCCACCGGGGACGCGGACAGGGAAGAGCCCCGGCGCTCGGAGTGCCGGGGCTCTTTTGTGACGCGCGGGGGTGACTCAGTTGCCGTAGCCGGAGTTGCCGTAGCCCCCGGGGGCCTCGGGCGTCACCGGGGTGGTGGGCGGGGTCTGCTCGCCCACGTTGGCGCAGGTGTTGCCGAAGGCCGGGTTCAGCAGCCCGACCACGTTGATGGTGTTCCCGCACAGGTTGACGGGGACGTTGACCGGAACCTGGATCACGTTGCCGGACAGCACGCCGGGCGAACCGACCGCGGCACCCTGGGCGCCCGCGTCGGCCAGCGCCAGGCCGGCCCCGCCGACCACCACGGCGCCGGTGCCGAGGGCGACGACGGCTGCCTTCGCGATGCGAGACATCACGTTCTCCTTTTGTTGCCTTGTTGCTCGGGAAGCGCGGTCGGCAGGACCAGCCGCCGCACTTCCCGTTCAACGGCCCATGCCGGGGGTGGTCACGGGCGACCGGGCAGAGATCCCCCTTTTGCGGCGAAACGGGTCAAGGCGTTTGTCGTGCCCGATCGAGCGCGCCTGGTCGTGGGTGCGTGACTGCGGTGCCCGCTCGCGTTCAGGGGAGCCGGCGCACGGGCGAGCCCGCGAGGTACGCCGCGATGTCCTCCACCGCCTGTCCGTAATAGGTGGCGTAGTTGTCCCGCGAGACGTATCCCAGGTGCGGTGTGGCCAGCAGCCGGGGCGCGGTCCGCATGGGGTGCCCGTCCGGCAACGGCTCCACGTCGAAGACGTCCACCCCCGCCCCCGCGATACGGCCCTCCCGCAGCGCGGCGAGCAGGGCGTCCTGGTCGACGATCGCGGCGCGGGAGGTGTTGACGAGGTAGGCGGTCGGCTTCATGAGGGCGAGTTCGGGGGCGCCGACGATCCCCCGGCTGCGCTCGCCGAGAGCGAGATGCACGGACACGAAGTCACTGTGCGCGAACAGCTCCTCCTTGCTCGCGGCCGGCTCGACACCCACGTCGGCGGCCCGCTCGGCGGTGAGATTCCGGCTCCACGCGCTGACCCGCATCCCGAAGGCGAGCCCCACCCGCGCCACCCTCGACCCGATCTTCCCGAGCCCGAGCAGTCCCAGCCGGGCGCCGTGGAGATCGGCCCCGAGGGTGGACTGCCAAGGGCCTCGTCGCCTGAGGGCATTGCTCTCCTGAACGACCCCACGCGCGAGTCCGAGGATCAGCGCCCAGGTCATCTCCACCGGCGGCGCCGACGAACTGGCGGTCCCGCACACGGTGACACCGTGCTGTGCTGCGGCCTCGTAGTCGATGACGCTGTTCCGCATCCCGGAGGCGACGAGCAGCTTCAGCCGGGGGAGTCGCGAGATGAGCGCCCCGGGGAAGGGCACGCGTTCCCTGAGGGTGACGACGATGTCGAAGTCGGCGAGGGCGGTCGCCAGGGCGTCTTCGCCGCGGATGTGCTCGCGGAACACGACGACGTCCACCGGCAGCTCGGACCAGTCGGCCACCTCGGTGGCCACCCCCTGGAAGTCGTCCAGCACCGCGCACCGAAGTCGCATGTCATCTCCCCCTGACGGACGGGCTGTTGTGGAGGCAATTGGATCACGGGAGTCCCGGCGTGGGGGCGGGCGCCTGGTGGGCCTCGGAGCACGGGGTGCCGTGCCCGGGCGAGGGCTCTTGGTGCGCTGACGTACTCGCCCCCACCTGAGTACCCGCACCCTGTTCGACCCCGCCCCGAACGGAAACCCTGGTGCCATGACCCGAGCCTGGAAGCCCCTCCTCACCCAGTCCCTTGCGATCCTCGCCCTGACCGCCACATCGATCGCCCTCTGGGCCGCGTGGCTCGGCTGGGACCAGCACCGGGACGTCCACCCCGACGGCTCCACCACCGGCCCCTACGAGCCGTGGCAGGTGATCGGCCTGGCCCTGACCCTGCTGGTCCCGGTGTCCTTGGCCGCTTATCGCAGGCACTTCCCCGCCGCGATCCTCGGTGCTCCGGTGGGGCTGGCGATCGCGTCGTTCTACGACTGGTCGGACGACGCCAGCGGGCTCTTCGTGATCGGGGTGGGTCTGGTGGTGGCGGGGAGCGTGGTGGCGTCCCTGTTGGTCACCGCGCTGGTCGGGACGGTGTCCGGGGCTGAGGGGGACAGGCGGCGGGGGTCGCGTGACGCCGGCCACCGGTGAGTCACAGAGCCCACCAGCAGTACAGGTGCCGACCGGAGGCGTGAGCACGCCGTGCCAGACCGGCCAGGGCTTCCAGGACACCAGCCGTGACCTCGACGCTCATACCGAGTTGCCGGAGCTCGTCCGTCTTCGACCACGGTTCGGCACAGCGGGCGAGGTCGTCCCGCGAAGCCGAGGCGAGGGCAGTGGTCAGCGTGTCCGTCAGGCTGACCACGAATGAACCGCCCTCCTCCGCCGGTTCGGAAAGCAGGCGTCCGGCCCGAGGACGCCCGCCGGCCTCCTCATAACCGCAGCCCGTCATGATCGCTTCGAGCCAGGCGATCGAGATGACCGGGTCGACGTTCTTGAGGTAAACCACGTCGAGGTCCGCCTGCCCCGGCCCACCCGGCGTCCGGAGGACAGCGACAGCGGCTTGATCGTCGGCGGCGGAGAAGTAATCGCACAGCGGCATGTGGGGGATTCTGGCACCCACGACTGACAGTCCCCCCGCCATGATCGAGGCTCGCTTCGGAGATGCCCGGCACTACGGCGCTTGGCCGCACGACACCCGCACGGCCGAAAACTCCGGCAAGTATTCGGCAAGGCCACACATCAGAACCCGGTGACAGCCGGCCGGCCCGGAGCCTTCAGCGAGCTTCTCGGGGGAATCCGGGGCTCGCGCCATGTCCGCGCACCCCGACCAGCAAAAAGCCCTCCCCACAGGAAGGGCCTGAAGACGCGCCCCCGGCAGGACTCGAACCTGCGGCCAAGCGCTTAGAAGGCGCCTGCTCTATCCACTGAGCTACGGGGGCCCGATGCGGGTCAAGGATAAAGGTGACTGGTCCCCGACCCTGCCGCCTCGCCTCCGTGGCTCGATGTGGAGGTTCGGTGAAGCGGTCCTGATAATCGCAGGCGGGTACGAATCGTGCATCGCTTTTGCGCCCCGACGCGCCGGGTGTTGTGCACTCGTTATGCCTGGAGTGTGCCCGTGCCCCAGTCGTCCCGTCCGTCCGTTCTGTTCCGTCGGCGCGCAGACATGTCCATATGCTTCAGAATTCCCTCAAAATTGGGCATTCTTCCCATGTGGTGACCTTGGACGTACGGCCCCAGCTGCTCGACACACTCTCCGCCCTGCGCGACCGTGTCGCCGCGGCTCGCTTTCCGCTGCCCCTCGCGGGAGCACCGCGCGTGCGCGCCAACCGCGACGAACTGCTCGCACAGCTCGACGACTACCTCGTACCCCGCCTCCGCTCGCCCGAAGCGCCGCTGCTCGCGGTGGTGGGCGGTTCCACCGGCACCGGCAAGTCGACCCTCGTCAACTCCCTCGTGGGGCGCCGGGTCAGTGAGGCGGGCGTACTGCGGCCGACCACCCGGACGCCCGTCCTCGTCTGCCACCCGGAGGATCATCACTGGTTCAGCGGGATGCGCGTCCTGCCCGACCTCACCCGCGGCCCGCTGCCCCGGCAGGACCGGCTTCAGGACCGTCACCAGGACAACCACCACCAGGACACCCGCCACGACCCGCACGGCGACCACCCCGCGCGTGTACTCCGCGTCGAGACCGCCGAGAGCGTCCCCCGTGGGCTCGCCCTCCTCGACGCCCCCGACGTCGACTCCCTGGTGGCCGAGAACCGCGTCCTCGCCGCCGAGCTGATCTGCGCCGCCGATGTCTGGATCATGGTCACCACGGCCGCCCGCTACGCCGACGCCGTCCCCTGGCACCTGCTGCGCACCGCGAAGGAGTACGACGCCACCCTGGTGACCGTCCTGGACCGCGTACCGCACCAGGTCGTCGCCGAGGTCTCCCGCCAGTACGGTGCCCTGCTCACCAAGGCCGGGCTCGGCGACGTACCCCGCTTCACGGTGCCCGAGCTGCCCGAGTCGGCCTGGGGCGGCGGACTGCTGCCCGCTTCCGCCGTGGCCCCCCTGCGCGCCTGGCTGCTGCACCACTCGCAGGACCCAGCCGCGCGCCGCCAGGTCCTCGCCCATACCGCGTACGGTCTCCTCGACTCGCTGAAGTCCCGGATGCCCGAGCTGGCCGGCGCCGCCGCCGCGCAGTACGCGGCCGCCCTCCGGCTCACCTCCGCCGTCGACCACGCCTACGACAGCGAGCACGCGCGCGTGCGCGGACGCGTCAACTCCGGCGCCGCCCTCGCCGGTGACGCCCTCAAGCGCTGGCGCGCCTTTCCCCTCGACTGCACCGCGGGCGAACTCCTGGACGCCCTGGTCGAGAGCCTGGCCGAGCTGCTGCTGTGCGCCGTGACCGCCGCCGACGAGCGGATGCGCGAGGCGTGGCGCCGTGAGCCCGCCGCGCAGGCCCCCGAGCTGACCGCTCCGGACCCCTCCCCGGAGCCCCCCGAGCACCGCATCGGGCTCGCGGTACGGCGCTGGCGGCGCGAGCTGGAGGAGTACGCCGAGGACGAGGTGCGCGAGCTGGAGCGGGGCGCGACGGCCGACGCCGAGGCCGTCGCCGCGCTGGTCGCCACCGCCGTACTCGGCGGACACCGCGCGCGTACGGCGGGGGAGCGGCTCGCCGAGCGGATCGGCCCCCATGGCGCGCTGCGGCTGCGCGACCGGACGGAACGCCTGCTCACCGAGCACGTCGACCGCGTCATGCACACCGAGCGCGAACGCCGTCTCGCCCCCCTCGACGCCCTGGACGTCCACGCCGAATCGCAGGCCGAACTCATCGCCGCGCTGTCCGTACTGCAGAAGGAGAGGTGACCGGTGACCGCCGTGGCCAACCAGAACCACACGGATCGCAAGGACCACACGGATCGCAAGGACCACACGGATCGCAAGGACCATACGGATCGCACGGGCATGGACCACTCGGACGGCACGGGGCCGCCGGACCGCACGGACGGCGCGGACCGCACGCAGGGGCTTAGGGAGCACGCCGGAGCGGCCGCCGGGTACGTTCCGCAGCCCTCGCCGGAAGCGGGGCGCCCCGGCAGCGGTTCGAACGCCGTGAGCGCGGAGGACGCGCGCGTGCCGGCCGCGTCGTCGTCCGACGCCGTCGGCGCGGACCCCTCCGGCGCGCAGGCCGGCACCGCCGCCGAGCCCTGGGACGACGGCCTCATCGCCCGCCGCGCCACCTCCGGCGCCGCCCCCGACGAGGAGCGCTCCCCGCTCGACGCCCCGCCCCGCGGCGGTTCCTCCGCCCCCGGCACCCTGCCCCTCGCCTTCGACGGCGCCCTGCGCTCCCGCCTGGACGCGCTGCGCGAACTCGTCGGGCTCTCCCGCGCGCGCCTGGACAGCCACACGCTGGCGGAGGCCGTCCGCGTCCTGGACGAGGCGTCCGCGCGGCGCAGGCTCTCCGGACAGCACACCGTCGTCGCCATCGCGGGCGCGACCGGCAGCGGCAAGTCGCAGCTCTTCAACGCGCTGGCCGGTGTGACGATCTCCGAGACCGGCGTGCGGCGTCCGACTACCTCCTCGCCCATCGCATGCAGTTGGAGCGACGGCGCCGCCGCCCTCATCGACCGGCTGGGTATCCCGGGACGGCTGCGCCGCCGTCCGGTGCCGGGTCCGGAGGGCGAGCCGCCGCTGACCGGGCTGGTCCTCGTGGACCTGCCCGACCACGACTCGGCGGCCGTGAGCCATCGCGATCAGGTGGACCGCATCCTCAAGCTGGTCGACGCGGTGATCTGGGTGGTCGATCCCGAGAAGTACGCCGACGCGGCCCTGCACGAGCGTTATCTGCGGCCGATGGCCGGGCACGCCGAGGTGATGTTCGTCGTCCTCAACCAGGTCGACCGGCTGCCCGGCGAGGCCGCCGAGCAGATCCTGGACGATCTGCGCCGTCTCCTGGACGAGGACGGCGTCGCGCTCGGCGAGCATGGCGAACCGGGCGCCACGGTGCTCGCCCTGTCCGCGCTCAACGGCGACGGTCTCGGTGAACTGCGCGGTGCCCTCGGCAAGTTCGTGGCCGAGCGCGGCGCGGCCGCCCGGCGCGTCTCGGCCGACCTGGACGCCGCCGCGACCGGACTGCGGCCGGTGTACGCCGCCGGGCAGGGCGTAGAACTCGCCGAGGACGCGCGCGAGGAGTTCGCCGACGGGCTCGCGGACGCGGTGGGCGCCACGGCCGCCGGTGACGCCGCCGAGCGCGCCTGGCTGCGCAACGCCAACCGCGCCTGCGGTACGCCCTGGCTGCGGCTGTGGCGCTGGTACCACGACCGGGGCGGCCCGCCCACCGGCAAGCTGGCGGTTGCTGCACCCGCCGACACGGAGGCCACGGCCCGTCAGCGCGTCGAACAGGCGGTCCGTACGGTGTCCGACCGCGCCTCCGCCGGGTTGCCCGGGCCGTGGGCGCAGGCGGTGCGCGAGGCGGCCGTACGGGGGTCGCAGGGGCTGTCGGAGTCGCTGGACGAGCTGGCGGCGGGAGCGGGACCGCCGCCGGGACGCCCGCCTCGGCCCGGGTGGTGGCCGGTGGCGGTGCTGGCGCAGGCGGCGATGACGTTGCTGCAGGTCGTCGGCGGGCTGTGGCTCGCGGGGCAGATCGCGGGGATGCTGGCGCCCAACCTGTGGGTTCCGGTGCTGCTGATGCTATGCGGGATCGTCGGCGGGCCGCTGGTGGAGTGGAGCTGCCGGCTGGCGGCGCGGGCGCCCGCACGGCGGTACGGCCAGGAGGCAGAGCGGCGGCTGCGGGAGGCGGCGGCGAGCTGTGGACGGGCCCGGGTGCTGGATCCGGTGGCGGCTGAGCTGCTGCGGTACCGGGAGGTGCGGGAGCAGTACGGGAAGGTGATGCGGGCGGGGGTGGGGTGATCCCCCTGGCCCCCCGGCCCCCCCGGCCCCCTGGCCCCCGGCCCCCTGGCCCTCCGGCCCTCTTGGTCCCTCTGCGCTCGTCGGCGGGAAGCCCCGTCACCCACTCGGGTGGCGGGGTTTTCCACAGGTCCGGAGGTGGTCCACAGAGCTCGGCGGAGGTCGGCGGAGCGGGTGCAGTCTGGTCGCACGCAGGCCGTACGGGAAGGGCTCGTACGGGGGACGGCCCGGCGTTCTGGCGCCGGGTGAGGAGGGGTTCGGGATGAACGAGACCTTGGTGTGCGTGGTGGGCAACGTGGCGACCCAGCCGCTGTACCGGGACATGGCGGCGGGACCGTCGGCCAGGTTCCGGCTCGCGGTGACCTCGCGCTACTGGGACCGCGAGAAGAGCGCCTGGACGGACGGGCACACCAACTTCTTCACGGTGTGGGCCAACCGGCAGCTCGCGGTCAACGTGGCCGCGTCGGTCGAGGTGGGACAACCGGTCGTGGTCCACGGCAGGTTGAAGGTGCGCTCGGAGACACGGGAGGGTCAGCAGAACTGGGCGTCGGCCGACATCGACGCGGTGGCGATCGGGCACGACCTGGCACGCGGTACGGCGGCCTTCCGGCGCTCGGCCCGGCCGGACACGCCACCTCGCGCCGCGACACGTCCCGAGCCCGAGTGGGAGACGCCACCGACGGAGGAGGTCGGGCAAAGTCCGGCCGAGGCGGCCGGAGTGACATGACGGAATGTCAGCCGAATCCGGCTGATGGGCTGTCAGCGTCCGTGGGCGGCCTCGGAGCGGAGCCGCGGCTTATCGGCGCATGAGTGCCGAACGGGTCGAACATGCGGAACATCCGCTTCCCACCCTTACCGACCGGTGGATTTGTCGACAAGCCCGGTTCGTTCTCAACGTTCGCGATAACGATTGCGGCTCGGATCGGCCTCCGGAGACCGGACCCGGCAAGTGCGGCCGCGTTGATCCATAGGATGCCGGGCGTGCCCCCTTGGGGCAGCCGATTTCTGCTGGTGGGACCGTCCCCCACGTCCAACAGGTCCTGCTCGAAGGGGAATTCTGTGCTTGGTGCGTTCTCTGGGATAACCCGGTCCGCCGTGCCCGCCCGTGTCGGAGCGGTGGTCCTGGTCTCCGGCCTGGCGGCGGTGGGTGTGCTGTCTGGCGCCGGTACGGCCCTGGCCGACGAGGCTCCGCAGACTCAGGGCGGGGCTACGGCCACGATCAACGGCCTCAAGACGTACGGCGAGGCCGTGATCCACGAGGACGGCACCGATCTGACGGTCCCCGCGGGCCTGTTCGAGATGTCCGTGGACGGCGGCGGCACCCTCCAGACGTACTGCGTCGACCTGCACAACCCCACCCAGCGCGACGCGCACTACCAGGAGACCCCCTGGAGCGGCACCTCGCTGGGCACCAACAAGGACGCCGGGCGCATCCGCTGGATCCTTGAGAACTCCTACCCCCAGGTCAACGACCTCGCCGCGCTCGCCCGCAAGGCCGGGGCGCGGACGCTGACCGAGCAGGACGCGGCGGCAGGCACCCAGGTGGCCATCTGGCGCTACTCGGACGGCGCGAAGGTCGACGCGGTGGACGCCGACGCCGAGAAGCTCGCGGACTACCTCCAGAAGAGCGCGCGCGACACGGCCGAGCCGCGGTCCTCCCTGACGCTGGACCCGCCCGCCGTCTCCGGGCACGCCGGTGACCTGCTCGGACCGGTGACCGTGCACACCAACGGCGGCACCGTGACGGTGACCCCGCCCGGGGACGCGGCAGCCGCCGGAGTACGGATCATCGACAAGACCGGCAAGGTGATCACCTCGGCGCGGGACGGCAGCCGGCTGTACTTCGACATCCCCGAGGACGCGCCGGACGGCTCCACCCAGCTCACCGTCCAGGCGTCCACCACCGTGCCGGTCGGCCGCGCCTTCGCCTCCGACTCCCGCAGCCAGACCCAGATCCTCGCGGGCTCCAGCGAGTCCACGGTCTCCGCGACGGCGAGCGCCACCTGGGCCGCCGAGGGCGCGATCCCCGCGGTCTCGGCCCGCACGAACTGCGCCAAGGGCGGCGTGGACGTCACCGTCGCCGACAAGGGCGACCAGCCGTTCACCTTCGAGCTGATGGGCGAGGAGCACACGGTGGCCGCCGGAACCGCGACCACGGTCTCCGTCCCCCTCCAGGAAGACCGCACCTACGACTTCACCGTCACCGGTCCCAACGACTTCAGCCGCCGCTTCACCGGCGTCCTCGACTGCAAGACCCAGGGCGTCATCACCACCAAGTCCACCCAGACCCTGAGCGACCCCACCCCCGTCGCCCTCCCCGCCGACACCCCGCCCGGCACGGACCTGGCGGCCACCGGCGGCTCGGCGATCACTCCCTTGATCGCCGGAGTGGCGATCGGCTTCGTGGTGATCGGCGGGGCGGTGCTGGTGTTCCTGCGCGGGCGAGAGGCGCAGGCGGGCGAGTAGGCGACGCCCCTGGGCAGCCGCCGGTCCGGGATCCTTGAGACATGCGTGCCTCTCGTTTGATCCGTATGGCGCTGCTCGTGCAGTCGCGGCCCGGGGTGACCGCTGCCGAGATCGCTCGGGAGCTGGAGGTTTCCGAGCGGACGGTGATCCGGGACGCGCAGGCGTTGCAGGACGCCGGGGTGCCGATTCGGTCCGAGCGGGGGCGTGCGGGTGGGTATCGGCTGGCTCCGGGGCATCGGACGCGGCTGACCACGCTGCATCCCAGCGAGGCGGAGACGCTGTTCCTGTCCGGTCTGCCCACGGCGCTGCGTGATCTCGGGCTGGCGGACGCCGCTGGCGCGGCTCGGCTGAAGCTGTCGGCGACGCTGCTGCCGTCGCTGCGGGAGGCGGCGGAGTCGTCGGTGCGGCGGTTCCATCTGGACGCACCGGCGTGGTTCCGGGAGCCGTCGGTGCCGGAGTCGCTGCCGGAGCTGGCGCGGGCCGTGTGGGCGGACCGGGCGGTCGAGTTGGCGTACGCGCGGCCGGGGCGGGACGGGGCGCCGCCGAGGACGGTGACCCGCCTGCTGGAGCCGTACGGGCTCGTGCTGAAGGCGGGGGTCTGGTACGTCGTGGGTCGCGTGCCGGGGGAAGGGCGGGACCGGGACGGTGCCTGGCGGACGTACCGCGTCGACCGGGTGACGGGGCTGTCCTTCGCTCCGGGCCTGGACGAACCGTTCGCCCGCGACCCGTCCTTCGACCTGGCCGCGCACTGGCAGGCGCAGGCAGTCGAGTTCGCGCGGGCTCTGCTGCGTACGGCCGTCACCGTGCGCGTGACCGAGCGGGGGCTGCGTCGGCTGCCCGCCGTGGTCGACGCGGCCGGGGTCGACGAGGCGCTGGATTCCGCGACCGGGCCCGACGACGCCGGGCGCGTCACGCTCGACCTGCCGGTGGAGTCGGAGGAGGTCGCCTTCGCTCAACTGGCCGAGCTGGGCGCGGAGGTGGAGGTGCTGGCCCCGGCGGGCCTGCGCGCCCGCTTCCGAGAGCGGGCGCGGGCCCTCGCCGAGCTGTACGGCTGGTCCGGCGCGGAGACGGGGGATCAGCGGTAGTCGTCCGGAGCGCCGGGCTTCCCGTCGAACTTGTCGGTGAAGTACGCCCACGCGTCCGGCCGGCTGCCGTCCACGTCCCGTACACCGTAGACCTTGGCGAGTTCCGCGCTGGAGGCGGACTTCCGGTTCCAGCGGGCCGCCCTCTCCGCGTCGGCGGCGAGCGCGGCGACTCCGCGGGCGAGGTAGTACGGCGACTCGGCGATGGCGAAGTCCGGTTCCTTCGCCGCGGCGTCGCGCCAGTTCTCCTCCGTCACACCGAAGTGGGCGAGCATCTGCTCCGAGCGCAGGAAACCCGGCGTCACGGAGACCGCGGTACCTCCGTACTCCGCCAGTTCCTCGCCCAGTCCGTAGGCGATCCGGATGGGGGCGGTCTTCGCGAGGTCGTAGTAGAGGTTGTCGCGGTAACGGCGGTTGAACTCCGCCGTGCCGTCGGTGACTTCCACCAGCAGCGGCGCGTCCGAGCGGACCAGCAGCGGGAGGGCGAGCGCCGCGGTGATCACGTGTGACCGCACCCCGAGTTCAAGGATGCGCAGGCCGTCCGCGAGCGGCGTCTCCCAGCTCTTCTTCCCGAACACCGAGCCGACGAGCAGGTGCTCACCGCCCCAGAGATCGTTGACGAGGATGTCGAGCCGGCCCTGCTCCCGGTCGATCCGCTCGACGAGGGCGCGTACCTGGTCCTCGTCCAGGTGATCGGTCGGGACGGCGATCCCGGTGCCCCCGGCCGCGTCGATCAGCTCCGCGGTCTCCTCGATGGTCTCCGTGGCCCTTCCGACCTCGCTGACGCGGTCGCGGGTGGTGCGGCCGGTGACGTAGACGGTGGCTCCGGCGCGGCCCAGCTCCACGGCGAGCGCGCGGCCGGCGCCCCGGGTGGCTCCGGCGACGAGGGCGATCCGGTTCGTGAGGGGGCGGGGGGCGTCCTGGGGGGTGGTGTCGTTCTCCATGCCACCACGGTGCACGCCAAAGGTGACAGTTCGCGTCACCTTTTCCGCTGGTGCCGGGTTCGGGCGCCTCGACGTACCGACCGGCGTGCGCGTGTGGCACCGATGCCGCCCGCCTCGCGCCCTGCCGTACGTTCGCGTGGTCGCGCACCCTGGGGGCGACACATGCCGTGAGCTGCCTGGGGGTGGACTGTGGGGGAGTGGAAGCAAGGGAAGTGCGGCTGGCCTACGGAGGCTGGAGGCCGCTGCCAGAACAAGACGGTGAAGGGGACGGCGCGCTGCTATCGCCACCAGGGGGACTGGACGCAGCGGGGGCAGGCCGAGCTGAAGAAGCGGGCAGGGCGGCGACGTAGGAAGTAGGTCCGCGCCCTATTTTCAGCGCCCGCCGCTTTTTGCCGGAGCCCGGCCGAGCCGCCCGCCGCCGGTCGGAGATCGTGACCGCCGCGGGCGCCCAGGAGGCCCTCGTCCGGGCCGAAGCCGCCGTTGGCCACCTCGGTGGGGAGGCGGCGCAGGAGCGGGGGCGTCGGGAAGCCGGTGGTTCGTTCCGCCTCGGCGGCGGCTTCCGGGGTGGCGGGTGGGGGAGGGGCCGCCCCTGAGACGCGGCGTGCGCGGTGGCCACCACCTCGTCGTATGTCACCGGCAGCGGTGGTCTCGACTTCATGGCGACCCCCTCTCAGGAGCAGGCCGCGTCAGGGCCTTGCGGGCCGCGAGCGTCTGCGGCTACTGACCCGGGGGAAAGTCCGCACCCCGAGAGGCATCCTCGTGGGCGCGCAACTCCTCGATCATGCCCTCCAGTTGCTCGTGGACGGCGTCGTACCCCGCCGCCCCCAGCACGATGCGCCGCGGAGGCTTCTCCTGATCCATCGCCTCCAGGACGGCTCGCACCCCCCGCTCCGGATCTCCCGGCTGGCGCCCGTCCTGCCCGATCATCGCCTCACGGACCGACTCGACGAACGGTGCGTACGCATCGACCGTCTCGGACACCGACTCGTCGGCGAAGGCGGTGTACGCGTGGGTCCGGAAGGCGCCGGGTTCGACGGCCAGGACCTTGATGCCGAAGGGGGCCACCTCCTCGCGCAGCGCCTCGGTGAGACCCTCGACGGCGAACTTGGCGGCGCTGTAGTAGCCGAAGCCCGGGACGCCTCGCAGTCCGGCCACGGAGGACATGTTGACGATCCAGCCGCCGCGCCGGGCGCGCATACCCGGAAGGACGGCACGCAGGAGTCCCGTCACGGAGAAGAAGTTCAGCTCGAAGGACCGCCGCACGTCGGCCTCGGCCGTGCCTTCGACGGAGCCGTACCAGCCCCGCCCCGCGTTGTTGACCAGGACGTCGATGCCGCCGAAGCGATCCTCCGCCGTGCGGACGGCGTCGCGGATCTGATCGGCGTCGGTGACGTCCAGTGGCAGGACGAGCACCCGGTCGCCGTGGCGGGCGGCCCAGTCGTCGAGCAGCTTGGGGCGGCGGGCGGTGAGAACGACGTTGTCGCCGCGTTCGAGAGCGGCATCGGCGTAGGTCAGGCCGAAACCGCCGGGGGTCCCGCCGGTGATGAACCAGGTTTTCATGTTTCCTCGATTTCCAGACCGTTGTCAGAGAGCGATGTCGAGCCGGCTGATCAGCCCGCCGTCGAGAACGAAGCGGTACCGCAGGTCGACGGTTCCGCCGGGGAAGTCGCCCTCCAGGTGCTGGACGACTGTGTACCGGCCGGGCCCGTCGCTCTCGGCGCCGACGAGTGTGGTCGTGTACGTGAACTCGGCGGCCGTCCCCTCCAGCCAGCGCGTGAGAGCGACGGTTCCTTCGTAGGTCTGGCCGTCGTCCGTGACGGTGGCGCCGGGCGCGAACGTGGCCAGGGTGGCGGAGACGTCGTGCGCGTCGTGCGCCCGGAGATAGCGCTCGACGGCCTCCGGCAGTTCGACGGTGTCGGGGGTTTCGGACATGGGGGTGCCTCGCAGACAGGGAGATGGCGACATGGCTCGGTGCCGGGAACCCGGTCACTGCTAGAATAGAAGCCAGTAACTTCGACTTTAGCAGTAACCAAGGAGAGTGCCATGCCGAACCGGATCAGGCTGGAGGACCGCGAGTGCCCGCTGTCGACCACGGTGCGGCACGTGGGCGAGTGGTGGACGCTGCTGATCCTGCACGACGCCTTCGACGGCTACACGCGCTTCGACCAGTTCCAGCAGAGCCTCGGCATCTCCACCAGCATGCTCACCGCACGCCTGAAGACCCTGGTCGGCGACGGTCTGCTGGAGCGGCGCCCGTATCAGACGAACCCCGTCCGCCACGAGTACGTCCTCACCGACCTCGGGCGCTCCCTGCGCCCCGTGATCGTCGCCCTCGCCGCCTGGGGCAACCGGCACCTCGACCCCCAGGACCGCTCCATGATCCTGATCGACACCGAGACCGGCCAGGAGTCCGAGCCGGTGGTGGTCGACGCCCGCACCGGCAAACGCCTCGACGACAGTGAGGCGTACGTCTTCAGCGCAGGCCCGGCCGCCAGCGACGCGATGCGCGCCCGCTACACCGAACTGGACCGGCAACGGCGTACGCGAGCCACCGAGCCGACCGCGTCCTAGGGGGCGTCTCCCCGGTCTTCGCGGGCCCGCGACTCCGCCGGCCTCCGGCCGGGAGGTGCCCCCTGGCACGGCACCTCGCCGCACGGCACCGGGCAGGGGTCCTACGACCCAGGTCCTCGGTCACCCCGTCTGAGACCATGGACGGGTGAATGAGATCCGGCGTGGCACGCTTCAGGAGCAGACCTTCTACGAGCAGGTCGGCGGGGAGGAGACGTTCCGGCGGCTCGTCCACCGTTTCTACGAGGGCGTCGCGGAGGACCCGCTGCTCAAGCCGATGTACCCGGAGGAGGACCTGGGTCCGGCCGAGGAGCGGCTGACGCTCTTCCTCATCCAGTACTGGGGCGGTCCGAGCACCTACAGCGAGAACCGGGGACATCCCCGGCTGCGGATGCGGCACGCGCCGTTCGCCGTGGACCGGGCCGCGCACGACGCCTGGCTGAAGCACATGCGGGTCGCCGTGGACGAGCTGGGGCTCTCCGAGGAGCACGAGCGGACGCTGTGGAACTACCTCACGTACGCCGCCGCCTCGATGGTCAACACCGAGGGCTGAAGCCCGAAAAGGGGCTCCGAAGAGCCCCCGGAAAAGGTCAGCGCACGCTGACGCCGAGCGCGCCGAGACCCGCCCCGCGCACGGCGACCGAGCCGTACGGCGTGCGCAGCCTCAGCCAGGTGCCCGAGGACAGCAGGACGACGTCCTCCGCGCCGGTGCCGGGGCGCAGGAAGCCGAGCGAGTGCGCCGCGTGGACGGCGCGCAGCGGGAGCCGGGTCGTACCGATCTCGCGGGACCAGATCTCCCGTCCCGTACGGTCCAGTTCGGCGCGGGTGCGCGCCTCGGGGGCCAGTTCCTCGGTGCGGGCGCGGAACTCCGCGACCGACCGGCCGACGGTACGGCGCAGTTCCTCCGGGGCGGGCAGCCCCGGCTCGGGACGCCAGCCGCCGCGCGGCGGCAGCAGCCCGGCCCACGGCGGTCCCGTGACGGCGGCGGGAACGGCGGCGGTGGCCGCCCGGTCGTCCAGGGACTCCAGCAGCTCACCGGCGGAGACGGTCGCGTCGAGGGTGACGTCGAGCCCGTCCTCGTAGGGCTTGGCGAGCCTGGCCGCGCGGATCGCGAGCACCTCGAAGGACGGCGGCCGGCCGAACACGGCGAGCGCCGTGCCGGCCGCCTGGAGACGCACCGCCGCTCCGCGGTCGTAATGGAGCAGCCGGGAGAGGAAGGCGCCGAGGTCCGCCGCCTCCCTCTCGTCGGCGAGATGGAGCACCGTCATGCGGCGACGGCCTCCTCCTCGTCACCCGCGCCGGTTTCGCCGCCGTCGTCGGTGTACTCGCTGAGGAACTCGCGCTCCTCCGCGGTGATCCGGCGCGGCCGCTGGGCCTCGAAGTCGAACGGGACGATCACGGTGGACGCCCGGACGTAGACGAGATCGTCGTCCTTCACCTCGTAGGTGATGGTGAAGGACGCGGCCCTGATCTCGGTGACCCACAGCTCGATGTCGACCGGCGCGTGCCGGTGGACGAGCTGCCGCTTGTAGTCGATCTCGTGTCGCGCCACGACCGACCCCTGCTTGAAGTCCTTGTCCGGACGGAACAGGAAGTCGATACGGGCCTCCTCCAGATAGCGGAGGAACACCACGTTGTTGACGTGGCCGTACGCGTCCATGTCCGCCCAGCGCAGCGGGCAGCGGTAGATGTGGCGCAAGGTGAGATCAGCCCCGGGTCAGCTTCTTGTAGGTGGCGCGGTGCGGGCGGGCGGCGTCGGCGCCGAGCCGCTCGATCTTGTTCTTCTCGTACGACTCGAAGTTGCCCTCGAACCAGAACCACTTGGAGTCGCCCTCGTAGGCGAGGATGTGCGTGGCCACCCGGTCCAGGAACCAGCGGTCGTGGGAGACGACCACGGCACAGCCGGGGAACTCCAGGAGCGCGTTCTCCAGGCTGGAGAGGGTCTCGACGTCGAGGTCGTTGGTGGGCTCGTCGAGGAGCAGCAGGTTGCCGCCCTGCTTGAGGGTGAGCGCGAGGTTGAGGCGGTTGCGCTCACCGCCGGACAGCACGCCCGCGGGCTTCTGCTGGTCCGGGCCCTTGAAGCCGAACGCGGAGACGTAGGCACGGGACGGCATCTCGACCTGGCCGACGTTGATGTAGTCGAGGCCGTCGGAGACGACCTCCCACAGCGTCTTCTTGGGGTCGATGTTCTCGCGGCTCTGGTCGACGTAGCTGATCTTGACGGTCTCGCCGACCTTGATGTCCCCGGAGTCCGGGATCTCCAGACCCTGGATCATCTTGAACAGCGTGGTCTTGCCGGCGCCGTTCGGACCGATGACGCCGACGATGCCGTTGCGCGGCAGCGTGAAGCTCAGGTCGTCGACGAGGATCTTCTCGCCGAACGCCTTGTTGAGGTCGTTGACCTCGACCACGATGTTGCCCAGGCGCGGGCCCGGCGGGATCTGGATCTCCTCGAAGTCCAGCTTCCGCATCTTGTCGGCCTCGGCCGCCATCTCCTCGTAGCGGGCGAGGCGGGCCTTGGACTTGGCCTGGCGGCCCTTGGCGTTGGACCGCACCCACTCCAGCTCTTCCTTGAGCCGCTTGGCGCGTTTGGCGTCCTTCTGGCCCTCGACCTTCAGACGCGTCTGCTTGGTCTCCAGGTACGTGGAGTAGTTGCCCTCGTAGGGGTACGCGCGGCCGCGGTCGAGCTCGAGGATCCACTCGGCGACGTTGTCCAGGAAGTACCGGTCGTGGGTGATGGCCACGACGGTGCCCGGGTACTTGGCGAGGTGCTGCTCCAGCCAGTTCACCGACTCGGCGTCGAGGTGGTTGGTGGGCTCGTCGAGGAGCAGCAGGTCGGGCTGCTCGAGGAGCAGCTTGCAGAGCGCGACGCGGCGCTTCTCACCACCGGAGAGGTTGGTGACGGGCCAGTCGCCGGGCGGGCAGCCGAGCGCGTCCATGGCCTGCTCGAGCTGGGCGTCGAGGTCCCAGGCGTTGGCGTGGTCCAGCTCCTCCTGGAGCTTGCCCATCTCGTCGAGCAGCGCGTCGGAGTAGTCGGTCGCCATCAGCTCGGCGATCTCGTTGAACCGGTCGAGCTTGCCCTTGATCTCGGCGACGCCCTCCTGGACGTTCTCCAGGACCGTCTTCTCCTCGTTCAGCGGGGGCTCCTGGAGCAGGATGCCGACGCTGTAACCGGGGGAGATGAAGGCGTCACCGTTGGAGGGCTGCTGCAGCCCCGCCATGATCTGCAGCACGGTCGACTTACCGGCACCGTTCGGACCGACGACACCGATCTTCGCCCCCGGCAGGAAGCTCAGGGTGACGTCGTCGAGGATCACCTTGTCGCCGTGCGCTTTGCGCGCCTTGCGCATGGTGTAAATGAACTCAGCCAAGAGAAACCGTCCGGCAGCTTGAAATCTGGCAGTGGGCAGATACACCCCATCTTGCCGTACGGCCAGCCTTCCGCGGAAACTCGTTCTTGGCGGGGGGCGTGAGCTGGGGGTTCGCCGCGGACGCGAGTGACTCGCCGGTCACTGTCGGTCGCCGCCGGCGCCCTCCCCGATATCAACCCTGGTGGTGGGCAGAGAGCCCGTGGATCCGATCAGGGGCAAGTCCTCCCAGGCGCGTGGGCCGCATCGTTCGGCGCGCAAAGCACCGGGCCGTCTACGCGGCATCGGCCTTTCGGTGTGCGGTCATGGAGGCCCTTTCCCCTTCCAGGGCGGGGCGGCGTCCTCCTTGTCGGAATGGGCACTCACCAGCACCCCGTCCAGGTCGACGGTCACTGAGCGTTTTCAGCGTTGCCTCTCCAGGGTGAGGACGGCTTTTGCGATGACGGTCATGCGGATGGGGCTGATGCGGGATCTGCGGAAGATCT